>DASXVK010000635.1:0-16400 GCA_036504295.1 Polyangia bacterium
ACCTGGGTGCGCAGGGCCGCGGCGCGGTCCACGCCCTCGGCGCTCTGCCGGCCGAGGCGCTCGCGCCGGGCCGCGTGCTCGCGGGCCTGGGCCTCGAGGCGCCCGAGCTGCGCGTGGGCCGCCTCGCGCCACTCCTGCACCATCGCGACGCGGACCTTCAGCTCGGTCGTGCGCGCCGCCGCGGCGTCCACGCGGCCGAGCAGCTCCTGCCCGGCCCCGCCGAGGCGCGCGAGGTCCGCGGTGAGCACCGCGAGCCGCTCGCGGGCCTCGGCCAGCCGCACGACCGTCTGCTCGCGCTCGCGCGCGGCCTCGTCCTTGGCGGCGTCGAGCTCGCCCCGCTCGTCTTCGGTGCGGTGGCGGCGCGACGCGAGCTGCTCGAGCTCCTGCCGCCCGCGGCCGAGGTCCTTCTCGTGGGTGAGGATGTCCATCTCGCCGCTGTGGCTGTCCCGCTTCAGCTCCTCGAGCGCCTGGGCGGTCTGGGCGAGGTCGGTCTTGCAGGCGACGTGGCGCGCCAAGGTCTGCTCGAGGTCGCGCTCGAGGCCGACGATGATCTCCTCCAGCTCGCGCATCTCGCGCTTCTGCTGCAGGACGCCGGCGCCGGAGCGTTCGCGCGAGCCGCCGGTGACGACGCCGTGGGGGTCCACGACCTCGCCGTCGAGCGTGACCAGGGTCGGGCCGGCGCCGTCCAGCTCGCGCCACAGCGCGAGGGCGGTGTCGAGGTCCTCGACGACCACGACGTCGCCGAGGAGGAACTCGGCCACCTGCTCGTAGTCGTGGTCGTACCCGCACAGGTCGATGAGGCGGCCGCGCACCCCGGGGCCGCTCAGGCTCAGCCCCCGGGCCTCGGCGCCGAGCTCGCGGGTGACCGCGCGGACCTGGTCGGAGAGCTCCTCGTCGTGGTCGCCGCGCTCCTCCGCCACGCGGCGGATGACCTCGGCGAAGCGCGCGCGCTCGCTCGCGGCGAGGGCGCTCGGAACGCCGGTCTCGGCGGCCGCGGCCAGCGACACGACCCGGGTCTCGCCGACGGCCGCCAGGCCCTCGCCGGCGACCTCCGCGTCGCCGAGCTCGACCTCGAAGTGCCCCCCGCCGGGCCGCCCCGCGGCGGCGCGCGGGGCCGGCAGCGCCGGCTGCGTGGCGCCGAGCCGCACCGCGAGCGGGATGAAGCTCGAGCGCCCCTCGGCCCGGCTCTTCAGGAACTCGATGGCGCGCAGGCCGACCTCGTGGTCGGCGACGATGATGTTGCCGAGCCGCTCGCCGAGGACGGCCTCGGCCGCGGCCTCGTAGTCGGCGGGCGCGTCGATGATGTCGGCGACGAGCGCGCGCACGCCGTCGCGGGGCGCGTCGCGGTGCTGCATGATCGCGCGCACGCCGCGCTGGAAGCCCTCGTAGCGCTGCGCGATCTCCTGCAGCGACGTCAGGCGGGAGCGGCGGCGGTGCAGCTCGGTGCGCAGCGTCTCCAGCTCGACCTCGCCGCGCTGCACGCGGTCGCGCAGGTCCTTGAGGCGCGCCTCGTGCTCCTCCTTGCGCTGGCCGATGGCGAGGCGCATCTGCTTGAGGCCGCCGAGCGTGGTGTTGAGCGACGTCGTCTCGGCGTGCACCACGTCCCAGCGCGCGGCCAGCTTCTCGGCCTCCTCGGTGAGCCGGGCGAGGCGGCCGTCGAGGTCGGTGACACGGCGCTGGAGGCCCTCGGCGTGGTTCTCGTCGCGGGCGGCGCGGGCGCCGAGGTTGGCGTGCTCCGCCTTCGCCCGGTCCACCTGCGACTGGACGGCGGAGAGCTCCTCGCGCAGGGCCCGGTAGCCGGCCTCGGCCTCGCCGAGCTTCGCGATCTCGGTGGTGCAGTCCTCTTCGTGGCTCCGCGCGTCGGTGCGCGCGCGCTCCATCGCCGCCGTCAGCTCGGCCGACTGCTGGTCGATGACCTCGATCTCGCGGGTCGCGGCCTGGCCGCGCTGCTCGAGCTCGCCGGCCTCGCGGGCGTGGAACTCGGCCGACGACTCGGTCAGCTTGATGGTGTTGTCGACCTCGTACAGCTTCTCCTGGAGCCCGGCGAGCCGCCGCTCCTCCTGGGCCGCCTCGAGCCGGCGCTGCTCGAGGAGCAGCTCGCGGCGCTCGAGGTCGCTCGCGACCTCGCCCTGGCGGGTGGCGGCCTGCTCGAGGGCGGCGCGGAGCACGCGGTCCTCGGCCATGAAGCCGAGGTAGCGATGGGTGGCGCCCCACAGGTCGAGGTCCTTCATCTCGCCCTTGTAGCGCTTGTAGCGCTCGGCCTTCTGCGCCTGGCGGCGCAGCGAGCCGAGCCGCTGCTCCATCTCGTTGCACACGTCGGTGAGGCGCAGCAGGTTCTGCCGCGTGAGCTCCATCTTCCGCTCGGCGGCCTGGCGCAGGTGCTTGTACTTGGTGATGCCGGCCGCCTCCTCGATGAGGTGGCGGCGGTCCTCGGGCTTCGAGGACACGACGAAGCCGATGCGCCCCTGCTCGATGATGGAGTAGGCCTTGCTGCTGACGCCGGTGCCGAGGAAGAGGTCGACCACGTCGCGCAGGCGGCAGGGCACCTTGTTGATGAGGTACTCGCTCTCGCCGTCGCGGTAGAGGCGGCGGGTGATCACGATCTCGGCGTAGGCCTGGAACGCGAGCGGCACCTGGCCGTCGTCGTTGAGGAACGTGAGGGAGACCTCGGCCATCCCCATCGGCCCGCGCGACTCGGAGCCGTTGAAGATGATGTCCTCCATCGACTTGCCGCGGAGCTGCTTGGCCGACTGCTCGCCCATGCACCAGCGGATGGCGTCGACGACGTTCGACTTGCCGCACCCGTTCGGCCCGACCACGCCTGTGATAGGCTGGTCGAACATCAGGATGGTCTTGTCGCAGAACGACTTGAACCCGAGGATCTCGACTTTGCGGATGCGCATTCGCGTGTCCCGCCCCGATGGCGGCGGCTCCCTCTCTCGCTACCGTGGCCTGAGTGACGTTACCTTACACATATGGCAACGAGAGGGTCAACAGGAATGTGTAGATCCCGGGGGGATCTCAGGGTACCCCCGACGATCCCGTGGTGTCAAAAAACCTATCAGCCAAGATAAGATACAGTAAGGCGGCGCGGGGCACGGCAAGGTGCGTTTTTTTCCTACATGGGTCCTGGCGGCGATTTTATGCGCCGCCGGCGTGGCCCGGGCCGAGAGCCCGCTCCTGCGGGTCCGCGCCCGCACCCGGGTCCTGGCAGACACTACGGTGCTCCCGGACGGCGTCATGGTTTCGGGCGAGGTGATCGACGCCCGCCTGCGCTCCGGCGTGGCCGGGCGGGAGGTCGTCGTCATCGCGACCCGGCACGGCCGCGAGCGCCGGTTCGTCACGCGCGCGGACGCGCACGGTCGCTTCGCCCTGCGGCTGCCGCTCGGCGCCGGCGCGCACCGGCTGCGGCTCGCGGTGGTCGAGGACGGCCAGTACGGCGGCACCGAGGCCGCGGAGCGCCGGGTCACCATCACCGCGCCCGTCCCGCGCCGCTGGCTGACGTTGCCGCTCGGGCTCACGGCCGTGCTCCTCGCGGCGGGCGGGCTGTGGCGGCTGCGGCGGCGGCAGGCCGGGCAGCCCGCGGCCGGGCCTCCCGCCGAGGTGGCGCTGCGGCCCGGACTCCACGCGGCGCGGGCGGGGAGGCTCCACTCGCTGCGGCCGCGCGACGACCACGGCTTCTGCGGCCACGTGGTGGACGTCTACACCCGGCGAGGGGTCCCGGCCGCGACGGTCGACCTCGCCCCCGAGGCCGGCGGCGCCGCGCCCCGGCTCGACAGCGCGGCGGACGGGTGCTTCGCCGCCGAGGCGCTCGCCCCCGGCCGGTACCAGGTCACCGTGACCGCCGCGGGGTACCTGAGCGAGCGCTTCGTGGTCGCCCTGCCCCACCGCGGCGAGCTGCGCGGGGTGCGGGTCGAGCTCATGCCCGTGCGCCTGCGCGTCCTCGAGGTGTACCGCGGGGTCGCGCTCGCGCTGCTGCCGGACCCCGACCTCCTGTGGATCCGCACCCCGCGCGAGGTGCTCACCCGCAGCGGCGCCGGACCGTCGCACCGCGCCCTCGCGCGCCTGGTCGAGCGATCCTACTACTCCGGCGCGCCGGTCGACGAAGCCGCGATCGGCGAGGCCCAGCGGCTGGCGGCCGACGTCCAGCCCGATCCGCCGGGCCCCGCTGCCGCAACGCGGCACCGGTAGGCGAGGGGCTACTCGGCCGGCCGGAGCGCCAGCCGGTCGCGGACCAGCGCGCGCAGGGCGTGCAGGTCGAACGGCTTCTCGAGCCGCAGGTTCGTGACGCGCGCCAGGAAGGAGCGGGCGCGCGGCGTGAACGCGCCTCCGGTCACGAACACCATCCGCTCGGCCTGGGCGCGGTCGATCCGCACCACGTGGTCGTAGAGCTCGGGCCCGGTCATCTGCGGCATCATCAGGTCGCAGAAGATGACGTCGAAGCGCGCACCCTGGTCCAGCCACTTGGCGGCCACCTGGGGCTCGGTCACCGCGACCACGTCGTGCTCCGCGAGCGCGTCGCGGAGCGCGGCGCAGACCAGCTCCTCGTCATCGACGACGAGGATGCGGCCGCGGCCCCCGGCGACCGGGGCGCGGTCCGGGTCCGGGGCGGCGCCCAGCCCATGCGCCGCGGCGCCGTCGGCGGCCACGGGGAGCGCCACCCGGAAGGTCGTGCCGCGGCCCGGGGTGCTCAGCCGCACGCGCTCGGCGCCGTCGCGGGCGTGGCCGAGCTTGCGGGCGACGCCGTCCAGGAGCGCGCGCCCGCCAGCCGGGACGTCGCCCATGACCTCGGCCGCGGCCCCGAGATCGCGGGCGATGAGGTCGAGGTTCGCCGTGAGGTAGCAGAGCGGATTGTTGATCTCGTGAGCGACCCCGGCCGCGAGCGTGCCGAGGGCGGCCATCCGGTCGGAGAAGAGCAGCTGCGCCTGCAGCTGACTGCTGCCGAGCGCGAGCGCGGCGAGCTCGCCGAAGCCCTCGGCCAGGCCCAGGTCGGCGTCGGTGAAACCGCCAGGCTTGTTGCCCAGGCCGAGCAGGCCGGTGACCTCGCCCTTCAAGAGGAGCGGCGTGAAGAGGATGTTCTCGAGCCGCGGGTGGTCCGGCGGCAGGAGGCGGGCCCACGGGCTCGCGGCGAAGTCGTTGATGACGGCGCCGTGCCGCAGGCGGGCGACCTCGGCGCGCAGGCCGCGCAGCGGCATCGGCGTCCCCGGGGCGATGCCGCACGGCAGCCCGCCGGTCTCCAGGCACATCACGTCGGCAACCTGACCGTCGGTCGAGAGCAGGGCGAGGTACCCGGCCGGCGCACCAATCAAACGTTTCGAGATGCGAAATAGCGCCCGGGCGGCGTCCGGGAAGGTCGGGCCGCGCAGCACCGCGCGGTACGCCTCGACGAAGGCGGTCAGCTGCGCCAGCGTCGGCGCGGTCGGCTGCAACTCCTCGGCCACCAGCTCCGGGAGCGCCGCGTGCTGCACGGGCTCGCCCGCCACCGTTCCGTCCACGCTCATGGCCAAATTGCCCGCCCGACGCGCAGGTACAAAGGTTTCTGATGCCGAAGGGGGGGCGCCAGCCTCGGTGGACCGTGGGGCGGGGACGCTCACGCCGCCAGGCAGTGACGGTGGACGACGCGCAGGAGGGTGGCGACCTCGACGGGTTTCGGCAGCCGCGCCGCCACCTCGTCGCTGGCGTCGGCGCAGTTCGCGTACGCGCTCAGCAGGACCACGGGGATGGCGTGGATGCCGCTCATGACGCTGCGGGCCTTGAGCAGCTCGAGGCCGCTCATCACGGGCATCATCAGGTCGAGGAGCACGAGGGAGAGGCCCGTCACCGACGACATCTTCTGCAGCCCCTCGCGGCCGTCGGCGGCGGTCTCGACGGCGAAGCCGTCCGCCTCGAGGATGTCGCGCAGGACCTCGCGCACGTCCCGATCATCGTCGACGACGAGGATCGTGCCCCGTCCCATCCGCTCCGGACCCGATGCTGCCTGCAGCCTGCACATCTGGATCCCTCCCAGGACCGCGCTCGGCTCGAGCCCGAATTTGCGGAGTCGAAAAGCCGGTGGCCTGTCGTGACGACCTACGCTGCTTTGATGCCCGTGTGCAATCGTGGGCAGCGCGCCCGCGTTGCACGGGTCGTGCCGAAACCCGGCCGGCTCCGGCCCATCGGTCCCGATTCATCCGCGCGCTTGACCGGGCGGCGACGATGATGCGACAAGAGGTGCATGACCCGCACCGCCGCCCTGCCCGCCGCGGCGCTGGCCCTGGCGCTCGCGGCAGCGGCGTGCGCCGAGAGCACGCCGTCGTATCCGGCCGAGTGCGCCGCCGCCTGCACCGCGCCGGCCGGCCCGTGCAGCGGCGCCGACGAGGACGCCTGCCGCGCCGCGTGCGTCAGCGGAACCGCGGGCCTCGCCGCCGCCTGCGCCGGCTGCGTGCTGCAGGCGTCCGGCTGGACCGGCATGGCCTGCTCATGCGACGGCGCTGGGAGCTGCTGGCCGTGCGCCTTCGGCCCCGGCCCGCACACCTGCCGGGTCGGACCGGGCGGCACCTGCGGGGCGAGCGACGAGTCGTGCGGCGCCTTCGAGCTGGGCCGCCCGGACGGCAGCGCCTGCGCGGCGGCGTGCGGCGCGGCCGCACCGTGAAGCGAGGCTCCGCCTTCTTCACGCGGCGTCGCGCTCGCGCCCGGGCGAGAAGAGGTTGTAGAAGCGCCCCGGGGCGCCGGCGGCGTCGACGATCTCGTGCGCGCCGCTCTGGTAGGCGAGGACCAGGGCGACGGCCGTGCCGCGCGGCAGGGCGGCGGGCGCGGGGCCCGGCGTCAGCCACACGGCGGCGAAGGGCCGGCCGAAGAGGCTGACCGTCACGACCGGCCGCTGGGCGTAGATCGCGAGCAGCACGGTGTGGTGGCCGCCGCGCGCGAAGCCCTTGGCCCAGCGGCGCAGCGGCTGGGGGCGGCGGCCTCCGCCCACGAGCCACGTGACCACGCGCCCCGGTCCCGGCTGCTCATCGGCGGCGCGGCGCAGCCACGCGAAGGTGTCGGCCCGCGCCGCCTGGGGCCCCCGCGCGAGGGCGATGAAGCCGAGCGCCGTGCGCGCGAGGGCGCGCTCGACCAGCGGGAGATCGAGGGCGGGCACGCCGCGCGTCGGCGTGCGCAGGTCGCCGCTGCCGACCATGAGGATGAGCCGGGCGGCGCGGACCAGCTCGGCCTCGAGGACGCGGGCCCGCCCGGCGCACGTCGCACAGATCTGCCCCGGGACACGGACGGCGCCGAGCTCGTCGGGGAGCACCGCGGCCGCCGCGCGCGGCGCGGCCGTGCCGCCGCAGTAGAGGCACGGGACCGGGCGGTGGCGCCGCTGCAGGCTGACCACCCCCCCATGGTCCGGTAACGCGGTGATCGCGTTCATCGCCCCCTCCCTGAGCCCCCCGTCTGGTACGATGGCGCGAGGCGGCCGAACGCGTCGGAATCCGTTCGAGCCGTCGCCGACCAGCAGCCAGGGCGGCTCAGGCATCACACTCGGTAACGCCGCGCGTCTCGAGGCGAGTGCATGGACGACATCGACCTGGCCATGGATGTCCTCACCCGGCTGACCGCGGCGAGCCTCTGGCGCCTCCCCGATGACGTGGTCCTCCTGGGCACCGCCCCATCGGGCTACTGGCGCCTCCACGTGCCCGAGCTCTACGAGCGGGCGCGCCGGGCGCTCGCGGCGCAGCCGCCGAGCGCGGCGCGCGACGCGCTCGCCGCCCTGTTCCAGGACCTCGGCGACCTCGAGCGCACCACGATGGGCGGCCGCCAGCTCCCGCCCGTGCACCCCAGCGCGTAGCGCCGCGGAGCCCCCTGCGATCGCGTCCCGCACGCCTCCGCATTTCCGATATTTCCGACGGCCGCACGCGGCGCAAAACGGCGTGGACGGCCGCGTCCGTCCAGCTCGAGCACCGAGCGTCCAGCCGTCTTGACACCCCCGCCCGAGCCGCCGCGTGGCCTCCGTCGAGAACCGGCGCGGCCGGCGCCTGGCCCAGCGCTTGCTCAGGCCAGAAGCCGCCGGTCACGGAGGGGAGACCCATGTCACGTCAGACGTCGTCCGCCGAGCTGAAGAAGGTTCGTTTCACCTCCCGTGAGCGGGAGTTCGTGTACGGCGTCGCGCTCAAGTACCTCAAGAACGAGGAGGACGCGCACGACGTGACCCAGGAGGCGCTGCTGCTCGCCTTCCGCCACCAGGACAAGTTCCGCGGCGACTCGCGGTTCACCACGTGGCTGTACCGTATCGCCGCCACGACCGCGCTCATGCACCTGCGCAAGCAGCGCCGGCGGCCGCCGGCCCTCGTGCTGGCGCAGGGCGGCGACACCGAGGAGGCGGAGCGCGAGCCGGTGAGCCTGGAGAGCTCGCCCGAGGAGCGCACCGCGGCGGTCGAGCAGGTCGAGCAGTGCGAGGCGAGCCTCGCCCGGCTGGGCGGGCGCTACGACGAGATCTTCCGCCTCCGCTTCGTCGAGGGCTACAGCGAGGAGGAGATCGCCGAGCAGCTCGGCCTCAACGTCGCCACCGTCAAGACGCGCGCCTATCGCGCCCGCACGCGCGTGCGCGCCCGCCTCGCCCGCCGCGCGGCCTGAGGCGAGCCCCCGCGAGCCTCGTTGTTGCTGAGGCGCCGCCCCCGCGAGCCTCGTTGGTGCTGAGCCGCCCCGTCCACCCGAACACCTACATTGTCCACGCGCCTGGACGCCGGCGGGCCGCGCGCCGGCCCGTCCCCGTCGGAGCACACGGTCTCGGGCAGTGTTGGCCCGCGTCTTGCTTCAGGCTCAAACCTCGACACCGGGAGGGTAATGCCAAATCAGCCTCTGTCCGCAGATCTCAAGCAGGTCCGCTTCTCCGCCCGGGAGCGCGAGTTCGTGTACGGAGTCGCGCTGAAGTACCTCAAGAACGAGGAGGACGCGCAGGACGTCACTCAGGAGGCGCTGATCCTGGCTCACCGCCACCGCGAGAAGTTCCGCGGGGACTCGCGCTTCACGACGTGGCTGTACCGCATCGCCGCCACCACGGCGCTCATGCACCTGCGGAAGCAGCGGCGACGGCCGCCGCCCCTCCCGATGGCGTCGAGCGCCGACGGGGAGGTGACCGACCTCGACCCGGCCACCGCCGAGCCGTCAGCCGAGGAGCGGCTCACCGCCGCGCAGCAGCTCGCTCGCTGTGACGCGAGCCTGATGGAGATGGGCCCGCGCTACCGGGAGGTGTTCCGCCTCCGCTTCGTCGAGGGCTACACCGAGGACGAGATCGCGGAGCGCCTCGGGCTCACCGCGGCCAACGTCAAGACCCGCGCCTACCGGGCGCGCGCTCGCGTCCGGGCGGCCCTGGGCTGGCGCGGCGCCGCTTAGCCGAGCCGAGCCGAGCCAGCCCCCCGTCAGCGTGCCAGCACCGGCGGTCCCGACGCCGCCAGCACGTCCTCGAGCTGCTCGAGGCGCGCGGGCTTCGCCAGGTGGCGCTCGAAGCCGGCCGCGGCGGCCCGCTGCTCGTCTTCGGGCAACGCGTACCCCGTCAGCGCGACGAGGTGCGCGCCGCGCAGGCGGGGATCGGCGCGCACCGCGCGCGCGACCTGATAGCCGTCCATCCCGGGCAGCCCGATGTCGCACAGGATCACGTCGGGGCGCAGCTCCTGCGCCTTGCGCAGCCCCTCGGGCCCGTCGTACGCCACGTCGACCTGGTGGCGGCCGCCGAACGTGATCGCCTCCTTCAGGCTCTCCGCCGCGTCCACGTTGTCCTCGATGATGAGCACCCGCCGCGCCGTCGCGGCCGCGGCCGCGACGGGCGGCTCCGGCGGCGCCACGGTCTGAACCAGCGGCAGCCGGATCGTGAACTCGGCGCCGTGGCCGAGCCCCGCGCTCGCCGCCGACACCGCGCCGCCGTGCATCTCGACGAGGCGCTTGACGAGCGCGAGCCCGAGCCCGAGCCCCCCGCGCGTGCGCGCGAGGCTCCGGTCGGCCTGCTGAAACGGCTCGAAGAGCTGGTCGAGCGTGCTCTCGTCGAGGCCGATGCCGGTGTCGCGCACCCGCACGAGCGCCGCGCCCGCGCCGGCGTCCGCCGCCACGGTGATCGTCACGGTGCCGCCGGCATCGCTGAACTTGGCCGCGTTGTGCAGCAGGTTCCCGACCACCTGGGCCAGGCGCGTCGCGTCCCCGTCGACCATGATCGGCTCGTCGGCGGCCACGAGCTCCAGCTCGATGGCGCGGGCGCGCAGCGTGCCCTCGAAGTCGGCGGCGGTGCGCCGCACGAGCGCGTGCAGGTCCATGGGCGCGCGCCTGAGCTCGATCTTGCCGCGCGACACGCGGGTCAGGTCGAGCAGGTCGTCGACGATGCGGGCCAGGTGGCGCGTCTGCCGCTCGATCACCGCGTGGGCGCGCCGGGCGTGATCGCTGCCCGGCGCGGCCTTGCCGAGGACGTAGCCGCTCGTGCTGATCGCGGCCAGGGGGTTGCGCAGCTCGTGCGACAGCATCGCGAGGAACTCGTCCTTGCGCCGCTCCGCCTCCTGCAGCGCCTCGACCAGCTCACGCTGGCGCCGGTCGCTCTCGTCGAGCGCCTCCTCGCGCCGCTTGCGCTCGGCGAAGTCGCGCGCGAGCGCGACGGTGCCGATCAGGGTGACCCAGTCGCGGGCCGCGACGTCGGGCGCGCGGGCCAGGACCTCGGCCTGAGCGCGCGCCCGGTCGATCGCCAGCGCGCAGGCGTCCGCCATCAGGCCCAGCACCTCGACGTCGCCGTCGTCGAGGTGGCGCAGGTCCAGGGTGCCGGTCTCGAGCACGCCGACGGCGCGCCCCCCGGCGCGGATCGGCGCGCCCGCGAGCGAGCGCAAGGGGCCGGCCAGACGATCGGGGCCGTCCATGGCGGCGATGTCGTCGACCACGACGGGGCAGCCGAGCGCCGCGGTGCGCCCCGCGACCCCCTGCCCGAGCGGGATCTCCGCGCGCGGCCCGGGCGCGCCGTCGAGGCCGTCCGCCGCGCCGGGCACGAGCCGCGTCCCGTCGTCGCTGAGCAGGAGGATGGCCGCGAAGTCGCTGGCGAGCGCCCGGCGGATGCGCCCGGCCAGCGCGGGCAGCAGCTCGTCCAGCGGGAGCGGCGCGAGGGCGGCGTCCGCGACCAGGCGGAGGGCCGCGAGACTCTCGGCGCGCGCCGCGCCGCCGGCGCGCACGAGCGCGGTACCGGGGGATTGGCTGACCTCTCGGACGCGGCCCATCTAGGCTCTTCCTCTCGTGGCACTCGCGGAGCAACGCTCGGCGCGGCGACGCGAAGTTCCACAGCACATAGAGACTTTCAGTGGCCTCGAAGTGGAGCTGGTGCAAGGGCGAACAGGCTCGAAACCAGGGGCCGGGCTCCCCGGGGCCAGCCGCGCCCTGAGCCCTGACCTCTGATGCTGGCGCGGCGGCCGCGACCGCACCATAGATCCGACATGTTGACCCAGATCCGCGCCCCCCGGCCCGATCCCGGCCGCGAGGAGGACGCCGTCGACCTGCTCACCGCCTGTCACGAGCGCATCCGGGCCATGACGGCGCTCGCGGGGCGGCTGGCCGCCGGCGCGACCGCGCCGCCCGCCCAGATCGCGGAGGCCGCCGCGCGGCTCGCGCGCTACTTCGGCGAGTCGCTCCCGTTGCACTCCGAGGACGAGGACGCGTCCATCCGCCCACGCCTCGACGCCGCCGGCGCGCCGGCCGAGGTCGCGGCCGCGCTCGCCGTCATGAGCGCGCAGCACGAGGCCATTCACGCCCGGCTCGCGATGCTCGCCCCGGCCTGGCGCGAGGTCGCGGCGGACCCGGCGCGCCTGGCGGAGCACGCCGCGACACTCACGGCCGGCGCGGGCGCCCTCGCCGACCTCTTCGGCCCCCACCTGGCTCTCGAGGAGGCGACGATCTTCCCGGCGATCCGCGCGGTCCTCGACCCGGCGGCCCAGCGCGCCGTGCTCGCCGAGATGCGCGCCCGCCGCTAACATCTCGCGCGGAGGGTCACCGATGCCGCTCACCGACCTGCGCGCCGCGCTCGCGGCGGTGCTGCCCGACGGCCGCGTCCACGACGACCCGGCGGCCCTCGCCGCCGTCGCCGAGGACATGACCGAGAACCCGGCCGGCGAGCCCGCGCTCGTGGTCGACGCCCGCACCGTCGCGGAGGTCCAGGGCGTCGTGCGCGCCTGTCGCGCGGCGCGCACGCCGCTCGTGCCGCGCGTCGCCGGCACGAACGTCGGCGGCCTCACGATCCCGGCCCGCGGCGCGGTCGTCCTCGACCTCGCGCACATGGACCAGATCGTCGAGGTGAACGAGGCCGACCTCTACGCGGTGGTCGAGCCCGGTGTGACCTGGGAGGGCCTCAAGCGCCACCTCGACGAGCGCCAGCTCGATCTGGTCGTCGGTTATCCGCTGTCGCCGCCGGACTCGTCGGTGATGGCGAACTGCCTCCTCGACGGGCTCGGCAACCTCAGCTTCGCCCACGGCTCGATGGCCGACTGGATCTCCGGCCTCGAGGTCGTGCTGCCCGACGGGAGCCTCGCGCGTACGGGCGCCGCGGCCGCGGGCCGCTCCTGGTGCTCGCGCGGGCCCCTGCCCGATCTCACCGGCCTCTTCGTCGGCTTCCAGGGCACGACCGGCGTGGTCACGAAGATGGGCCTGCAGCTCTGGCCGCGCCCGCGGCACCGGCGCCGCCTCTTCGTCCTCTGCTACGAGCGCGAGGCGGCGATCGCCGCCATGCGCGAGCTCAGCCGCGCTCGCGTCGCGGACGACGTCGGCGGCCTCTCCTGGCCGACCGGCAAGCTGCTCCTCGGGGTCGAGCACCCGGCGCCCCGCGATCCCGACGAGCCCGACTTCTTCCTCTACGTGGATCTCTCGGGCTACACCCCGGCGGCGCTCGAGGAGAACGCGCGCATCCTCGGCACCATCCTCAAGGACGTCCGCGCCGCCGGCCACGGCCTCGAGGACCCGATCGCGGTGCCGGAGCTGGTCGCGATCGAGCCGCGCCTCGCCAAGTTCGCCGACTTCCCGACCCGCCTCGACTTCCTGCTCGACCACCCGGGCGGCGGGCTCACGTGGGTCGGCACCTACGGGCCGCTCTCGCGCCTCGAGGAGGGCGCCGCCGCGGGGCAGGCCGTCCTCGACCGGTTCGGCTACCCGCCCATCCTCGTGTCGCGGCCGATGAAGGGGGGCCACTTCGCCGTGCTGCGCTACATCCTCACCTTCGACAAGAAGGTGCCGGCGGAGGTGGCCCGCGCGCGCGAGGCGACCGGGGCGATGCTCGACGCCATCCTGCCGCTCGGGTTCATCCCCTACAAGACGCCGGGCTGGGCCGTGGACGTCCTCAAGACGCACCTCGACCCGGGCTTCCAGCGGCTGGTGCGCGAGGTGAAGCGGTTGCTCGATCCCGACGGGATCATGAACCCCGGGCGCTGGGAGGTGTAGGGGACACGCAGCCACCCCGTAAGCTTCCGAGTTCGCAGGACTTTTAGCCCACAGCGCGCAATTCGTTGCGACGCGTCGCGTCAGAACGAATTGCGCGCTGTGGGCTAGGACGCCTGGGGTTTCATGTGCTTAGGTAGGGGCTGCGTGTCTCCCTACGCGTTCGGCGCGGGGGTGCGGCGCTCGGCGGGGGTGCGGGCCTCGATGTGGAAGTGGTCGTTGTGGCCGCGCCGGTCGTTGCCGGGCGTGATCGGGCCGCGGAAGAGCCCGGTCTCGCGCAGGCCGCGCTCGATCGTCTTCAGCGCGCCGTCGCGCGTCCAGTACCCGCCCTTGACCCGACGGACGCTGCCGTTGGTCATCACGAACTCGTAGATGTCGGCGCCGAGCCCGACCGCGTGGCGGCTCATGATGCGCCGGCCGCGCAGGTTGCGGTAGGCGTGCAGCGACGTGACGCGGATCTCGCGCACCCCGTTGCGCAGCAGGACCGGCGCCGCGCCCGCCGCGAGCGTCTCGGCGAGGTGGCAGTCCATCACGTAGGGCGGCTTGCCGTAGAGCGGGGTGATCTTGACGCCCCCGAGCTCCATGCCCGGGATGACGACGGGGGTGGTCACCTTCTTGGTCGGCCGGCCCTCTTCCCACACCACGCCGAGGTGGTCGAGCCGCTCCAGGCAGCGGCGGCCCTCCTCGATCATCCGGGGCGACGGCGGCCAGGTCCAGTCGGGCGGCATGTTCAGGGCCCGCTTGGGCGTCTGCGGCCCCGGGGCCCGGCGGCCGCCCTTGCGGGCCTCGCCGCGGTGCGCCACGAACGAGAAGAGCAGGCAGAGCAGCCACGCCATCGCGCGCACGACGCGACGTCCGGCGATGCGGGCACGCGGCAGCGCGCTGCCCCGGAGCCGTCCCCTGAGAACCGGCATGCACCCGGGACCATCCCAGACCCGCGGGGGGACCGTCAAGCGTCTTTTTGCGCGGTAGCGTTTGACGTGGCGCCCGCCTCTCGCCGACAATCGCGGGCCATGAAGCGGGCGCGTGATCCGGGCGAGCATCCAGGCGTCTTCCGCCGCGAGGCGACGAAGGTCATCCTCGTGTTGGTCGCGCTCGTCGCCGGCGTCTACACCTTCGATCGCGTGCGGGGCGCCATCGACGCGCCCGGCGTGCGCCGCGCGCCGGCCGGACCCGACGGCGGCGCCGCGCAGCCGGCGGCCCCACCGGACCTCGCCAAGGCCCCCGGGCCGCCGGGCCCGTCCGGCGCGCTGGCGCCGCCGCCCAACCTCGCCAAGGCCCTCTCGCTGGGTGCCCCGTCGGATGGGAAGACGATCCCGCCCGAGGTGCTGAAGGCCCTGCGAGCCTCGGGCGGCAAGGGGCTGCCGCCCGAGATCGCGAAGGCGCTCGGCGTCGGGGGCGAGGCGGGCCCCGGGGGAGCGCCGGCGCCGGCCCCGGCCCCGCCCGTGGGCGACGCGCTCTCCGCCTGGCCCAAGGATGTGCCGCCGCCGCCGGCGGCGACCCTGCAGACGCAGATCGCGCTCGACACGCGGATCACGCTGATCTATCAGACGAAGGCGGCGGCCGCGGACACGGTCGCGCACTACGGCAAGGTGATGCAGGAGCTCGGCTGGAAGGCGGCGCCGCCGCGCGCCGGTGCCGAGGGCACGGAGCTCGCCTACTCCAAGGGCGACCGCCAGGCCGGCATCATGGTGCGCGCCGCGCGCGACGGCCAGAGCACGATCATCATGACGATCCCGGCGCCGAGGGCAGAGCCGGGCGGCCCGGGCTGAGGCCCAGCGCGTGCCCCGGCGGAATCCACGAGCCGGGCTGTCAGGCCCCGTCGCCCGCTACCCCGGCCCGGCTTCTTTGATGGTCGCGCCCCGGCGGCCCCCGTCGCCAGTCCCGTCGCCAGCTACCCCGGCCCGGCGGCTTCTGCTACCCTCCGTGACGGTCGGGATTGAATAACGCGCCGCCGCGCCCGGTCGATTCCGGCGGGCCGGACACTCGTGACGATGCTCGCCCGGCCGTTGCCCCTTGAAGGAGGAACCGATGCACCACCTGAGGTACCTGGTCGTCCTCGCGCTCTGCGCCGCGCCCGCCCTGGCGCGGGCGGATCGCTGCCCGGCGCCGGCCCGGCCCGTCGCCGCCGATCAGATGGCCGCCTACGTCAATTTCCTGCGGACCGCGGCCGACATGATGAAGAGCAACGACGACGGGGGCTTCGCCGAGAGCGCCGAGCAGACGCAGTGGCGCGACGGCTGGCTCGGCTTCCTGTGCAGCGACGCCAAGAACATCACCGCCTGGCGCGAGCAGAACGACCTGGCGTTCCAGGCCAGCCCCGGGTGCCTCGACGTCTTCGAGCTCGCGTGCTCGATGGACCGCGACACCATGGTCGACGACTTCCGCGACGCCGCGGTGGTCGTCGAGGCCTGCGGCGCCGATCTCGACGCGGCCGTGAAGGCCCGGACCGACGAGTGCACGGCGCCCGAGCCGACCGAGGACCTGCCCGACACCGAGTCCTTCACCGAGGCGCTCGCGCCCTACGGGAACTGGGTGCAGACCGAGGGCCAGGGCACCGTCTGGTACCCGTCGGGCGACGTCGTCGGCGCCGGCTGGCGGCCGTTCCACCGCGGCGGCCGCTGGGCCCACACGACCCGCGGCTGGACCTGGGTCTCGGACTACCCGTGGGGCTGGGGCCCGTTCCACTACGGCCGCTGGGGCTGGGATCCGGTGCGCACCTCGTGGTACTGGGTCCCGGGCCGCACCTGGATGCCGGCCACCGTCGAGTTCCGCTACACCGACGACGCCATCGGCTGGGCGCCGCTCGCGCCGGCCGGCGCCGCTCCGTGGCCGCTCGACTACTGGGTGTACGTGCCGCCGGCCCAGGTCTACAACCCCAGCTGGGCCGGCTACGTCATCGCCGGGCCGCGCGTGCGCGTGCTGCACATGCGCGCCCGCGTGGTCGACGTCCGCGTCGGCGTGAGCGTCCGCCGCGGCGCCATCTTCGGCCCGCCGAT
>DASXVK010000636.1:0-19152 GCA_036504295.1 Polyangia bacterium
TTCGGCAAGGCGCTGGCGCAGCGGCCGCTGAACGTGCCGTGGGCCTGCCTGTCCGCGGCGATGGCGACCCGGCCGACGACGGCCGCGTCCTACTTCACCGAGAGCCTCGTCGACGCCTTCGGGGGCCGGCGCTGGATCGACCGCGACGGCGACGGCAGCGTGATCCTCGACGAGCTGGCCGAGCACATCGCCGACGAGCTGGCCTTCACCGTGGGGCAGCTGTGCAGCTTCGGGGCGAGCGACGACCGGCTGCGCCGCCTGCGCCTCGCCCTGGCGACGACGCCCCGGCCGGGGCCGGCGATCGGCCGCCGCGTGGTGGCGTGCGACCAGTTCAACAAGTGGGTCAAGGGCCGCATCGAGGACGTGCAGGGGGACCGGTTCCTGGTGCACTTCGTCGGCCTGGGCCGGCAGTGGGACGAGTGGCTCCCGCAGGAGCGCATCAGCACGTGGGCCCCCGTCCGCTACCCGCCGGGCACGGTGGTCCAGGCCAAGGGCGACGCCGGCCGCTGGCGTCAGGCGACGGTGATCCGCGAGCTGCGCGGCGTCCACCTCGTCCGCTGCGGTATGAACGGCGCCGAGCTGTGGCTGCCGCCCGAGCGGCTGCGGCCGCGGTGACCGCGAGGTCGCCCGCGCGCCGCGCTCCGACGTGACGCGGCCCGGGGAAGGGCGTATGCTTGCGAGCGGGTCGGGGTAGGGGTAGTGCCGTGGGTCGGATGTTAAGAGCCGTGACCGAGTCCAGCGAGTCGCAGGGACCTGCCGTCGACGCGCCGACGCCGGCGCCCGCCGAGACGCCGAGCATGACCCGGTACGCCGCGCAGCTCACGCGCGCGCGGGACGGCTGGGACGCCTTGCCCAAGTGCACCCGCTGCCTGCTCCCCAGTCAGTTCAGGTTCATCGAGTACGACGCCCAGGGCGTCTGCAACTACTGCCACGCCCACCACGAGGTGATCGAGGAGACCCGCGATCCGCAGATGCGGCGCCAGCTCGACCAGATCATCGCGGAGCACTGCCCGGCCGACGGCGACTACGATTGCGTCGTGGCCTACAGCGGCGGCAAGGACAGCACCTACGTCCTCAACCTCATGAGCCGGCTGTACGGCCTGCGCACCCTCGCGCTCACGATCGACACCGGGTTCCTGCCGGAGGCCGCGAAGCGGAACGTCGCGCTGGGCGTGGCCAAGCTGGGCGTGGACCACACCTGGGTGCGGGCCGGCGCCCGCGTGCACGACCTGTACCGCTTCGCCTTCAGGAAGGACGCCCCGCACGGCACGGAGTTCGCCGTCTGCGGCTACTGCGGCGAGATCCTGCGCCGGGTGCTCGCCGAGACGGCGATCGCGCGCCGCGTCCCGCTGATCGTCGCGGGCTTCGACCAGTTCCAGCTCATCGACTGGGACATCTACAGCATGCCGGCGCTCGGCAAGGACTGCTGCTGGAAGCCCGACCTGCGCGAGCAGGGGCTCTTCGGCGATCTCTTCCAGATCGCCAACTTCGATCCGCAGGGCTTCATCCCGACCGAGGTCTTCCCGTTCATGTACGTCCCGTACCACAAGGCCCTCGTCATCAAGGCCTCGCGGGACGCCGGCATCATCGAGGAGACCGCCGTCGACGAGACGAATTGCCGGCTCACCTACCTCATGGAGGCCATGGACCTCCTCAAGCGCGGCGTGCCCGCCTTCGCGTTCCTGCACAGCAGCGACATCCGGCACGGCCTCTGCTCTCCGCAGGAGGCGACGCGCCAGATCAAGAAGCTCTACGACGACTACGCGTCGGGGGCCGAGGACGGGCGGCTGTTCGAGGCGCTGGGGGTGCTGGGGCTACGGCTGGAGGACCTCGGGGGAGCGTAAGGAGGCGGAGGGGGGCGGAGGGGAGCGGAGCGGGGCGGAGCGGGGCGGAGGGGGGCGGAGCGGAGCGACGGCTGCCTCCGGGACCAGCGACTCGCCGACGGCGGCCTGCGTTCCAGGCCGCCATCAGCGAGCGGCGCATCAGTCGTATCAGCGTGCTGCGGATCTTGAATCTGGCTGATCTGCGGACCCACCGTCTCCGGCAACTCCGACTTCCGCGCGAAGGTGACCGCCATCTACGCTCTCTACCGCGTCACCCCCAGGCGGCGTCGTGCTCTGCGTCGACGAGAAGACCGGCATGCAGGCGTTCGGACGCAAGCATTCGACCCAGCTGCCGGAGCCCGCGCGGGCGGGGCGCTTCGAATGCGAGCACGTGCGGCGCGGCACCCGCCCCGCTGCTGTGCGCGGGAGTCACGACCTTCAACGCCTTGCGGCATAGCGGCGCGATGCCGAGCGATCTGGTCGCCGTGCAGGGCATCGGCGGCCTGGGCCACCTGGGCATCCAGTTCGCGCGAAGATTCGGCTACCGCGTCGCCGCCGTGGGCCGCGGGCCCGCCAACGCCGCGCTCGCGCGAGAGCTGGGCGCGAGCGTCTACATCGACAGCGCCGCCACCGACCCTGCGGCCGAGCTGCAGAAGCTCGGCGGCGCGCGCACGATCCTGGCGACCGCGCCCAGCTCGAAGGCCATGTCCGCGCTGATCGGCGGTCTCGGCAACAACGGCCGCCTGATGGTCATCGGCGCGACGGCCGACCCCATCGAGGTCACGCCGATCCAGCTGATCGGCGGCATGAAGAGCATTCAGGGCTGGGCCTCCGGCATCCCCACGGACTCCGAAGACACGCTGCGCTTCGCGGAGCTCACCGGCGTGCGCCCCATGATCGAGAAGTTCCCGCTCGCCCGGGC
Source organism: Polyangia bacterium (assembly GCA_036504295.1). Classification (GTDB taxonomy): domain Bacteria; phylum Myxococcota_A; class Polyangia; order JACRCY01; family JACRCY01; genus DASXVK01. Next base: position 2,746 of record DASXVK010000636.1, read on the forward strand.
GAACGAAGCCTACGCCCGCATGATCAGCGGCAAGGCCGAGTTCCGCGTCGTCCTCACGATGTGAGGCGCGGCGCGGGACCGGGGTCGCTAACGCGTCGGTGGTGCGAGCCCCTGCGTGACGGTGCGGTGATCGGTCGACACCTCCGGCCGCACCTCGTAGGGGTGCCGCGCCCACAGGGAGCGCATGCTGGAGGTCATGCGTGAGCGCACGCGCAAGCCGCCCACGAAGGGGGTGGGGCCCCAGGCGTCCTCGCCCGGGAAGCCGAGCACGTCGAGCGGGCCCGCGAAGTGCTCGGCGGGGTGCGCCTCGGGCTCGCCGACGTTCGCGCCGCCGGGCGCCGCCAGCAGGCGCGCGCCGCGGCCGTCGACGCTGTCGCGGCAGCCCCAGCGGCTGTAGGGCGAGCGCTGCGAGTCGACGCAGGTGCTGGCGTAGGTGTGGTGCTTGCCCGCGGACAGGTAGACGACGGCGTGCGAGCCCTGCCACTCGAGCGCGCTGGTGCAGCCGCGGACGTGCGCCTCGGGGAGACCGAGCCTCGTCGGGCGCGGCCACCACACCCGCCCGTCGGTGGAGGTCGCCTCGAGCACGAACTCCTCGTTATCGCCGGGGTGGGCGTTGCGGCACCAGGAGGCCGGGCCGTAGCCGCCGTCGCGCCGGAAGAGCAGGGCGTAGGTCACGAGCACGGTCCACGGCGCGGCCTCACCGCAGCCGGGGCCGAGGCACCCGCGCGGCCGCACCTGAAAGAGCACGCGGGGCTCCGCCGGCCGCCGCGCCATCTCGCGGCTGTCGAACACGAGGTAGGGCGCGAGCGCGGTGGCGAGCCGGTCCTCGGCCTCGTCGGCGAGCCCGTCGCCGTCATGGTCCACGTCGCCGCTCCCGGCGAGGAGGCTGCGGCCGAGGTCGGCCGGCGCGGGCGCGGGCGCCGCCACCCGCGTCCGCGCGGCCCTGACCGGCGCCGCGCCGCGGGCGACCCAGGCCCCCACGCCGAGCAGGCTCACTGCGGCCAAGATGATGCCGGCGATGCGCATGCGTCCCTCGCGGCCCGGGGCCAGCGCCCCGGGAGTCAGCAGCTACTCTGACTGGATGCCAGATCCCGCGCCGCGAGTTGCCGTTCATCCGACCCGGCCTGAGGTCGCCGCCCGGCTCGCGCCGCGGCGGCCTCCGGTCGCGTCACGCCGGGAGGCCCGGGCACAGAACGAGCTTGCCGTCGAGGCCGCCCGCCTCGAGACGGCGGTGGGCCTCGGCGACCGCGGCGAAGGAGATCCGCTCGGCGACGCGCGGCCGGATGGCGCCAGCGGCCAGCAGGCCGAAGAGGCGCTCGAGGTCCTCCCGGAACCAGGCGGGATGGAGCGCCCGCATCAGGTTGATCGAGTAGAAGAAGGCCCGCTTGCCGCCCGGCGACCACCGCCGCACGTACAGGCGCGCGATCCACCCCAGCATGGTGAGCATGCTGCGCTGCGCCTGCACGCCCGCCGAGTAGCCGTAGGCGCAGAGCTGGCCGCCGCGCTTGAGCGCCGCGAGCGAGCGGCGAAAGCCGTCCTCGCCGACGCCGTCGAAGACCACGTCGAACCCGCCCGGCAGGACGCGCGTGAAGTCCTCGCGCCGGTAGTCGATCGGCGTGGCGCCCAGCTCGCGGACCAGCGCCGCGTGCTCGCCGCGCGCGGTGCCCCACAGCTCGAGGCCGGCGAGCCGGCCGAGGGTGACCAGCGCCTGGCCGACGGCGCCGGCGGCGCCGTGCACGAGCGCGCGCTGGCCGCGCTGCACCCGGGCGGCGCGGTGGAGGGCCTGGTACGCGGTCATCCAGCTCAGGATCAGCGTGGCTGCCTCCGCCGCGTCGACGCCCGCCGGCACCCGGGTCAGGCGGTCGGCCCGCAGCGTGCGATAGGCGGCGTTCGACCCGACCACCGTCATGTCGGCCACGCGGTCGCCGACCTGAAAGCCGCGCACGCCTTCGCCGAGCTGGTCGATCTCCCCGACCACATCGTAGCCCAGCGCGAACGGCGGCCGGCGGCCCGCCGTCTGCGGGTAGAGGTGGCGCCGGATCAGCACGTCGGTGTACTCCATGCCCGAGGCGAGCACACGGACCCGCACCTCGCCCCGGCCGGCCGTCGGCACGGGAGCGTCGACCACCTCCAGATCGTCGGGACCGCCGAAGCGCCTGACTTGAACGACCTGGTTTCGCTGCTCTGTCTCCATGGCTCTTTCTCCTTTGACCGCCGAGCATTCGGCGTCACGCCGCTGCGCGAGGTAGGATGAGCGGCATGCGCACTCCGTCCTCGTCGCGCGGGCGCCTCGTCGTCTGCTTCGCCCTCGTCGTCTCGGTCGCCGCCTGTCGCGGCACGCCGCCGCGAGCGACGGCGCCCGCGCCCACCCGGGGCCCCACGGCGCCGCCGCCGGCCGCCGGGCCGCAGCCGGCGCCGCCGCCGGCGTCGCAGCCGGTCGCGGCGGCCGCCCCCGCCTCCGCCCCTGCGCCCGCGGTCGCGACGGCGGCCGCGCCAGCACCGGCCGCGGCGCTCAAGCGCCTGCGCGTCGCGGTCAACGGCCCGCTCGAGACCGCCGTGGTGCGCGAGGTCGGCGCGGAGCTCGGCCCGCGGCTGGTCCAGGTGATCGCGCGCGTGCTCGTGTGGTGGGTCTCGGTGCCCGGCGATCTCGTCCGCGGCGACCAGATGGAGGCGATCTACCAGGAGCGCGCCGGCGAGGACCCGATCGTGCACGCGGTCCACTACCGGAGCCAGAAGCACGGGCGGACCTTCCGCGCCTACCGGTTCACGCCGGCCGGGGCGCACTGGCCGCACCACTACTCGCCCGAGGGCGATGAGCTGGAGCTGCGCTTCACGCACCCGCCGCTCGCGGACTACGAGCAGGTGACCGCGCTGATGCGCGACGGGCGCGGCCACAAGGGGGTCGACTTCAAGACGCCCGTGGGCACGCCGATCCGGGCCCCCTTCGACGCCCGCGTCGTGAGGACGAACTGGCACTTCAAGGGCAACGGCAACTCGCTCGATCTCCAGGAGGTCGGCGGGTGGGGCGTCACCGCGCTCTTCCTGCACCTGGCGGAGCCGCCGTCGGTGGCGGTCGGTGCTCAGGTGACGCGCGGTCAGGTGGTGGCAAAGAGTGGCAACACCGGCCACTCGTTCGCGCCCCACCTGCACTACCAGATCATGCACGGGCCGAAGGTCCTCGATCCATTCGCGGCGCTCCCGACGCACCGCCGGAAGCTCGAGGCCGGGGACAAGGCCCCGTTCGCGACGGAGATGGCGCGCCTCGACCAGCTCCTCGGGGGACCGTAGGCCGGCGCCGTCCTCGCGCGCCCTGGGGCCGTCCTGGCGCGCCCTGGGGCGACGACGAGCGCCCGTCGTGACATCGAAGGACGCGAGGACGGCAGTGTCACGGACCGAGCGGCAGAGTCCCCGTCCTGCCACGAGCTGGGTGTTGATCGTCGCCGCGGTCGGGGAGGTCGGGACGGGCCTGGCGTTGCTGATCGCGCCGTCGCTCGTCGGGCGGTGGTTGCGGGGTGCGGGGCTGACCGGCCTCGCCATCCCCGTCGCGCGGGTCGCCGGCCTCGCCCTGATCGGCCTGGGGGTCGCCTGCTGGCCGGGCCCGCCGCTGGTCGGCATGCTGCTCTACAGCGCGGTCGTCACCCTGTATCTCGCCGCCCTCGGCGTCGCGGGCGGGTCGACCGGCATCCTGCTGTGGCCGGCGGTCGCCCTGCACGCGATCCTGACGGCCCTCTTGACCTGGGCGGGGATCAGAGCCCGATCCAGCTCGCGATGAACCAGAAGTACAGGCCTCCCAGCGACCACAGCGGGAAGGTCACGAAGCTCGTGTGTCCGTGGTCGATGCGCCAGTGGTTGTAGGTCCACAGCGCGGGCTCGAAGAAGGGTTCTACGGAATCCCGTGTGGGTCACTTCCCTCCCTCCGGGAACGCCAAAGGACGGGGGTCCATGCGTGGCCGCCGGTCTGCGGGTAGCGGTGGGTTGATGCCGGTGCAGCAGAGGGTCACGAGCGCGAGCAAGGCGTCGGCGGAGTGGAAGCCGTAGGCCCGGTGGCTGAGGAGGCGGATCTTGTTGTTCAAGCCTTCGAGGCGGCCGTTCGAGAGGCCGTGCTCGATGGCGGCCAAGATGCCGTCCTGGTACTGGCGGATGGTGCGGCCGAGCTTGACGAAGGCGGGCAGCCGCGAGCGCGCGGCCCACGCGAGCCAGGCGCGGAGCTGCTTGCGAGCGCGGGGCAGCGACCCGTCGTAGACGTCGCGCAGCGCTTCTTTGAGCAGGTAGGCGCGGTAGAGCGGCCGGTTCGCCTGCGCGAGCAGGGCCAGCTTGGCGGCCTCCTCGTCGTCGAGGTTGCCGGGGGCCTTGAGGACCAGCCACCGGGTCTTCTTCACCGCGACGCGCGCGGGGTTCTGGCCCTTGAGGGCGCGGACCTGGGCGCGCCGGACCTCGTCGACGGCGGCGTTGGCGAGCTTGACGACGTGGAACGGGTCGAAGACGAGCGTGGCGTGCGGGAGGCGCTCGCGCAGCTTGGTGATGTAGGCCTGGCACATGTCGAGCGAGACCAGCTCGATGCTCGCGCGGCCGTCGGGGCCCAGCGCGTCGCAGAACCGGCCGAGGGTGGCGCCCGAGCGACCGTCGCCACCCCAGACGATGTGGCCGCTGAGGTGGTCCGCAACCAGCGTGAGGTACTTGTGGTGCCGGCGATAGGAGATCTCGTCGACGCCGATGCGCACGAGCCGGCGCTGCGCGAGTGGCGTGCCGCGCCGTCCGACGACCCGGCGCACGATGTTGCCGACGGTCGGCCAGGCGATCTGCATGGTCCGACTCACGACGGAGGCGTTGGTCTGCTGGGCGAAGTACGCGACCGTGTCCTCGAACTCGCGCGTGAAGGCGGCCCCGGTGTCGGCCCACGGCAGGGCCTCGGTGACGACGGCCTGGCACCGGCGACAGTGAAAGCGGCGCTGGCGGCCGCGCAGGTAGAGCTCCCACGGGCCGAGGTCGAGGTGGCGCCAGAGGCGCACCTTGCTGTCGTAGGCGCCGACGCGCGCGCGACGTCCGCAGCGCGAGCACACGCACGACCGGCGGCCGAGGTCGACATCGACGAAGATCATCAAGGCGTCGGGGTGCAGCTCGACGTCGGTGACACGAACTCCTTGCAGGCACAGCAAGCGACGGAATACGGTGGCCAGGCGCACGGGGTGCTCCTCCGGGGTAGGTCTCTTGGCAGAGCCAGCCTACGGAGTCGGCGCCCTGTGCGCACCTTCTCACCCCTCGCCGCCACCCCAGCGTCGCGAGCAGGGCTTTAGAGGGGGCGTGGGGCCTGGCGGCCTTGATGCGCGTGGCGGCGCCCAGCCCGGCTGCGCCACAGCGGCGGTGGTGGCCTCGGAGGCAACGGCGCCCGATGGGCGCCTACCTGGGGCTCCGCCCCAGCCCCCGCACCACACGCGCGGTCAACCCGCGCTCGTCGACGACCCACATGGTCTTACGGAGAGGCCGAAGAAGAGGCCCATGCAGCGACCGTAGACCCACTCGGTGAAGAACCCCACCGCCGCGAACACCAGCATCAGGAGCAGGTAGCGGGGGCCGCACAAGAGCGCCAGGGCGACCGCGGTGACGGCGATCGGCAGGCAGAAGAGCGCGAACGCCGCGCGCGTGAACCGACCTTCGCGGGCGCTCGTGGCGCGGCGGCTCGGCCACGCCACCGCGCACGCGAGCACGAAGGCCGCGCTGCTCACGACGATCGGCATCAGCGTGGGCGTGGCGGCCGCGGAGCCCCAGGTCACGAGGCGTCCCACGACGTGGAAGCAGAACGCGCCCACCGCCCACGGGAGGAAGTTGATCGTGCTCGTGAAGCCACGCAGCACGGACCCGTGACTGTACGTCCAGATGGGCTCGTGGAAGAAGCTCCGCCAGAGCACGGACACGAGCAGCTCGCCGAGGACGCCGGCGACCCCCGCGGCCGCCGGCGCGGTTGTACCAGCTCCGATCGAAGATGACGATCTCGCCGGCGGCCGGAAGGTGGGCGACGTAGCGCTGCATGTACATCTGGGTCTTCTCGCGGTCCGACGGCGCCGGCAGCGCCACGACCCGGAAGACCCGCGGGCTCACGCGTTCGGTGATGGCCTTGATGGTGCCCCCTTTGCCGGCGGCGTCCCGGCCCTCGAAGACCACGACCACGCGCAGCCCCTTGGCCTTCACCCACTCCTGCAGCACGCACAGCTGCGCCTGCAGGCGCTCCAGCTCGGCGAGGTACTCCTTGTTCTTCAGCTTCTTCGACATGCGGTGACACGACCTTCCCCTGACCTCGGCTAGTAACGCGCCCGGCGGTCGTCAAGGGCTCGGGCGGGCGCGCGGGCGCGACCCAGGGAATCAGCCGCTCGAGGAGCTCGGCGATCTGCTCGGGGGGCCCTGCCTCCCGCGCCAGGAGCGATACGCCAAACACCGGGGTCGGCCTCGGCAGGTCGTTCCCGGCGCGGCCGTCGCGGCCGTCGCGGCACCTCGACGGCGCCTCGAGGATCGACCTATAGTCGCGCGGGCCCTTCACCCCGAGGCGAGACCGTGGCTGAGACCGTCAAGTACTTCATGCTCCCCGAGGACGAGCGGGCGCTCTTCCGGCTCCTGGCGCGCAAGGAGCTGACCCTCTTCCCGGAGGTCTTCCCCCCCGGCACCGCGGGGACCCCCGTCGACGAGGGGGTGCAGGAGCGCCTGGTGGAGCCGGCCTATTACCTCGCCGCCCTGCGCCTCGGGCCCCTGGTCGTGCGGCCCCTCTCCCGCGGGAAGGACCGGGGCATGCTCGAGATCGAGGAGCTCCCGTCCCCGGTGTTCCACTACGCGCGCTCCCTCGTCGACGAGGACGGCGTGCTCGTGGGTGGCCGCCTGTGGACGGAGGTGGACCTGCATGACGACCCCGGCTCGCGCCTCGGCAAGCCCATCGCCCTGAAGTACATCCTCGACGAGATCAGTCAGTTCTTCCGGAAGACCTGGCGCCGGAGCGTCCCCAAGGGCTGGTGGATCGGCCCCGGGGCGGCGGCGGCGGTCAAGAGTCGGCGGCTGGTCCTCCGGGAGCCGGGGCACAACGGGCGGACGGTGGGGCTCTGGCGGTGACCTGCGCGCGGAGCTCAGGCGGGGACCAGGAAGATCTGCGCCTCCTTGCCGCTCATCAACGGGCGCACGACCTGCTCGATGATTCCCTGGTCGACGAGGGGTGCCAGGCACTCCGGGTATCGCATGTGACGGAGAGGGTGGAGCACCCGGGTCGTGAGCGCAAGCGCCGCGGCGCCGACCCCGCGGCGGACCAAGGACGTCGGTGCCGAGCACGGCCAGAACCGCTGTGGCATACCAGCACCCGGCGGGCTGGCCCGCGTAGACCTGCCAGGGCTTCGCCCTGCATCTCAGCGGCTCCGAGACGCGCGCCTCCAGGTCACAGCAAGAGAAGAACGGACACGCCTAGCGGCGCACGCCCAGCTTGGCCAGAAGTCGGTCCACCAACTCGAAGGCTTCGCGCTGCCGCAGTGCCCGATCCTCGGCGTCCGTGAGCTCCTCGAAGTCGGCCACCGAGCTGGGGCCAACGTGTCGCTCCGAAGCGAACTTCTCATCCAGCAGGCCCAACCCCTCGCGCACCAGGCCGTGCTCGCGCAGGGGTCCGAACTCCTCCGCGCGCGTCGAGCCCGGCGCGGCGCGAGTTCAGGCAGTAGAAGATGTCCCAGGCGTCCTTCTCCCTGAGCCGGTCGCGCAGCGCGAACGCCTTCATCACGATGAAGGGCACGATCGACGCGACGCGCACGCGGGCCGTGTCCTCGGCGCCGTTCGGCAGCGTCCCCCTGAGCGTGAGCTCGACCGTGCCCTCGAACGCCAGATCGCATCCCCGCGCCTTGCGCGCCTGTACGCCCCCGGCATCCTGGTGCCGGTGTCGCCGGCCGGTGCCGTCGTACTCGCCGGCGAGGAGGTCGACTTGAACCAGATCCTCCCTCCCGCTGATCTTCATGGGCCGGAGGTAAATGAAAGGCTGCTTCCCTTGCCGGTACTCGCGCTCGAGCAGCAATTCGCGGATCGTCCGGTAGCTCCCCTCGTCGAGGTGACGATGATCGAGCGCGAGGTCCACGTCGGTGCTGCCCACGTGAGCTCCGGGCAACAGCAGCTCGGGCACCCAGCCCCCGACGACGACGATCTGGTCCTTGAAGGCGCCGAGAAGGTTCGAGACCTCGATCAGCACGGAGCGGGCGGCCGCTACCATCTCGGCGTTGTAGTCGCGCCGGCTCACCATGACGGCTCCATCACCTGCTCGAGCAGGGCCTGAGCGGCTTCTTCGCCGCGCCCGCGGAAACTCTTGAGGTCCAGGTACAGCTGCACCGGTGACACGACGCGGATGCCATCGACCTTCTTCTCGCCCGCGAGCACCCCCGCGTCGTACGGCGCGAGCAGCGACACGTTCGCGCCGCTCGTGACTGGCTTGAGTCGGCAGCCGGTCGCGATCAAGGTGCTCGTGCCGCGCACGGCGAGCGACTCGACCGCGTGGGAGCTCTTCGAGCGCTCGACCCAGGTGCTGCAGGGGCTGCGCCACCCGGGGCTGCCCGCGGTCCTCGCGTTCGAGCGCGCCGAGCCGGCGCGGCTCGGCCCGCTGCGGAACAAGGTCGTCTTCGTGGGTGGCGCCGCGACGGGCCTGCTCATCGCCGACCCGGCCGCGCCCACGCCGCGGCCCACGCAGGACGTGGACGTCATCGTCGAGGTCGCCTCCCGCGCCGAGTACAACACCGCCCTGCGCGACCAACTGCTCGACCTCGGCTTCACCGAGGACATCGACGAGGTGCGCCGCTCTGCCGGTGGGTCGTGGCCGGCGTGAAGGTCGACGTCATGCCTGCGGCCGAAGGGATCCTCGGGTTCACGAACCGCTGGTACGCACCCGCCATCCGACACGCGGTCGAGCACCAACTCCCGGGCGGCCCAACGATCCAGCTCACCACGGCGCCGATCTACATCGCGACCAAGCTCGAAGCATTCCGGGGCCGCGGCGAAGGCGACTACCAGGCCAGCCACGAGCTCGAGGATCTCATCGCCGTCGTCGACGGACGCCCAGGTCTCGAGGCCGAGGTGGCCGCGGCGTCGCCGGAGCTGCGGCAGTTCCTCGCCGCAGCCATCGGCGAGTTGCTCGACGCGGCGACGTTCCAGGACGCGCTGCCCGAACACCTGCCGGGCGACCCGCCGAGCCAGGCGTGACCACGCCGGGCACGCGCAGCTTCGCGCTGGCGACGGTGAGCCCGCCGATTGTGGTCGGGCTCCGCGGCTCGTATGATCCTCCGGACATGTCGGCCGGCGACCTCGCGGGGCTCCTCACGAAGCGCGACCTGGCGCGCCTGCTGGCGCTGGTCGATGACTGTCTCGGCTGCACGCGCGACGAGGACTTCGACCGGCTGGTGCTCCGGGTGGCCGAGCTCGCGGGGTGCGAGTTCGCGCTGTACGCCTACATGGAGTCCGGCTACGACCGGAACGAGCGCGTTCACCTCGTGAACCTGACGAATCCGCCGCGGTGGATGCAGGAGTACGACGAGCGGGGGTACCTGCAGGGCGACCCGGTCCGCGTCGAGCTCGAGCATCGCCTCGCCCGCGGCGAGGCGCACGGCCTCATCGTCTGGGACGCCTACGAGCGCCCGCTGAGCGCCCGCGAGCAGGAGATCATCGCGCGGCGGACCCACTACGGCCTGCGCTACGGGCTCTCGGCCTTCTGCGACTCCCCCCGGCACGACGCCGTGTTCGTGGTCTCCCTCGCGAGCGGCCGGCCGATCCGGGGCCGGCGGGCGCCCACCCTGGGCGAGCTCATCGTTCCCCACCTCAACCGCTGCCGCAAGCGCCTGGACCTGCTCCACCGGCTGGAGCGCCTCACGCGGCGCGAGCAGGCCGTGGCGCAGTGGCTGGTCACGGGCAAGACCAACTGGGAGATCGCCCGCATCCTGGGCGTCACCGAGGCCACGGCCAAGTACCACGTGGCCAACATCCTCGCCAAGCTCGGGGCCGACAGCCGCCAATCCGCGGTCGCCGTCCTCATCGCCGAGCGCTACCTGGCCTGACGAGCGGCCCCGCGCGGGCCGCCGGGTCCGCCGGTGCGCCCTCGGTGCGCCCTAGCCGATCGGCGAGGGGACGCCCCGTGTCGACCTCGGTACAGTGAAGCCGCCCTCGACCACTCGCGGCGGCGCCGGGGAACCGGCGCCGCGGCCCTGGTCCAGGGCGCAGACGGATCCGCGCGCGTGCGCCGCGCGCGAACCGAGGAGACGCGCATGCGTTCATCATGGGCAGTGATCGCGCTGGGGACGCTCGTGCTGGGCGCCGGCTGCGGCGGCGGCTCCCCCGCGGTGCCGGCGGATGCCGGGCCCCCGCCCGGGGCGTGCGTGCGCCTCCCGGCGCTGCTGGAGGCGCGCAGCGCGTGCCGCCAGGACGATCAGTGCCCGTGCGGCACCTACTGCGCGCGCGGCGTGTGCGTCTACGACTGCCGGCAGGACGCCGACTGCCAGGGGTGGTGCGACCCGGGCGGGCAGTGCCGGGACGCGGCCGATCGGTCCACGGTGCCGGCGGTCCGCAGCGGGCACGACGTCCCCTTCCGGGTGCACCCGGCGCACCTGCCGGTCATCGCGCGCGACGCCGCGCTCGTGGTCACGCTCGGCGCGCCGCAGCAGGCCCTCGGGCCGGTGCGCCTCGAGGCGAGCGCCGGGCTCCTCATCGAGTGCGGCGGCGCGACCGGCCCCACGTGCGAGCTCGACGGGGTCCCCGCCGGCGGCGCGGTCGAGATCCGGCTCGCGGTGGATCCCGCCGACCGCACCGGCTCGGCCTGGCGCCTCGCGGTCTTCCACGGGCTGCAGATGCAGACCGTGAGCTTCGCGGCGGTCGCGTGGCCCGCGGCCGGCGCGGTGCGCGGCGGCGTCTACCGCGGCACCGTCTGGACGGAGGGGGCGGCGGCGACGCTGCTCGGCAGCGAGCCGGCCGGCGCGCAGCCCGTCGCGGACCAGGGGGCGCTGCTCACGATGCCGCTCGAAGCCCGCGTCTTCGATGACGGCACCCTGGTGCTGCTCGACCCCCGCGGCGTGTTCCCCGGGGTCTGGAAGTTCCAGCTGGGCGCCGACGGCCAGTTCGGCAACGCCCTCACCGGCGCGGACGGGGCGCGCCGCGTCTTCCTCGGCCACGCGACGGCCCCCACCGACGCGACGGCCACCGAGGTCACCATCGACGGCGCCGGCGCCCTCGAGGCGGCCGCGGCCGACGCGCTCACCGGCACGCTCACGACGACGCTCGGCGGCCTGGGGCTCGGCCACCTCCCCGCCGACGGACTCGACGAGCGGCCGCGCGTGCGCTGGGGCCTGTCCCTCGTGCGCGTGGGGGACCTCGCGGCCGGCGACGCGCCGGGCGACCACGTCACCACCGACCCCGTGCCGGTCTTCGCCGCCGACGCCGATCGCTACGGGCACGCCCTGCCCTGGGAGGCGACGCTCGCCGGGGTGACCCTGCGCGACCCCGCCAACGCCGCCTTCCCGTCGTGGGCCGAGCGGATGCAGTACTTCCTCTGCTACCAGCGAGGCGGCGGCGCCCCCACCTCGTCCGCGTTCGGCGCCGAGGCGAAGACGCGCCTCCTCGATTACGCGTGCGCCACTCCGCCGGCCGACACGAGGATCGAGGCCTTCCCCTTCTTCGCGCTCGACGGCGCCCGGACCGCCGACACCCTCCTGCAGGACTGCGTCGGCGATCTGGCCCGAGTCGGCGCGGCGCCCCCGACGGGCAGCTGCGGCCCGGACGACATCGACTGCCTCACGGGCGACACCCTGCCGCGCACCTGCGTGGACGCGCCGCTCGTGCTGAGCGCCCTGGGGATGGGGCTCGAGCAGCTCGGGCGCGTCGATTGGCCCGCCCAGCCCTACTACGAGGCGCGCTCCGACACCGCGCTCAAGCTGGCGCACCGCCTCCTCCAGCAGTGGCTGCAGCTGCACACGTTCCTGGCGCGCGAGGCGGCCCAGGCCAGTGACCTGTCCTTCGGGGCACCGGCCCCGGACCCGGTGCCGGCCCTCGCCGCCTCGCTCGACGGCTGGCACGTCGTGCTCCACCCCAAGGCGGCGGGCCGCCTCATGCACTGGCCCGCCGCGCTCCTCGCCGCGCCCGACTACCGCGCCGGGCAGACCCTCGTGACCCTCGACAGCCCCCAGGCGATCGGCGTGCCCGTGCTGATGCTCGAGGCCCTCACCGCCCAGGTGGAGGCGGCCACCCAGCTCGTCGTCCAGACGCGCCTCACGGTGCGCCCGGCCGTGCCGGGCGAGGTCGCGCGCACCCTGCGCGCGGTGGTGGCCGTGGCGCCCCTCGCCCGCCTGCTGTACCGGCGCGCCGCCGTGGCGGGCGACCCGCCCTGGGCCCCGTTCTGGGCCGACGCCGAGCGCCGCCTCGCCGCCGCCGTGGCGGGGCTGCAAGGCGAGTGGGAGGGGCTCGAGCAGGGCGCCAATCCCCTGGGCATCGAGGAGGCCGACCTGCCGCTCTACCACAGCGGGGCGGACGCCGCCGACGCCATCGACCGCTTCAAGGCCATCTCCAGCTATCTCCTCGCCCCGGGCGGCGGCGCCTCGGACGCGGGCTGGGCCACGCGCGCGGTGGCCGACGCCCTCACGTCCGCCGCGGCCGCGCAGGGCGAGTGGGAGCAGCTCCTCCAGCGCCGGGTCCAGCTGACGCTCGGCGAGCAGGACCGCGCCGATCGGCTGACGCAGATCCGCCAGAACTACGGCGAGAAGCTCCTCACCCTGTGCGGCGAGAAGATGCTCCCCACCCCGGTGGCGGCCGTCGACGTGCTCGAGGCCCTGGCCCAGCACCCCGAGGTCTCCGCCTTCAACTGCTTCCTGGACCAGCAGGACGCCGCCTGCCGGTTCGACGAGGCGGAGCTCCGCGCCGCGCTGACCGCCGACGATCTGGCGTACCGCATGTGCGTCCTCGGCGGGCTGCAGCAGCAGTTCGACGGCAAGGTGCAGTTCAAGCAGGACTTCGCCAACGACTTCGTGGCCCAGGCCCGCGACCTGGTCGGCGCCGGCGCCACGGTCGGCAAGCTCGGCCAGGCCGCCACCCTCGGCCTCTACCAGATGGGCGCCGGCATCGTCGCCGCGATCCAGGACGAGGACTACGACCTCGACGACATCGCCACCGACGTGGCGCTCACGGTGCGCACGCGCAACCCGAACGACCTCCTGCAGGCCGAGACCCTGTGCCGGGCGGCCTTCCCCCAGGCGGTCCCCATGAACCAGCGGGTCGCCGGCCTCGCGAGCAGCCCGCTCGACCGGCCGGACTGCTATCACGGCAGCATGGGCGAGCTGGCCCTCGCGGTGCGGGCCGCGGCCAAGGACGTCGCGGTCGCGACCGCCCGGTTCCAGGAGCTGACGGACAAGTACACGATCGCCCTCGACCACTGCCTCGCGCAGGAGAGCGCGCTCAGCCAGCAGCAGGAGGTCCTCGACGCGGCCGGCCGGATCACCGAGAAGGTGGCGCGGCTCCAGCCGGTGGCGGACGGCATCTCGAGCCTGCTCGACGGCGCCATCGGGTGCTGCACCGGCAGCGGCATCGACACCATCACGGGGTGCGTCCAGAGCGGCCTCACCTACGCGAAGGGCACCGTCTTCGCGCAGGTCAACCAGGTCCTGTCGACCGCGGAGGTCACGGCGCTCTCCCGCCAGTTCCTCGCCGGCATCCAGGACCAGCTCACGAACGCCCTCTGCTTCAACGACGCCCAGATGCACCTGGTCGGCGCGGACACCCAGGCGCGGCAGATCGAGCGGAGCCGGCTGGACCTGAGCCTGGCCATGCTCAAGCTGCGCAACGCCCAGGACACGGTGCCGCGGCTCGTGGCCGAGGGCCAGCGCCGCGTGGCCGCCGAGGGCCCCGTCACCTCGCTGGTGAACGACACCTGGAAGGACCTGTGGGACGTCGGCGTCTCGACGTCCACGGGCGCGGTGGAGCAGGCCCGGCGCGACCTGCACGTCGCGCGGCGCGCGACCTACCTGGCGGTCCGCGCCGTGGAGTACGAGTGGCAGATGTCGCTCAACGCCCGGGTCGACGTGCTGCGCGCGACGGGGCCGGCCGAGCTCGACGCCGTGCTCACCAGCCTGCGCACGGCGCTCGCGCCGAACAACATCGCCGGCCAGGTGCCGAAGAACGCCAACGTGGTGCTCAGCCTCAAGGAGCACGTGCTCCAGCTGGCGAGCATGACGGCGTGGCCCGCCGGGGAGAAGACCTGGACCGACACCGAGCGGCTGCGCTACCTCCTCACGTCGCCGCGGCTGGCGCATCACGACGACGGCGGGGCCTATCTCGGCCAGCTCGTGCCGTTCAGCATCGCGCCCCTCGGGGTGCTGGGCCTCGGCCGCTCTGGCGGCATCCCGCTGCTCACGGGGTCCGACTGCGCCGAGCGCATCTGGAAGGTCAACCTGGTGCTGCAAGGCGAGGGGATCGTCGACGGGGCAGCCAGCAAGACGCGGGTCGACCTCCTGCAGCGCAACGTGTTCGGCAGCCAGTGGTGCACCGACCCGGGCGCCGGGGTGAGCGCGCTGCAGAGCCTGTCGGCGCGGCCGTCGCGCAACCTGTTCCAGGACCCGGTGTGGGGGCGCGTCACCGGCTCCGGCGGGGGCGCGGCCACCGCGGAGGCCGACAAGTTCCTCCGGGCCTCGGTGGACGCCTACCACAACGTCGCGCGGGCCGACTTCGAGACCGCGGCCTACGAGCAGGGCGCGAGCATGGAGCTGGCCGCCCGGGGCCTGTACGGGGACTTCGCCCTGTTCTTCTCCAAGGACCTCCTCGCCGTCGACGGCCATGGCGGCCTGCACCTCGAGCAGCTCGACGATGTGCTCATCAGGTTCGACTACGTCTCGGTCACGAAGAGCTGGTAGGCCCGCAAGGAGCTACGTCATGAAGACCCTCGCGACTGGAACCTGGACGAGCCTCATCGGCGCGGCGCTCCTCGCGCTGGCCGGCTGCGGCGGCGGGAGCGTCGCCGCCGGTACCGACGCGGCGGTCGCGGCGGACCGGGCCGTGGTCGACGCCGCCCCGGGCGCGGACGCGCCGCCCGCAGACGCGCCGGCCGCGGACGCGCTCCCGCCGGACGCCGCCCCGGACGCCGGGGACGACGGGCCGGGCGAGCCGGACCTCGACGGCGACGGCTACACCGTCAGCCAGGGAGACTGCGACGACCACGACCCGCTCGTGAACCCGGCCCGCGCCGATGCGCCCGACCTGGACGCGCGCGACACCAACTGCGACGGGCGCGACGGCGTGGTGACGCGCGACGTCTACGTCGACGCGTCGTGGACCACGGAGCAGCTGCAGGCGGCGATCGACCTCTGCGCCGCCACCGCGGGCTGCCACGTCCTCTTCGCCACCGGCACGTACGCCCTCACCGCGGCGCTCCGACTCCCCTCGGGCGCCCGGCTCTACGGCGGGTACTCCGCGGACTTTCGCCGCCGCGACGTGACCCGGGTCGCGCCGGCCGCCGTCCCGGCTGGCGGCGCCGACGACGGCGGGACCGCCGACGACGGCGGGACCGCCGACGACGGGGGGACCGCCGACGACGGCGGCGCCGGGACCGACGGGGGCGCCGACCCCGGCGCGGCGCCGGCCACGGTGCTCGTGGGCGGCCCGGTGGCCGAGACCATCGTGATCGACGGGCAGACCGACACGGTCCTCCTCGAAGGGTTCCGCATCGTCGGCCCGACCGCGCCCGAGGTCAGCTACGCCGTGTGGATCCACCAGTCGGCCGACGTGCGCCTGCGGCACTGCTACGTGCAGGGTGGCCAGGGCGGCGTCGGCGTCGCCGGGGCCGCGGGCGCGAGCGGGGGCGCGGGCGGCACCGGCAACGCCGCCGGGCAGGGGGGCGGCGGGCTCGGGTGCGACCACAACGCGGGCGGGGGCGGGGGCACGCCGGACAACCTGTACTCCTCGCAGCCCGGGTACCAGAACCTCGATCGCGGCGCGCCCGGCGACGGCCAGACTCCCGACGGCGGCACCCCCGGCGGGACCGCGCGGGTGCTCCCCCTGAACGCGTACACCTACACCTCGACCCTGTCCTGGTGCGACACGGGGGCCAAGCCCGACGCGCCGGTCGTCGAGAACGCCGACGGCGCCGATCCCGACCACGTCCAGACGGGCCACCAGGGGGCCTGCGGCGCGCCGGGGACTCCGACGGCGCCGGGCGCCGGCGCCCTCGGGGCCGACGGCCGCTGGCTGCCGCCGGCCGCGGGCGGGGGGGGCCACGCGGGCGTCGCCGGTGGCGGGGGCGCCGGCGGGACCACCGGGCACGGCTGGACGGGGCTGTACTGCTTCTGCTTCCTCAACTGCTGGGCCTGCGAGGCCCGCGGCGGCGGCGAGTCGTGCCTCTGCCTCGACATGACGGGCAGCGGCCCGGACGTCGTCTGCAAGCAG
>DASXVK010000637.1:0-1924 GCA_036504295.1 Polyangia bacterium
AGGCGACGGTGGACACGACCACCGTCGACACCCGGGTGGCCGACCGCGACGCCGACCTCAAGTCGGCCAACTTCTTCGACGTCGCGAAGTACCCGGAGATGACCTTCAAGTCGACGAAGGTGCAGAAGGAGGGGAAGGGCAAGCTGAAGGTGACCGGGGACCTCACCATCAAGGGCACCACGAAGCCGGTCGTGTTCGACGTCACCTACTCGCAACCGGTGAAGGGGATGAAGGGCGAGGAGCGGCGCGGCTTCAGCGGCACCACCCGCATCAACCGGCGCGACTTCGGCCTCTCCTGGTCGAAGAGCATCGAGGCCGGGCCGGTGGTGGCCGACAACGTCGACATCACCCTCGACCTCGAGGCGGTGAAGGCGCAGCCCGCCGAGGAGGCCGCCAAGGCGAAGGCGGCGAACGCCGAGGAGAAGAAGTAGGCAGGGTCCGGGCGGGGCGCCGTCCGCGCGGCGTACCCGCCGGCTCACCCTCGTCCGCCTCGCGCAGCGCGAGCCTGCGCGAGGCGCGGCGGCGGCGGGGGCACGGCGGTTGCTTCAGCGCCGCACCATGGCGCGCGACACCACCGCCGAGGCCGTCCTCCTCGATCTCCCGCGCGAGCGGCTCCTCGCGGCCGGCGCGCGCGCCCTCTCCGACGCGGAGCTGGTGGCGCTGGTGCTCGGCACCGGGCGGGCGGGCCTCTCGGCGCGCGCCGCCGCGCTCGGCCTCGTGGAGCGCCAGCCGCTCTCCGCGCTGGCGTGGGCCTCGCCGGAGGAGCTCTCCACCGCCCCCGGCATCGGCCTCGCCCGGGCGGCGGCGCTGGCCGCCGCGTTCGAGCTGGGGCGGCGCGGGGCCTGGTCGCCGCCCCGGCGCGGCGAGCGCTGCCTCGACCCCGGCCGCGTCCACGAGCTGCTCCGCCACGCCGCCCACAACGAGCGCGAGGGTTTCCACGTGGTGCTGCTCGACGTCCGGGGGCGGCTGCTCAAGGTGGTGCAGGTGGCGGAGGGGTCGCTCAGCCAGTGCCCGGTCTCCCCGCGCGACGCGCTGCGGCCGGCGGTGCGGGAGGGCGCGCACGGGGTGGTCTTCGCGCACAACCACCCCTCCGGCGACCCGACCCCCAGCACCGAGGACGTCGAGCTGACCGAGCGGCTGCGCGCCGCCGCCGAGCTGGTGGGTGTGCTGGCGCGCGACCACGTCATCGTGGCGGCGGCGGGCTACTACTCCTTCGTCGAGGCGGGGCGCTGGCGGCGGTAGGGCCGCCCCGGCCGCTCAGCGGCGGGGCTTCTTCTTCGAGCTGAGCCCCGCCAGCGCGCGCCTCGCCTCGAGGCCCTCGCGCGACTTCCCGAGCAGCGTCGCGGCGCGGCCGAGCTGGCGCCGCGCGGTCGCGGCGTCGCCCTGCGCGGCCGCCGCCTGGCCGTCGGCCAGCGCCGCCGCGCCGCTGCGGGGATCGAGCTGGACGGCGCGATCGCCGGCGCGGCGAGCGGCGTCGGTGTGGCCGGCGGCGAGCTCGGCCTGCGAGAGCGCGACGAGCCCCTCGCGGTGATCGGGCTGCTCGGCGAGCGCGGCGCTGAGCTCGCGGACGGCGCCGGGCGCGTCGCCCACCAGGAGGAGCGTCCGGCCCAGCTCGACGCGCGACGGCGCGTGGTGGGGGTCGCGCGCCACCGCCTGCTCGAGGAGCTCGCGCGACTCGGTGAGCCGGTTGCGGGCGCGCAGCACGCGCCCGAGGTCGCAGCGTGCGTCGGCGAGCGCCGGGTCGCGGTCGAGCGCGGCGCGCAGCCCCTGCTCGGCGGCGCCGAGCCGGCCCTCCGACAGGTCGAGGCGCGCCCGGGCCAGCAGGGCGACCGGGTGGGGCGAGGGCGCCGCCAGCAGGGCGGAGACGATCGCCGCTGCCTGCTTCTGCCGCCCGCTCGCGAGCTCCGCCAGCGCCATCCAGGCG
>DASXVK010000638.1:0-14438 GCA_036504295.1 Polyangia bacterium
GCACCTCGCCGACTACCACGAGACCGTCGGGCGGATGCCCCCCGACTAGGCTCGTGTGTATCTACAGGCCCGGCTCAACCCTCCGAAACCACAGGTGTGCCCAGGGGGGGGTGGTCAAGTTGGGGTCAAGGTCCACGTCAAGGTCAACGTCTACGTCGACGTCAACGGGCCGGAGCTCAAGTGGCGTTGTGAAGGGCGGGACAGGAAGTGGTGGCGAAGGGGAGAATCGAACTCCCGACAGACAGGGCTTATGAGACCCCCGCTCTACCGACTGAGCTACTTCGCCAGAAGCACTGCAATGACTGGTTCTCGCTGCGGGCTATATGGATAGACAGACCCGCGCCCCAGGTCAAGAGCTTTTGCGGCGGGGGCGGTGGAGGCGGCGGCGGGCCCGCGCGGCGCCGAGGAGGAGGAAGAGGAGTAGGAGGAGCGCGGGGCCGGCGCTGCGGCTGCCGGGGGCGGCGCGGCAGCCGCTCGACGGGCCGGGCGGCGCGGCCTACTGGCAGCGCTTGAAGGGCACGGTGACGTACGGGACCGCCGTGCAGTGGGTCCCGGCGGTCGGGCAGTCCGCATCCGAGTGGCACAGGATGCCGCCGAACGTGGTGCTCGCGCAGCCCGCCGCCGGCGCGCACGCGGCGCCGCCGCTGAGCGAGCCCGAGAAGCTGATGGTCGCGCAGCAGACGTCGGTGCCGCCGTCCGCCTGGCAGTCCTCCGGGCCGTCGCAGGCGACCGGGACGCCGGCCGTGCAGGCGGACGCGGCCTCGCACGCGCCCGAGACCGACATGCCGGCGAGGGTCATGCAGCAGACCTGCGGGATGTCGCAGGCGGCGCTCGTACACGCGACCTGCCCCGGCGTCGGGTTCGTGCCCCCGTCCTGCGAACCGGCGCACGTGGCCTCGGGCTCGCACCACTTCGCGGAGAGGCCCTGGAACGAGACGCTGCCGCAGCACTTCTCGCCCGAGCCGCACTGACCGTCGACGTGGCAGAGCCGGCGGGCGCTGCCGGTGCACGAGGCCGCGCAGGCGATGTCGCCGCCGGTGCCGCTGAACGAGCCGCAGCACATGGGCTGGGCGGCGCTCGTACAGTCCTCCGGTCCGTCGCAGGCGAGCGGCACGCCGGTGCAGTCCGCGGTGGGCATGCAGACCGCGCCCGAGAAGCCGGCGCAGCACACCTCGCCCGCGTACGAGTTGCAGCTCGCGGTGCCGCAGGGGATGAGGCCGGCGCCGGTGTCGCCGTTGGGCGCCGGCGCGTCGTGCTGCGCCGCGGCGTCCTCCTGCACCGCCGCGTCCGGCGCCGGCGCGTCGAGCTGGTAGCCGCCATCCGGGATGGCGCTGCCGTCGTGACCGCCGTCAGCGCCGTTGATCGGCGAGCGATCGCCGCACGCGGCGACCACGAGAGCCAGGGCCAGAACCAGTGATCCGTGCCGCATGCGCGCTCCTCCGCTGCCATCCGCAGGTCAACGCATTCTACTCCGGCGGGCGCGCGCCAGGGAAGCCGCGTGCCGCGGGCGCGGATCGCCGCCGGCACTGGACGCGGCGCCGCGCGCGCCGCACGATCACCCCCGCGATGCGGCTCACGACCCTCCTGCTCGGCGCCCTCCCCGCCACGCTCGCCTGCGCGCCCGCCCCGCGCGGCCCCACGCCGGCCGCGCGCGCGCTGGCGCCGCTGCCGGCGTTCTCGACGCGGATCGGGCGCGACCACCCGCTGGTCGGCCGCATCTGGCGCACGGACCAGGCCCGGTTCGCCACCGCGGCCGAGCTCGCCGCCGCCGCCCGCGCCGCCCGCTTCCTCGTCCTCGGCGAGCGGCACGACCAGCCCGACCACCACCGCCTGCAGGCCTGGCTGCTCGAGGAAGTGATCCGCGACCGCCCCGACCTCGCCGTCGGCTTCGAGATGCTCGACGACGACCTGCAGCCGCGCCTCGACGCGCTCGCCGCGCGGTCGCCGGCGGCGCTGGCGCGGGCGGTCGACTGGACCCACCGCGGCTGGCCGCCGTTCGAGCTCTACGCGCCGGTGTTCGGCGCGGCGCTCGGCGGCCGCGGCCGGATCCTCGCGGTGCATCCCACGCGCGCGACCCGCCAGCCGCTGCGCGCGGGCGGCCGCCTCGCCGAGGACGTGCGCCGGCGCCTCCGCCTCGACCCGCCGCTGACCCCGGAGGTCGCGGCGAAGGTCGCGAGCGACATCACGGCCTCGCACTGCGGCATGCTGCCGGCGCGCGCCGTCCCGGCGATGGCCGCGGTGCAGGAGCTGAAGGACGCGTGGATGGCCGAGCGGCTCGCCGCCGGGGCGAGCCGCCGTGACGGCGCCGCGCTCGTCACGGGCAACGGCCACGCGTGGCGCCAGGCTGGCGTGCCGCGCTTCCTCGTCCGCCAGGGCGCCGCGAGCGTCCTGGCCGTCGGCATCCTGGAGGTGGCGCCCGACGCGCGGACGCCCGCCGCCGCGGGCGCGGCGCGGTTCGACTGGGTGATCTTCACCCCCCGCGTCGACGACGAGGACCCGTGCGCGAAGTTCCGCGACCAGCTGCAGCGCCTGCGGTCGGGGAGCTGAGCGCGCCGCGCGCTGACCGCGGGTGTACTCGCGGGGGTGAAGATCCTCCTCGTGCAGCCCGCGAAGGGCGCCGGCTCGCTCCTCGGCGACGACGAGTACGCGGACCTGATCGCGCACGCGATGACCCCGCGGCGGAGCGTCGCCTACTTGCGGAAGTTCCGGCTGCGCGAGATCCCCGGCCTGCTCGGGCAGGCGAGCCGGCTGCTCGGGCAGATCCGGGGCGCCTACCGCGACCACGCCGCGCCGTAGCCGCCCGCGCCGCCGGCCTCAGTGGCGGTGGCCGTGGTGCGCGTCGGGCGCGTGCGGGTGCGTGTGGGTCCGGGGCTCGTGGCGGTGCGGGTGGGAGTGCGGTCCGGCCGGCGGCTCCTCGTGCGCGTGGTCGTGGTGGCCGTCGTCGTGGCGGTGGGCGTGCTCGTGCTCCTGCGCCGCGTGGGCGTGCTCGTGCGCGTGCCGCTCGCTCAGGTGCAGCGCGACGCCGCCCGCGAAGAGCGCGGCGGCGAGCGCCGTGGTCCAGCCGGCGCCCCGGACGCCGAGGACCATCGCGGCGGCCGCGCCCAGGAACGGCGCGAGCGCGAAGACCGAGCCCGTCCGCGCCGCGCCCATGCGCCGCTGCGCGAGGAGGTACAGGCGCAGGCTGAGCCCGTAGCCGCTCGCGCCGCAGGCGAGCAGCGCCAGCGCGGGCCCGGGCCGGGGCAGCGGATCGCGGACCGCGAGGGCGAGCAGCAGCGTGAGCGTCGCCCCGAGCAGCGCCTTGCCGCGCACGACGGCGGCGGGATCGAGGTCGGCGAGCGGCCGCGTGAGCACGTTGTCGAGCGCCCAGCAGACCACCGCGGCGACGACGGCGAGCGCGCCCCAGGGGCCGCCGCCGGTCGAGCCGGCCGCGGTGGCCACGGTCACGGCGCCGCCCGCCAGCATCAGCGCCGCCGCGAGCGCGACGCGCCGGCCGACGTGCTCGCGGTAGACGAGCGCGGCGAAGGCCACCGTGAACAGCGCCTCGCCGTTGAGGAGCAGCGAGGCGTGCGTGGCCGGCGTGCGCTGCAGACCCCAGGTGAACAGCGCCGGCGCCAGCGCCGCGCCGCACAGCGCGACGAGCAGGAGCCGCGGCCCGTGACGGGCGCGGACCGGCGCCTCGCGGTCGGCGGCGCGGCGGCCGCACGGGCGCGGCAACGCGCCGAGCGCGGCGCCCAGGTAGAGCAGCCCCGCCGTCACGAGCGGACCGGCGCCGGCGCCCGCGCGCTGGATGAACGGGGTCGTGAGGCCGAAGGCGACGGCCGCCAGCGCGGCGTTCAGCGTGCCGGCGAGGAGGGGGCTCGCGGTCACGCGATCAGTGTGCGCTCGCGGCCGGGCGCGCACCAGGGGGCGGGCGGCGCCGATCGAGTGTTGAAGATCGCAACGGTCTCGGGTGGCTGCCGCCGACGGCGCACGAGCGATGAGAAATTCAACATTTCGGCTGTCTGGGTGGGGCATATCCCTCACTGAGTCGAATGACCCAGTCGCATACCGATTTTCAGGTGCGCAAGGCCTGGAAACGCCGGATTCACGCACGTACGGGCCCGGGCACGCGCGATGCACGCTGGCGATATTCGAGAGTAGCAGGTGGGCTCCGGGTCGGGGGACGCAGGGGACCTACTCTTTGTGCCGGAGGCGCCGCGCCTCCCACCACGGCTCACTGAGGAGAAGCTGCATGAGACTGACCACGAGAACACGGCAATGGGTGCTGGTCTCCCTGTGCACCGGCGCGCTCGCGCTGACCGCGTGCGAGGGCCCGGCCGGCAAGTCCGGCACCAACGGCGCCGACGGCACGCCCGGCACCCCGGGCACGCCCGGCACCCCGGGCGCCACGGGCGCGACCGGCGCGACCGGCGACCCGGGCACCAACGGCGTGACCGGCCCCACCGGCGCCGACGCGATGGCGTACTTCACGCTCGCCGGCACGGTCACCGACACCTACGCCAACAAGGTCGCCGGCGCGACGCTGACCGTGGCCGTCGGGGGCGACAAGCTCACCGCCACCACCGACGCGAACGGCGCCTACACGCTCGCGCTGCCCGCGGGACCGCGCACGGCCACGTTCGCGGCCACGGGCTACTACCCCTACAGCCAGTCCGTCGAGGCGACGCCCAGCAACTCGCTGACCCTGAACGTCAAACTCAACCCGACCGGCCCCGCCGCGGTCACCGCCGCGCGCACCGACACGACCTCGCCGGTCGTGCCGGGCACGCAGGTGACGCTCGCGGCCAACACCTTCATCTTCGAGCCGGCGCTCAAGACCCAGACGGTGACCTACAAGTGGACCCTGGTCTCCGGGCCCGCCGTCACCTTCGACAGCGACACGTCCGCGACGCCGAAGGTGACGCTGGCCTCCGCCGCGGCGTTCAAGAAGAACCTGGTCGAGAACCTCGCGACGCCGCTGTACAAGATCAACGCCGACGAGCCGCTCGTGAACATCGACCGCTACCAGGTGGTCCCGATCTCCTACGAGCAGGCGCTCTCGCAGGGCAACACGACGAAGCTGAGGGTGACCGCCACGGTCGGCGGCAAGAGCTTCACGACCACGATCGCGGTCGCCGCGACCATCCCGGCGGTCCCCTCGACCGGTCTCACGAACGTGCCGGTCAACTCGCCGGTGGTCCTGCAGGGCCAGTTCCCGTTCAAGCAGGCCGACGGGTCGTACGCGTTCACGCCCAAGGCGAGCTGGAGCTGGACCGTGGCCGGCCCCGGCGGCGCCGCCGTCACCGTCAACGACGCCGACACCGCCTACCCCGACTTCACCCCGACCGCCGCCGGCACCTACATCGTCAGCGAGGGCGGCGCCGAGAAGCTGCGGGTCTACGCCGGCACGTACCGGGGCATGATGGCCGCCGCCGGCACACCGGACGATTCCTGCGCCGCGTGCCACGACGCGAAGGTCACCCCGTGGCAGGGCACCGGCCACAGCGACGTCATCTACGCCGGCATCAAGGAGCCCCTGCCCGACGGGCACTACGCCATGAGCTGCACCCCCTGCCACACCGTCGGCGCCGGCCGCACGGGCGCGGGCGGGTTCGCCGACAAGGCGGCCGCCGAGTCGGTCGCGTTCACGAGCCTGCAGGGCGACCTCAACGCCGAGGCCAGCTTCTGGGCCAAGTACCCGAGCTCGGCCAAGGTGGCCGGCATCCAGTGCGAGAGCTGCCACGGCCCGCAGAACGGCACTGATCGCCACCAGACCGCGACGAGCTCCGGCTCGGTCACCGCGCGCGTCAGCTTCTCGGCGAACGTCTGTGCGACCTGCCACGCGCGGGCGCCCAAGCACGGCCGCTTCCCGCAGTGGGCCAAGAGCGGCCACGCCGCCTTCTCCACGTTCACGTTCAACGCCGGCACCGACGGCAGCCTGAGCAAGGGCTGCGCCTGCTGCCACAGCGCCCAGGGCTTCAAGGCCTTCCGCGCCGCCCTGCCGACCGCGAACGGCAACCGCAACGCGACCGTCCTGCCGACCGACCTGAGCGTCACGAACGCGCAGCCGATCACCTGCGTCGCCTGCCATGACTCGCACGGCGAGGGCGAGACCGGCGCGGTCGAGTGGTCGAACCTGTCGAAGGTCGGCCCCGAGGAGGGGAGCACGTACATGCTGCCGAGCGGCTTCGCCGCCGTCGGCGTCGGCAAGGGCGCGCTCTGCATCGCGTGCCACAACAGCCGCCAGGGTTACTCGACGAGCGGCCTGGTGGGCCCGTACCTGCACGAGGACGGCGACGCGAAGTACGGCACGCTCACCAGCTACGGCGCGCCCCACGAGGCCGCCCAGGGCGACGTCCTCCTGGGCCGCAACGCCTACTGGATGGGCACGCTCCGCTACAACAGCCCGCAGACGCGCTCCAAGCACTCCTACATCTCGGACACGTGCGTCACCTGCCACATGAACCTGACGACGCTCGACCCCGCGCTCTCCGAGGCGGGGCAGACGCGGCATGACTTCAAGGCCACGCCGGACGTCTGCAACCAGTGCCACGTCGCCTACAGCACCGAGTCCGTGCAGCAGGTCTTCGACGCGCGGATCCTCGCGGCCAAGCAGGCCGTGGGCACGGCGATCCTGCGCCTCAAGTACAACGACGTCATCCCGGCCAACACGACCGCGGTCCTCGTCGCCAACCGCAGCGGCATGGTCGACGTCACCAGCGCCGGCGTGACCCGGCGCTGGTTCATCGGCGACAAGGCCGGGCAGGATGCGTTCCTCGCGGACCCGAACAACGGCGGCGCGCTGGTCCAGGGCTGCACCGACCTGGGCGACGGCACCGCGAACTGCACCGGCTTCCTCAACGCCGGTCTCGGCGTCGCCGCCATCACCGGCGCGGGCCAGGACGCGACGGTCACCGCGGCCGGCTTCAACGTCGTCATCGCGAAGGCGCTCTGGAACACCGTGCTCGCGCAGGACGACGCCAGCCGCGGCGTGCACAACCCGAGCTTCACCTTCGAGACCCTCGACAACGTCATCGCCCACGTGGCGACCTTCACCAAGTAGTCCCCCTCCCCGTCAGCCTCGACCGACCGGCGAGCGCCCGCGGCTCGCCGGTCGCCTCCTTCGCGCCGTCAGCCCGCGCGCGCGCGCGCCACGCCCGCGGCGACGTCCGGCACCGCCGCGAGGCGGCCGCCGTCGAGGAGATAGGTGCGGTCGGCGCCCGGGACCGGCTCGTGCGAGAGGACGAGGAGCGTGGTCGTGCCGCGCAGGGCCGTGAGCGCCGCGTGGATGCGGGTCGCGTTCTCCGCGTCGAGCGCGCTCGTCCCCTCGTCGCCGACGATGAGGCTGGGCCGGCGCAGCAGCGCCCGCGCGAGCGCCAGCCGCTGGCGCTCGCCGCCCGAGAGCCCGACGCCGGCGTCGCCGAGGACGGTGTCGAGCCCGGCGGGGAGGCGGTCGAGGAAGTCGGCGGCCGCCTCGCGCAGCGCGGCGCGCATCTCGTCGTCGCCGGCCTCGGGGCGCGCCCAGCGCAGGTTGTCGCGCAGCGTCCCGGCGATGAGGAAGGTCTCCTGCGGCACGTAGCCGATCTGCGTGCGCCAGCTCGCGAGGTGCGCCGGCGCGAGCGGCACGCCGCCCACGAGCACCTGGCCGCCGTCGGGCCGCAGCAGCCCGAGCACGAGGTCGGCGAGGGTCGTCTTGCCCGACCCCGACGGGCCGACGACCGCGGTGAGCGCGCCGCGGGCGAGCACGAGGTCGATGTCACGCAGGCCGTCGCGGTCGCCCAGCCCCGGGTGCCGGTAGCACACCCCGGCGAGGCGCACGCCGTCGCCGAGCGCGACGGCCTGCCCCTCCTCCGCGGCGGGCTCCGCCTCGGCGCCGAGCTCCCGCTCGAGGGCGAGCAGGCCGGCGAGCGCGGGCAGGTTGCCGCTGACGTGCTGCGCCGCGGTCTGCAGGCTCGAGACGAGCGGCATGGCGCGGTAGAAGAGGTAGGCGAGGAAGAGGATCGCCCCCACCGGGATGGCGAGCAGCCGCGACGTGCCGAAGAGCACCACCAGCACCACCGCGCCCCCGATCTCGAGGCCGCACCGCACGTCCGTGTTGAGGTCGACGGTGCGGCGGTGCAGCGCGCCGACCTGCGCCGTCAGCTTCGTGAAGACCGCGAGCGAGCGCGCCCACGCGCCGTAGCTCCGGGCCGTCTTCATGCCCGCGAGGTGGGTCAGCGCCTCGGCGTAGAGCCCGCGCGTCACGCGCCCGATCTCCTCGCCCACGCGGCGCGCCGCCTTGAGCCGGCGGCGCAGCAGCACGCCGACGAGCGCGGCGCCGCCGACGCCGATCAGGGTCATCGAGGGTGACACGCGCAGCGCCAGCAGCGCGTAGATGGCGAGGATGACGGTGCCGGCCGCGGCCTGGAGCAGGCCCCAGGCCGCGTAGCCGACCCGGTCGGCCTCGAACGTGAGCGCGTGCGCGAGCTGCGAGTGCGGGTAGGCGGAGACGCGGCACCAGGGCGCGCGGCCGAGCGCGGCGTAGAGGCGGGTGCGGAGCAGCGCGACGGTGTCGGCCTGGACGGCCGTGTGCAGCCGCGACTGCCAGCGCTGGAGCAGCGCCCGGCTGCCCACGAGCACGACGTAGGCCGGGAGCACCGCCGCCAGCGACCGCGGCAGGTGCAGCGCGTCGAAGGCGGCGAGCACCTGCTGGGCCCCCCGGCCCGACGGCCCGGTGCCCACGTCGACGCCCACGAGCGCGAGCAGCGGGATGAGCAGGCACAGCCCCAGTCCGTCGGTGAGGCTGACCGCCACGAGGAGCGCCGCGGGGAGCCAGGTGCGGCCCGACTGCAGGCGCAGCAGCTCGCGGAGGGAGGCGGTCGTCCCGCGGGACGTGAGGGGCGCCGGAGGCATGCGGCGCCGGTAGTATACGACGCCGCGCGCGCCGCGCCCACGCGGGCGGGGCGCGGGCGCTACCGGCGGCGGCGCGCGAGGGCGAGCAGGGCCACCAGCGCGAGCAGGAGGAGCGCGCCCGCCGGCCGGCCGGCCGCCGCACAGCCGCGCACCCGGTCCGTCGCCGCGCCGGTCGCCGCCGCCTTGGCCACGCCCGGCGCGCCGAGGCCCGGGACCACCGGCGCCACGAGCTCCGGGCCGTAGTCGCGCAGGCCGCCGGTCGTCTCGTGCTCGCGCAGGTAGTAGGAGTAGCCGCCGCCGTCCGCCGCCGCGGCGTCGAGCGTCGCATACGAGCTGCCGGCCGCGAGGCCCGCGCAGGGCACGAGGATGCCGGGCAGCTCGGCGTGGTCGGCGGCCGCGGCGCACGCGCCCTGTCCCCGGTCGCACCGCAGGATCGTGAAGGCCGCGCAGTCGCTCTCGGCGCCGGTCTGCCACGTGAGCTGCACGCCGGCGGCGGTGCGGGTGGCCGCGAAGTCGAGCAGATCGACGCTGGCCGGCTGGGTGACCACGTAGGCGAAGTCCTGGGCGCAGGTGCTGGTGTTGCAGGAGCCGCTGTTGGCGAAGACCTCGGGCCCGCCGCCGCTGTGCCAGGCGCTGACGATGTAGTTGACGATCGTCCCGGCCGGCTGCGCCGGGATGGTGGCGGTGGCGACGTCGATGATGTGCCCGAAGCCGTCGTCGTAGGTACAGGTGTAGGCGGCCGTCACGACCGTGGTCGTGCCGGTGCCGACGCCGAAGGCGCCGCCCGGTACGGAGAAGCCGGTCGTGTAGTAGAGCCGCACCTGGTTGGTGTCGAACTGCCGCTCGACCTTGAAGCGGACCGTCACGCCGCTGGCGGACGTCGGCGTCAAGGTGTCGCGGTACGTCCCGCACGACCCGCCGGTGAGGGTGACCGCGGGATCGTGGTAGACGTAGTAGGCCGTGGCGCTCGCCTGCGACGCGAACCCGCACAGCACGACGGCGATGACAGCGAAGAGCTCGTAGGCCCGCTTCATGGGCCGAAGCTAGCCCCCCCGCCGCCGCCGGGTCAAGCCGAACGCGAGGGGCCCGTCGCCCCGGACCGGGCGCGGGCCGCGAGCGTGAAGAAGGTGCGGGCGAAGGCCTGGTTCGCGGCGCACAGCGGATCGCGGCCGCCGGCGCCGGGCGGCAGCGCCGGGCAGCCGCCGCGGCAGATGCCGGCGAGGAGGCAGCCGCGGCAGCCCTCGACCCGCGCGGCCCGCGCCTGCACCGCGTCGCCGAGCGCCTGGAGCGGCGCGCCCCCGGCCACGGCGAGCACGTCGCCCGCCACGCCGAGCCGATCCCCGGGCGCCATCAGCAGGGCGCACGGGTAGAGGTCGCCGCCGGCGGCGAGCACGAGCTTGCAGCCGATGGCGCACCCGCTCTCGTCGTGATCGCCGACCGCGCGCGCGCCGGGCCGTCCGGTCATGCCCGGATCGACGCGGAGGGGGAAACGCCCGCCCACGATGCCCGCGGCGGCCCGGCCGGCCCAGTCGAGCATCGCGGCGCTCGCGTAGTCGAGTCGCGGCCCGTCCGGCAGCGGGCGGTGCAGCGGAATGAAGCGGATGCGCCCGGCCCCGAGCCCGGCCGCCGCCTGGATGGTCGCCTCTGCCAGCGCGACGTTGTCGTCGTGGAGCGTGCAGTTGACGAGCAGCCGCGCGGGACCCAGCCGCGCGGCGAGGAGGCGGATCCCGCGCGTCGCGGCGTCGAAGCTGCCGGGGCCGACGAGGGCGTCGTGAGTGGCCGCGTCGGGGCCGTGCAGGCTCGCGGACACGTCGACGCCCGCGGCGGCCAGCCGCCGCGCGGCGTCGTCGGTGACGGTGGTCGCGTTCGTGAGCAACTGGACCGCGAGGCCGCGGTCGCGGCAGCCCTGCACGAGCGGGTCCAGCCCCGGGTACAGCAGCGGCTCGCCCCCCGAGAGCGTCACCGCCGCGAGCCCGCGCGGCGCGAGCGCGTCGAGGACGGCCTCGAGGCGCGCGCGGGGCAGCACCGCGGGCCCCGCCGCGGGCGCCTCCGCCAGCACGTAGCAGTGCGCGCACCGCAGGTTGCAGGCGGAGGTCAGGTGCACGAACAGCGAGCGCACCGCGCGCGGCCGGGCCGGCGCCGGCGGCGCGCCCAGCGGGTCCAGGCGGAAGAGGTCGTCGGCGGCGCGCTGCACCGCGCGCGCGAAGCTCGCGTCGTCGGCGAACGGCCGGGCCGCCAGGCGCAGGACCGACCAGCGCGGGTCGTCCGGGCGCGTCGCGACCGCCATGCCGGGCGCGTCCGCGAGCGGCGCGACGAGCAGCGTGCGCGGGGGGCGCTCGAGGCGCACGGCCGGCCAGGTCACGCCGCGTCTCGCACGCGCGCCAGCACGAAGTCCACGCGCTCGGCCACGCTGCCGCCGGCGACGAGGTGGGCGCACGCGCCGTCGAGCACGCGGCGCAGGTGCGGCCACGTCCGCGCCGCCTCGCCCGGCGCCAGGCTGTTCGCCTGCAAGCCGAGGATGGTCATCGCCGGCGAGAGCGCGCGGGTCGTGAGGGCGCGGGTGAAATCGGGCCGCTGCGCCATGCGCGCGGCGACGTAGCAGACGGGCGGGTCCAGCGCGCGCAGGCGCGCCTGGATGACGTCCAGCGCCGGCGCCGGGCCGCCGCCGGCCGGCGCGCGCAGGTCGCCGGTCACGACGCCGAGGGTGCCGTCCAGACGCACCGCGACCGCGCCGAGCCCGAGCGCCGTGACGAGCGCGCTCACCGCCGGCGCCGCGGCGACCGGGCAGCCCACCTCCACCTGCAGGGGCCGCGCGCCAGGGAAGAGATCCTCGAGGAAGAAGATCCAGCCGAGCGGCGCGGCGCCCGCGGCGGCCGGCGCCGGCCGCGTCTCCTTGTCGCACGCCGCGCCACCCGCGGCGCCGGTGACGACCTCGAGCCCGCGGGGAAACGCCTGCACGAGCCCGCGGTCCGGGTCCAGCGGCACCTGGCCCTCGCAGAGCAAGGGGAGCCCGCGGTCGTGCAGCGCGAGCGCCAGCGTCGTCTTGCCCGTGCCCGAGCCACCGACGAGGAGCACGGCGCGGCCGCCCGCGCGCACCGCCGAGCCGTGCGGCAGGAGGTAGCGCCCCCCCAGCGCCCGCAGCACCGCCTGATGCACGACCGCCCGGAGGTGCCACGAGGACCACGGCGGGCCGAGGAGCGCGCAGTCGCGCCGCTCGCCGGGGCGCGCGGTCCACTGCACCCGCCCGCCGTCGGTCGCGACCTCGACCGTGGCCGGCTCGGCGGCGGCGGCGGCCGGGAATCGTCCGTAGCCGCGCCGCGCGTGCGCGAGCAGCTCCTCGGCCGGCGCGCTCACCGCCAGCACCTGGTCGAGGACGCGCCAGCGCAGCGTCGGCATCTAGCGGCTCGCGCCCGCCCAGAGGGCGAGGAGCGCCTCGACGAGCGCGTACTCGACGCGGCGCGCGCGGTACGGCACGCGGCGCCAGCGCCAGCGCGCGTCGAAGGCGGCGCTGAGCAGCCGGCCGGCGCCGCGCCCCAGCGCGAGATAGCGCCGCCCCAGCCACACGCCCTCGACCAGCCCGACGAGCGCCGCGGCGTCGCGCCAGGTGGTCGTCGGCGAGGCGTCGCCGCGCTCGGCGATGGCGACGCGCGGCCGGCGCCGCACCGCCACGACCCGGTGCACGATGAGCGTCCGCTCGTGCCGGAAGAGCGCGATCTGCCCGGGGCGGACCTCCTCGAGGGCGCAGGGCCGCACGCGCACGCGCGCGCCCGGCGGCACGAGCGGGCGCATGGAGCCGCCGGAGACGGCGATGTCGACCGGGCGCCGCAGCATCGCTACTTCGCCCCGACCTCCCGCACCGCGTCGCACGCCGTGGCCGCGCGCAGGAAGCGCTCGACGTCGCCGGCGAGCGCCGCCCGCTCCGCGGCGGGGTAGGCGGCGGCGAGGACCTCCAGGAGCTCGGCCGCGGTGGCCGGGGCCGCGAGGCGGCGCCACAGCCGCGCGCCGGTGCGGTTCAGCTCGATCACCTTGGCGCGATCGGTGTCGAGGATGAGGATGCCGTGACCGAGGTCATCGGCGAGGAGCTCCGGGTTGCGGACGTACGACGGTGCGGTCATGGCGCGCTCCCGGCGGCCGCGGCGAGCGACGGCAGGGTCGGGTCGCCGAGGAGGTTCAGGGTGACGGCGGTGACCCGGCACTCCGGCGTGAAGCACGAGCTGTCGGCCAGTCGCGCCTGGACCGCGGCCGCGAGCGCCGCGCCGAGCGTGGGCTGCGCCGTCAGCCCCGCCTCGAGCGCCAGCGCGAGCTCGGAGGTGAGCGGCTCGACGGTGAGCCCCGCCGGGCTGATCACCGCCGCCGCGCCGAGGCTGGGGTCGGTGAGCAGCGTCATCGACTCGCCGATCGCGTGCGGCACCGTCGCCGCGCCGAAGGAGCCCGAGAGGCAGTCGTGCAGCACGAAGATGGGCGGCAGGCCGCCGTGCGCCAGCATCTCCGTGAGGTTGTCGAGCTCGGTGCCCTGGTCAAGGATGCCCTCGCCGCCGACGTGGTTCAGGTCGCCGTGCCCGAAATACTGGACCAGCCGCACGCCCGAGGCCAGCGCGGCCCGGAGGTCGGCGCGCAGCGCGATGACGGCCGGCTCCTCCCACTGCGGCGGCGCCGGGTCCGGGCTCGGGTACTGCGCGTCATAGTCGAGGAGGTGCAGCGCCTGCGTCTCGAGGCCGGCGGGCAGCGCGGCCCGCGCCGCCTCCGCCGCGGCGCGGAAGCTGGCATCGTTGTCGTCGGAGAGGAAGAGCACGGCGCGGCTCTGCGTGGCGCGGTGCAGGAGGCTGCGCCCGAGCGCCGCCTGGGCCTCGTCGGCCGTGCGCGCCGCGATCCGCCCGACCGCGACGCGCGCGGGGCCCGGGTCGGCGTTGCCGCTCCAGCCAGGGAACGCGAACGCGAGGTCCGAGGCGGCCCACAGGTCGCCCGGCCAGTACACGTAGGTGGTCGGCACGTGGAACGCGGGCGCGCCGCCGTCGAGCACGGGGGTCGCGTCGCCGACGATGAGCAGCGCGCGCGGCGCCGCGGTCCACCGCGCCTGCGCGTGCGCGAGATAGGCGCTGATCGCGGCGGGCGTGGGCCGGCCCGCCGTGAAGGTCTGGTACAGCTCGCGCGGCGTGCGCACGACCGGCGCCCAGCCCTCCGCGGTCACCTGCGCGAGCCACGGGCCGAGCCCGTCCTGGAAGAGCGGTGCCGCCACGACCAGCAGCGTCCCGGCCTGGTCGAGCACGGTCGCCGGCGCCGCCAGCGTGAGATGATCGTCGGGGTACGGCGCGCGCGCCGGGTCGAAGAGCACGTAGCGGCGCCCGGGCGTGAAGCCCGGCAGCACGACCTGGCCGCCCTCGGCGCGGAGCGGCACGTCCGCGGGCGTCGCCGGCGTCGTCACGTCCCAGGCCGTGAGCCCGCCGGGCGCGCCGGCGAGGGCCACGTCGACCGGCGCCGCTTCGAGGCACGGCAGGTCGAGCGGCGCGGCCGGCGCGCCGAGCTCGTCCTCGACGACGAGCGTGGCGGCGCGCAGGTTGACGAGATCG
>DASXVK010000639.1:0-13636 GCA_036504295.1 Polyangia bacterium
GGCGGCGCCACCGGCAACCTGAACGTGACCACGCTCGTGCTGGTCCCGGCGACCCTCGACGCGGTGAAGGTCCCGGTGATCGCGGGCGGCGGCATCGTCGACGGCCGCACCCTCGCGGCCGGCTTCGCCCTCGGCGCGAGCGGCGCCGTCGTGGGGAGCCGCCTGCTGCTGTCCGAGGAGTGCCCGATCCACCCGAACCTCAAGCAGGCGCTGGCGGCGGCGACGGAGCTCGACACCGACGTCGTCATGCGCTCGGTGAACTTCCCGCACCGCGTGTGGCTGAACGCGCCGGCGAAGAAGGTGGTGGAGCTCGAGGCGCGCAAGGCGGGCATCGAGGAGATCTACCCGCTCGTGTCGGGCGAGGCGGCGCACCGCATGTACACGACCGGCGATCTCGACGCGGGGACGATCTCGTGCTCGCAGGCGATCGGGCTCGTCCACGAGGTGAAGCCGGTGCGCGCCATCTTCCACGACATGCTCGCCGAGGCGCACCGGATCCACGCCGCGCTCGCCTGAGGCGAGCCCCCGCGAGCCTCGTTGTTGCTGAGGCGAGCCCCCGCGAGCCTCGTTGTTGCTGACGAGCGGACGGCTACCTCTTCTTCTTGTTCTTCTTGCCGCCGCCCTTGACCACCTTCTCGACCTCGCCCGCCAGGGTGAGGTACTGGTCGTAGGGCAGGGCGGGCCAGCTCTCGGCGGTGATCGCCCCGGCCTCGCGCGAGAGCAGCGACACCTGGTGCGCGGTGGCGTCGTCGGGCGCGTCGTAGATGTCCATGAAATCGAAGCGCCCGAGGAGCGCGTAGTGCGCGATCCACGTGACGCCGGGGCAGGCCCGATCGACCAGCTTCTTCCACTCGTTGCCCACGATCTTGCGTCCCCGGGGATCGGCCTCCACCTGGGTCGAGAGCTTGGTCATCAGCACGTAGGTCGGCATCGCACCCTCCCCCGCCGCGCGCGGCGGTCGCACCACGAGTGATCCTCGATCTTGTGCGGCCGGGGGGCGGCCGAGTCAACGTGCGGCGGGCCGGTCACCGCCCGCGGACGCCCGTCGCGACCACGATCGCGCCGGCCGCGTTGACGGACGTGCCGTCGTGCATCGCGCCGAGGTCGCGCACGACCTCCGCGGTGGCGGCCTCGCGCTCCGCCCGGGGCATGCCGTCGAAGAACGGGCGCAGCGGCGCGGCCAGCTCGTAGAAGTGCTGCCACAGCTCGCGCGGGTCGCCCGGCCATGGCATGGCCACGAGGCGCGCCTCCTCGCGCACGGCGCTGAACCCGGCCTGCTCCAGCTCGCGCGACAGCGACCCGGCCGCGGCGAAGCGGAACGGCCCCGGCGCACCCGGGGGCGGCTGCGGGAGCACGTTGCGCCGGCGGAACGGCTCCAGCATCGTCCCCATGAACGAGCCCGGCGCCGGCGGCCCCCAGGCGACGAACGTCGCGCGCCCGTCGGGCCGCAGCACGCGCCGCGCCTCCCCGAGCGCGCGCCCGACGTCGGTGAAGAGCATCACGCCGAAGCGGCACGTGACGCGGTCGAAGGACGCGTCCTCGAACGGGAGCTCCTGTGCGTCGGCCTGCCGGATGTCCACGTTGGTCACGCCGTAGCGGCGCCGGTTGTCGGCCAGGCTCTCCAGCATGCCCGGGCTGAGATCGGTCGCCGTGACCTGGCCGCCGGGCGCGACCGCCGCGGCGATCGTCAGCGCGGGCTCGCCCGGCCCGCTCGCGAGATCGAGCACCCGCAGCCCGGGCCGCAGATCCGCGGCCGCGATCAGCGCGCGGGTCACGCGCTCGCCCTGCACCTTGATCTTGGGGAACCACGCGCGCCAGGCCGTCACCGCCCGTGGGTCGGTCCACTCCGCGCGGTTCTTCTGCTCGAAGCGGGCGCGCGCCTCCGCCTCGTCGTGCTCGTTCGCCATGGGAGTCGCTCCACGCCCCGCCCAGGCCGATTCGATGCAGGCGCGGAGCGCGGCGTGGCGCCGGGGCCGGCGGTGGGACGCCGCGGCTCAGTCCCGCTGCCGCACCCGCGGCGGGGCGCCGCCGGGGAGCGGGCGGGCCCACGCGGGCGGCGCCGGAGCCTGCGGGCCTTTGAGCCGCGCGCGCCACTCCTCGTCGCTGAGCGGGCGGGGCGACTCGAAGGTGTAGAAGGAGGAGACCGCCCCGCGGGCGAGCAGGACGCGGCCGCGGACCACCACGGCGGCCACGACGAGATCGACGGGGCCCGTCGCGACCTGCAGCCGGCGCGCGGCGCCGCTGCCGGGCTCCTTGAGGTTGAAGATGTCGGCCACGACCGGCACCGGGTCGGCGCGCAGGGTGCCCTTGCCGGCGAGCACGCCCTCGAGCTCGTGGCCGATGCGGCTCAGCCGCTCGTGATCGACGGCGGAGAGCTCGCGGCCGGCCAGCTCGGCCCGGGCCGCGCTCGCGAGGAAGCCGAGCAGCTCGGTGCCGGCCTCGAGCGCGGCGACCGGCCCCCGGCCGCGTCCCGGGTGGTCGGCGCCGGCGAGCCCCGGTCCGCCGGCGGCGACCGCGGCCGCGCGCACCCGGTCGAGCACCGCGGCGAGCTCCTCGTACAGCTCGGGCACGGGCTCGACGTAGCCGGTCTTGCCCGGCGGCAGCGCGCGCTCGCGGCCGCCCTCCATCCACACGACCGGCGGCTGCACGTAGAGGACCGTGTCGCGCCGCAGCGCGGTGAACGAGGCCGCGGCGCTCACCAGCGCGTGCTCGGGCCAGGCGGCCGCGCGCTGGAACGGCGCGTACCCCGGCGGGAACGGCAGCAGCAGCCAGCGGAGCGCGAGCAGCCAGCGGCCCGCGATCGCCTGCGAGTCGACGCCCTCGCCGCGCTGCACGGCGGCGGCCGCGCGCCGCAGGTGATCCCGGACGGCCGGGCTGCGCGCGACCTCGGGCGCGATGAGCTGGGCGGCGCGCTGGGAGCCGAGCACCGCGAGCACGTCGAGCACGCTCGGCAGGGGGCGCGCGGGCAGGTCCACCGCGCCGAGCAGCACGCCGGCCTCGGGCGCGGGCGGGCGGGGCAGGAGCGCGAGGCCCGGCTGGCCCGCGGCGTTCGCGGCCTCCGCGGCCACACCGGACCAGGGCGGCTGCGCCCCGTGGCGCGCGGCGGTGACGCGAGCGCGGCGGGTGGCGAGCCCGTGGCGATCGGCCGTCCCGGCCAGGGCCGCGGTGAAGCCGTCGATCATCTCGAGCGCGCGCAGGTTCTCGGGGCGGCCCGCGAGCGTCACGAGCACGCGGGCGCCCGCGACGTCGTCGTTGCGCAGCGGCTGCGCCAGCCACAGGTAGGCGCGGAAGTAGCGCGCCAGCGCCTCGCTGCGCGTGTAGTGCCCGCGCACGGCGAAGTCGCGGTACTCGATCGCCCCCAGCTGCCGCCCCGGCGCCTGCGCGGCGAGGACGCGCCCGACCTCCTCGCGCACCGCCGCGCCCTCGGCCCCGCCGGGCAGCTCGCCGCTCAGGAGCGCCGCCGCGACGTCGAGGCGAAAGGCCACCCGCGCCGCGGCCGCGCGCACGTCCGGGGGCGCGTCGGCGACCGCGCGCGCCTGCCCCCGCATGCGCTCGACGACGGCGGCGAGCGCGGGCGCGAGCACGTCCTGCTCCAGCCGCTGGATCGCCTGGTCGGCCAGCAGGTGCACGAGGTGCAGCGCCGCGTCCGCCGTCACCAGCGACGGCCAGCCGCGGTACTCGTTCTCGAGGTAGACGCTGTGGAACTCGGGCGGCGGCGCGGCCGGGCGCACGACGACGAAGCCCTGCCGGTCGAGGTGCGCGCGCGCCGCCGCGGGCAGCCAGCCGAACTGGCCGCGGTTGACCGCCTTCGGCGCCGGCGCGGCGGCGGCGATCCGCCCCGGGGCGCGCTCGAAGTCCGGCTTGAAGGGCGCGAGCACCGGCTTCGGCGGCGGCACCGCCGGGAACCACGGCCGGATCGGGCCGTGCGCCGCCGGGGTCCACGCCGGGGCCTTCGTCGCGAGCGCCGGGTCTTCGACCAGGCCGAAGCCCTGCCACCGGTACACGCGCGTGCGCTCGCCCGCGGCCGTGCGCTCGCGCGCGAGCACCAGGGCGCGGCCGTCGCCGTCGAGGTCGGCGAGCCCGGCGTCGACCAGCGCGCCGCCGCCCGCGGTGCCGAGGAACATGGGCGACAGCGCCGCGCGCCCGCCGTGGTACAGGAACAGGCGCCGGCGGAAGGTCGGGTCGCGGTCCGTGGCCGCGACCACGACCGCGGCCACCTCGGCGCGGCCGTCGCGGTCGAGGTCGCCGAGGCAGACGCGCACGACGGCCGGCGCGGCGAGCGGCAGCGGCACGACCTGCGCGCCGATGCGGACGCCCGCGACCGCGCCGTCCAGCACGACGGCGTCGGGCGCGCCGTCGCCGTCGACGTCGGCGCGCTGCGCGCATGGCCAGCCCGCCGCGGCGAGCGCGGGCGCGAGGGTCAGGCAGAGGGCGGTGACGGGGGCGGCCAGCCGCACGCGGCTACACCGCGGGCTTGCCGGGCGGGAGCTGGGCGTCGCGGCGGGCCTGCGTGTCGGCGGCCGCGGAGGTCTCGGCGGCCTTGATGGCCGGCCCGATGCGCGGCAGGTTGCGCATGAACTCGCCGACCGAGATGCCGGAGAGCGACTCGATGAGCGCCGGCACCTGCGCGATCATCTGCGTGATGTCGCCGGTGACGCGGCTCACCCCGGCGCCGCTGTGGCCGTTGCCGTCGCCGCCGGTCGAGATGACGGTGATCTTGTCCACCTGCGACAGCGGCTGGGCGATGGCGCGCACGACCTCAGGCAGCCCGGAGAGCAGCTTGTCGAGGACAGCGGCCTCGTTGTACCCGCGGTAGGCCTTGGCCTTGACGTCCATGGCGGCGGCCTCGGCCTCGCCCTTCATGCGGATGATGCCGGCCTCGGCCTCGCCCTTCATCTTGATGACCTTGGCCTCCGACTCGCCCTGCTGGCGCCACGCCTCGGCGCGGCCCTCGGCCTCGAGCCGCAGGCGGGCCTTCTCCGCCTCGGCCAGCGTCTGGATGCGCTTCGCCTCGACCTCCGCCGGCTTCAGCTCGGTCGCGATCAGCTCCTTCTCGCGGCGGCCGATCTCGGCCTCCTGGACGCCGACCTGCGCGGTGCGCTCGATCTGGTCGATCTTCACCTTCTCGGCGATGACCTGCTGCTGCATCGTGTTGGTCTGGATCTCGTAGGCCTTGTCGGCCTGCGCGCGCTGGCGCTGCACGGTCTCGGTGTACTGCGCCTTCTTGATCTCGAGGTCGCGCTGCGCCTCCGACTGCTTGGCGACCGACGCGGTCTCGGCGATGACGCGCTCCTGATCGGCCTGGGCCTTGGCGATGGCGGCCTCGCGCATGGCCTGGGCGCGGCGGATCTCGGTGTCGCGGAACGCCTCGGCCATCGCGATGTTCGCCTCCTTCTTCACCCGCTCGACGTCCGGGATGCCCATGTTCTTGATGTACTCGTTCTGGTCGCGCACCTGCTTGATGGTGAACGAGACCATCTCGAGGCCCATCTTCGCGAGGTCGCCGGCGCAGGTGGAGCGCACCTTCTCGCCGACCATCTCGGGCTCCTTGACGATCTCCTCGACCGTGAGCTGGCCGACGATGCCGCGCAGGTGGCCCTCCATGACCAGCCGGATGGCGGACTCGCGCATCTCCGGCGGCTTGTCGAGGAACTGCTCCGCGGCGGTCTTCACGTTCTCGAGGTCGCTCTTGACCTTGAGCTGCGTGACCGCGTCGATGAGCACCGAGACGCCCTGGTGCGTGTAGAGCTCGTTCTGCGGCGCGACGTCGAACGACATCAGCTCCAGGCTGAGCTCGCGGCAGGTCTGGAACATCGGGATCACGAGGGCGCCCGAGCCGGTGACCACGCGCGAGCCGCCCACGCCGTAGATGATGAGCGCCATGTTCGGGCCCACCTTGCGGTACATCCGGGCGATCATGCCGAGCAGCGCCAGGATGCCGACGGCGATGCCCCCACCGATGAGCAGGTACTCTTGCACGGGCGTCATGGCTTCTTCTCCTCCTCACGCGGGGCATCGAGGCGCCGCGCCTCTGCGTCCACGCCCAGGAGCTCGCCCGACGGGGCGACCCGGGCAATACCGTCCTTCACCTCGAGGATGACCACTTCGGTGCCGGGCTCGAGCAGCCGGTCGCTCGTGCCGCGGGCGGGCAGCGAGCCGCGCGCGCCGCCGCGAACATAGAGGATCTCGCCCAGGTGCTCCTGGCTGGCCGGCGCGATCACGCTCGCGAGGGCGCCGGCGAGCGGCTCGGGCTTGAGATAGCGCGTGCCGCGCCGCAGCCAGCTCGTGAGGCAGCCGATGAGGTACCCGGCCGCGAGCCCGCTCGGCACCGCGGCCACGAGGCTCACGAGCGCGCCCGCGCCCATCCGCCGCGCGAGGTAGCCGGCGCCGCCGCCGGCGCAGGCGAACGCGGCCATGGCCGAGAAGTTCAGCAGCGGCCCGCACGCGCGCGCGATGGCGTCGCCCGCCTGGCCGCCGTGGCCGACCGCGGCGTGGCTGCCGGTCTCGCCCCCGTGGGCGGGGAGCGCGGCGTGGCTCGCGTGGCCGCCGAGCGCGTGGCCGCCGGCGTTCCCCGCGTGGCCGTGGCCGCCGTGCCCACCGAAGCTGCCGAGCACGAACGACAGCACGGCGAAGCCCCCACCCGCGATGAAGGCGATCAAGTATGCCGCCGTGAGCCCATCCATCGAAGGCCTCTCGACTCGGGTGACCCGCCGCCCCCGCCAGCCGCGCGGGTAGTATAAGGCCGCGCCCCGGCCCAAACAACCAGCGATCCGGGAGCTCGCGCTTGTACCGCCCCCGGCACCCGCGTTATCGTCGCCGGTCCGGAGGCGGATCATGCGGAAGGCGGCAGTCATCCTCACCGGGGCGCTCGCGCTCGCTGCCCTGCTCGCGCTCGGCTGCGGCGACCCCGCGAGCGTCACCGCGGCGCGCGTCGTCTTCGACCTCGACGACGGCGTCGCCATCGATCAGGTCCGCGTCCAGGCGGTGCACGCGGGCAGCGTGCTCGTGACCCAGGCGGTCCCGGGGCAGCCGGGCGCGCCGGTCGCGAGCGGAGCGGACATCGTGATCCTCTTCGCCGACGACCTCGGCGGTGAGCCGGTGGACGTGCTCGTCGCCGGCCTGCGCGCGGGCGCGCAGGTCGCCCGTGGCAGCGGCCGCGTCACGCTGGTACGCGCGCAGGTCACGCCGATCCACGTGCGGCTGTCGGCCAGCCCGTGCCCGGACGCCCACCACGCCTGCACCGAGGGCTGCTACCCCGACACGGACACGGGCCACTGCGGCCTCGCCTGCACCGCCTGCGCCGCCCCCGCCGGCCACGGCCAGGCCGCGTGCGAGCTGGACGCCTGCGCCGTGACCTGCGACACGGGTTACGCCCCCTGCGGCAGCGATTGCGTCGATCTCACGGCCGACCGCGCGCACTGCGGGAGCTGCGGCATCGCGTGCGGCGCCGAGCAGCTCTGCGACGGCGGCGAGTGCCGCGCGAACCCGTGCGGGCTCGGGCTGCACCCGTGCGGCGGCGGCTGCGTCTCCGACCACGACGTCGCCACCTGCGGCTCGCGCTGCACCGCCTGCGCCACGCCGGCGAACGGCTACGCCACCTGCGACGGCACCGCGTGCGGCGTCAACTGCAACGCCGGGTCTCACGCCTGCAGCGGCGCGTGCGCCAGCAACGCCGCGGTCGCCACCTGCGGCACCCGCTGCACCCCCTGCGCCGCCCCGGCGAACGGCCACGCGACCTGCGACGGCGCGGCGTGCGGCGTGGCGTGCGACACGGGCTACCACGCCTGCGGCGCGACCTGCGCGAGCAACCTCGCGCCGGCGTCGTGCGGCTCGTCCTGCACCCCGTGCTACGCCCCGGCGAACGGCAGCGCGACCTGCGACGGGAGCGCCTGCGGCCTCGCCTGCGACGACGGCTATGCCCTCTGCGGCGGCGCCTGCCTGCCGCAGGGCCAGCCCTGTACGGCCGGCTGGGTGCAGCGGACCGCCGCCGGGCCGTCGCCGCGCTCGACGCAGCTCGCCTACGACCGCGACCGCGGCGTGACGGTGCTCTTCGGCGGCTACGACGGCACCACGGTGTTCGACGACACGTGGGAGTGGAACGGCGCCGCCTGGACCGAGCGCACGACCTCGACCGCGCCGCCGGTGCGCAGCGCCGTCGCCATGGACTACGATCCCGTGCGGCACGTCACGGTCCTCTTCGGCGGCGCCGACGGCACGGGCGTCTCGCAGCGCGACACCTGGACGTGGAACGGCGCGACCTGGACGCAGGTCGCCACGACCGGCCCCGCCGCGCGCTACGGCGCCGGCATGGCCTGGGATCCCGACGAGCAGGTGATGCTCCTCTTCGGCGGGTCCGACTACGGCAGCGTCTTCACGCCGACCGACTTCCAGGACGTCTGGGCCTGGAACGGCACCGCCTGGTCGCAGCGCACGCCCGCGGGCACCCCGCCGGCCGCGCGCGGCAACGGCGCCTGCTTCTTCGACGCCGCGCGCCACGAGCTGGTGGTCTTCGGCGGGAGCGGCACCGCCGGCAGCCCCTTCGGCGACACCCTCTCGCTCGGCGCGTCCGGCTGGCAGGCCGAGACCACGGCCGGGCCGCCGGCGCGGATGGAGGTGACCGGCGTGTACCACGCGCAGCACCAGGTCGGCCTCATCCACGGCGGCTCGAGCGGTACCGCCACGCCGCAGATCTACGGCGACACCTGGACCTGGAACGGCACCACCTGGACGCAGCTCAACCCGCAGAACCCGCCCCCCGGCCGCACCGCCCACGGCCTGGCCTACGACGAGCAGCGCCGCGTCGTCGTCGTCTTCGGCGGCGCCACGATGTCGGGCACGACGCCGGTGTTCCTCGCGGAGACCTGGGAGCTGGCGTACTGATCAACCTCAACGCCCGGGCCCGTGGACGTTGACCTTGACGTTGACCTGGACCTTGACGTCGACCTTGACGGCGACGTGGACCTGGACTTGGTCGACCCACTTTGACGCCTGCCGCGGCCCGCACCGTCGTCAACGGTGGCGACCCCGTTCACGTCCAGGTCGCCGTCAAGGTCCACGTCCACGTCAAGGTCAACGTCCAAGTCAACGTTCTACCGCACCGGCACGTCGAAGCGGCGGTCCTCGGTCGCGCCGTAGCTGAAGTGCCACCACTCGAGCGCGTACGGGGCGAAGCCCTCGGCGCTCATCGCCGCCGCCAGGCGCGTGCGGTTGCGGCGCGCGGCGCCGGTCGCGTTGGCGGTGTGCGCGGCCGGCGTGAAGGCGTCGAAGGGCGTGCCCAGGTCGAGCGGGCGCCCGGTCGCGCGGTCGCACAGGGTGAGGTCGACGGCGACGCCGAGGTTGTGCCGGCTGCGGCTCGCGATGTAGCCGCCCTGCAGCAGCGCCAGGCGGCCGGTGCGGCGCGCCCAGGCGACCATGGCCTCGCTCGCGCGGACCGGGCGGTAGGCGTCGTAGACGAGCAGGCCGAGGCCCTCCCGGGCGAGGCGCGCCTGCACCCGTGCGAGCGCGGCGGCGGCCTCGCGCCGCAGCAGCGCCCGGTTCGCCTCGTAACCGGGGAGCGGCGCGCCGGTGAAGTTGTCGGCGGTGGCGTAGCGCGTCTCGACCCGGATGCTCGGCTCGATCGCGCGCACGTCCACGAGCAGCCGCGCCGCCGCCGCGTTGTCCACCGGCAGCTCGCGCGTGTTCACCGGGGGCGCCGGCGCGGACGCGGGCGCGGGCGCGGACGCGGGCACGGACGCGGGCACGGGCAGGGGCACGGGCACGGGCAGGGGCACGGGCACGGACGCAAGAGCGGGCCGGTCGCAGGCTGCCAGCGTCATCGCGAGGGCGATGGCGAGCGCCCGCATCAGAACACCTGCCCGAACGAGAACGAGAACCACGTGCCGAAGCTGCCGCGCTGGGCGCTCAGGGGCACGCCGAGGTCGGCGCGCAGCGCGTACTTGTCGAACTGCGGGAATACGGCCCGCAGTCCCGCCCCGACGCTCTGGAAGTAGTTGAACGCGAGCGTCTGCTCGGGGTTGCGCGGGTCCGCGCCGAAGACCGCGCCGCCGTCGTAGAAGCCGACCAGGCCGAGGTGCAGCGTGTAGAAGTTGACGGGGTTGGTCCGGTACTCGGCGTTGACCTGGAACAGGCTCCCGCCCTCGAACGCGGCGCTCGGGTAGCCGCGCAGGCCCGTGTCGCCGCCGAGCGTGGAGGTGGCGCGGTCGAGGTGGTTGTCCCGCAGGATGGTGCGGACCTGCGCGTGCAGCCGGCCCACCCAGAAGCGCGGGGAGACGTTCCTCACGCCGGTGTCGAGGGTCGTGTTCGCGAACGGACCCGCGCGGCCGATGTCCGGGAGGCCCGGCTGCCAGCGGGTCTGCGCGTTGAGCCACACCGTGAGGAGGTCGTCCGCCCGGTACCAGCGGTACTGGGATTTCAGGACCGCGCCGGCGAAGCTCTGGGTCGCCTGCCCGGGGTTGGCCGCGAGCTGCGCCGTCAGGCTGGCGTCATGGCCGAGGAGGTAGTCCTCGGTCAGGGCGAAGCTCTCGATGTTGCGCAGGCGGACGTAGCGGGTGGCCCGGTCGCGGTAGCCGAGCAGCAGGTAGGCGGCGTCCTCGCTGCGGGGCAGCGACAACGCGACGTACCGCTGCCGCGTCACCTCGTCGAAGGGGAAGCCGGCGGGCGGCGTGTACTGGTAGCGGTAGGCGCCGAGCCCGCCCGTCACGTCGTGCTTGAAGGCGCGGCCGAAGGAGCGCGTGACGCTGGCCTCGGACGCGATCTCCATCATGTCGTAGACCCGCGGCACGTACTGGCGCAGCGCCGCCGGCACCGCGGCGGGGTCGAGCGACACCGTGTCGAGGCTGAGACCGGACTCCTGGCCGGGCGGCACCGGCGCGCCGCTCGAGTTGAAGACGAAGCGGCGCACCTGGCGCACGTTCGCCGTCGCGTTCACGTCGAACGCCCACTCGGTGGCGAGGGAGAAGAGCGGCCGGGTCAGGTCCACCGCGGCGGCGAAGCCGTCGAGCTGGCCGGGGTGGCGCGTGGGGCACCAGCGGCGCCCGCCGTTCGTCTGCCCGCCGCAGGGCACGTCGCCGGCGACGAGGAAGTCGACCGCCTCGGAGAGCTGCAGCCGCGTCCCGACGAGGCGCGGGTCGACGTAGCCCTGCCCGAGCGCGAGCTTGTCGCGCACGCGCACGCTGTCGCCGAGATCGAGCTGCTGCAGCCGCACGTGCAGGCTCACGGACTTCGCCCGGCCGAGGAAGTTCTCCTCGGCGGGCTGGAAGTCGAGCACCTGCACGACCGAGCCCACCTGCGAGAAGGCGGTGTTGAGGCGGATGCTCCAGAGATCCTTCGTCACGACGAGGAGCACGACGCGGCCGGGCCGGCTGCCCCGGGCCGCGACGACGCGGACGACGGCGAAGGTGACACCACGGCGCAGGTTGCGGGCGCTCTCCTGGATGCGGTCCTCGTCCCAGGTCTCGCCGGGCGCGACCAGGAGCTCGCGCCGGACGACGTGGTCGCGGGTCTTCACGTGGACCCAGTTGAAGAACTG
This sequence comes from Polyangia bacterium, assembly GCA_036504295.1. Lineage (GTDB taxonomy): Bacteria > Myxococcota_A > Polyangia > JACRCY01 > JACRCY01 > DASXVK01. The sequence goes on from DASXVK010000639.1 coordinate 11,528, forward strand.
GGGCCAGGGGTCCGAGCGCGCGATCACGTTCTCGCGCACGATCGCGATGCGCTCGATGGTCTTGCCGGCGGGCGCCGGATCGCGCTCGAGGTGCGCCTGCGCGAGCGCCCACTCGACGAGGCGCTCCTCGTACTGCGCCCGCAGATCGACGGCCTGCGCCGCCGGGGGCGCCCCGAGGAGGACGGCGACGAGCGCGGCGAGGTGCGCGAGCGGGCGCATGGACCAGGCAGTCTAGCACGCGCGCTGTGGTACTCTGGCGCCCTTGGGAACGTGAGGGGAGACATGCCACAGGACCGCCTGAAGATCGCGATCAACACGGGGGGCGGCGACGCCCCGGGCCTGAACGCCGTCATCCACGCCGTCACCTGCGCCGCCGCGCGCCGCGGCTGGGACGTCTACGGCATCCGCATGGGCTACCACGGGCTGCTCGACACCGAGCAGATCATCCGGCTCACCCCCGAGAAGGTCGAGGGCATCGTCGCGCTCGGCGGCACGATCCTCGGCACGACGAACAAGGGCAACCCGTTCAAGATGCCGATCAAGAACGCCGTCGGCGACGTCGAGTACCGCGACGTCTCCGACCGCATGGTCGAGAACTTCCGCCGCCTGGGCCTCGACGTCCTCGTCGCCGTCGGCGGCGACGGCAGCCTCGGCATCGCGCACCAGTTCACCGCCAAGGGCATCCCCGTCATCGGCGTGCCCAAGACCATCGACAACGACCTCGACTCGACGGTCATCACGTTCGGCTACGACACGGCGGTCTCGACGGCCACCGAGGCCATCGACAAGCTGCACTCGACGGCCTCGGCGCACGAGCGCGTGCTCGTCGTCGAGGTGATGGGCCGCTACGCCGGCTGGATCGCGCTCAACAGCGGCCTGCCGGGCTCGGCCGACGCCATCCTCATCCCCGAGATCCCGTTCGACATCGACAAGGTGTGCGAGCGCATCACCGACAACGACCTGCGCGGCAAGCACTACGGCATCGTCGTCGTCGCCGAGGGCGCGACGCCCAAGGGCGGCGCCCGCCTCCACAAGGGCGGCGGCGAGGCGGGCCGGCAGGAGGTGATGCTCGGCGGCATCGGCGAGTGGGTGGCGAAGGAGATCGCCGAGCGCACGAAGAAGGACACCCGCTCGCTCGTCCTCGGCCACCTCCAGCGGGGCGGCTCCCCGACGACGTTCGACCGCCTGGTCGCGCTGCGCTTCGGCGCCGCGGCCATCCGCTTCATCGCCGAGGGCAAGACCAACGTCATGGTCGCCTCGCGTCCGCCGGACATGGTCGCGGTCCCGCTCGCCGAGGCGATCAGCCGCATGAAGTCCGTGCCGCTCGACTGCGACACCATCCTCACCGCCCGCGATCTCGGCGTCTGCCTCGGCGACTAGCGCCGTCGCGCCCCCGTACAGTCAGAGCGGAGTTGCCCGCCAGCGACGGTATTCGCGCCGCGCCCGCGGCGACGGGGTGGTGCGGCGTGCAACTCGGCGGCATCTACTCCCTCAGCGAAGTCAGTGCTGGTCGCCGGCGGAGGTCGCCGGCCGCCCGGGCTTCGCCGCCTGAACCGGGAGTGGTCGAGTGGCGGACAAGCAGGACCGTATGGGGCTCCGTCTGAACGTGTTCCAGAACGCCGAGCTGGACTACCAGTTCGCGCGCATCCTCACGACCCAGGTCTCCGGCGGGGCCGCCCTCGGCGAGTGCCTGGGCACCGCGCGGCGCCTCAACGCCGACGGCGCCGACGTCAAGTGGGCGCAGGCCTGGAGCGAGACGGCGATGCGGGTGCAGGCGCAGGCCGAGGGCTCGCTCACCTCCGGCCACCTCGTCAGCGCGCGCGAGGCCTTCCTCCGCGCCGCGAACTACTTCCGCCTGGCCGGCTACTACATGGTCGGCGACGACCCGCGCGCCGCCGTGACGTGGAGGAGCAGCCGCATGTGCTTCCGCCTCGCCGGCGCGCTCTTCGATCCGGCCTTCGCGCCGGTCGAGATCCCCTACGAGGGCACGACCCTGCCGGGCTTCTTCCTGCCCGGCTGGGCCGGCGACGCGCGCTCGCCGACCGTGATCGTGATGGGCGGCTTCGACGGCTCCGCCGAGGAGCTGTACTTCCACGCCGGCTGGGCGGC
>DASXVK010000640.1:0-6072 GCA_036504295.1 Polyangia bacterium
GCACCTCGCCGACTACCACGAGACCGTCGGGCGGATGCCCCCCGACTAGGCTCGTGTGTATCTACAGGCCCGGCTCAACCCTCCGAAACCACAGGTGTGCCCAGGGGGGGGTGGTCAAGTTGGGGTCAAGGTCCACGTCAACGTCCACGTCAGCGTTGACGTTGGTGCCGTGACCTCGCATCCCGGGTGCGGTATACCCTGGCCACGGTGCTCACCCCCCAGCGCACGAAACTCGCGGTCATCGCGGGCCTCGGGGCCGCGCTGGCGGGGGGGCTCGTCCTGTCGGCGTGCGTGCTCTCCGCCGCGCCCCGCCTCGGCGTCACCCTCGCCTGGGACCAGCCGCGCGCCGTCTGGCGCGTCACCGCGGTGCGCCCCGGCTGCCCCCTCGCGCCCGGGGACGAGCTGCGCCGCCTGGGCGGCGTGCGGATCGGCCACCTCGAGGGGCTGATGGATCACGCGGCGCTCGCGAGCCGGGCCGAGCTCATCGCCTGGTTCGGCGCGAAGCGCGCGCTGCACGCGGCGCTCTCCGGGCCCACCGTCGAGGTCGAGGTGCTCCGCGCCGGCCGGCCGCGCACGCTCACGGCGCCGGTGGAGGCGACCGGGTGGTCGTTCCTGCGGCGCCTGGAGGCGCACCGCTTCCTGGTGTCCCTGGCCTTCTTCCTCGTCGGCGTCCTCGTGCTGAGCCGCCGCCCGGTCGACGCCGGGACGCTGGTCTTCCTGCTCATGTGCCTCGCGATGACGGTGCTGTACCTGAGCAGCGCCGCCCCGCTCGTGGCGGAGCTCAGCCTCGCGCCCGCGTACTTCGCCGCGATGAACCTGCTCGCCCTCGGCACCGGCTTCCTCGCCCCGGCGCTCCTCGTGCACTTCGCCGTCCTCGTGCCGCGCCCGCGCGCCTTCCTGCGCCGCTGGCTCGTGGTCGCGTACTACCTCGGCTGCGGCGTGATGCTCGCCACCCTGCCGCTCCGGCTCATGCGCGCGGCGATCCCCGTGTGCTTCCTGCTCAGCCTCGCGGCGGTCGGCCAGGGTCTGCTCAGCTCGCGCAACCCCGTCGAGCGCCAGCAGGCGAAGTGGGTGGCGGCGGCCCTGGGCTTCGGCGTGCTGCCGTGGCTCGCCGTCAACGGCCTCGCCCAGCTGTTCCTCGGCCGCCGGCTGATGAACGACGCCATCCCCGCCGCGTTCGTCATCCTCATCCCGGTCTTCGTCGCGTTCGCGCTCCAGCGCATGCGGCTCGTCGACGTCGACGCGCTCTTCGAGGGCACCGTCGTCTACGTCATCACCGGCCTCATCCTCCTCGTCGTCGAGCTGGCGTTCCTCGCGCTGCTGTCGTCGCGGGTCGGGCGGGCGCTCGAGGTGGAGCCCGCGGGCAAGGTGCTGCTGCCGCTCGTCGTCATCGTCGCGCTCTACGCGCCGACCCGCGACTGGGTGCGGCGGCTGCAGCGGCGCCTCTTCGCGCGCCGCGAGCCCGACGAGGTCGCCGCGATGACGGCGCTCATCGACCGCGCGTCGGGGCAGCCCCCGGCCGCCGTGCTCGAGGTCTTCGCGGCGGTCGTGCGCCGGGCCCTGCAGCCGGAGCCGCTCTGCTGGGCCCGCGCCGCCGACGCCGCGGCGGCGCCCCTGCTCGCGCGGCTGCGGGGCCAGAGCGGGCCGGTAGCGCTGTGGGAGCCCGGCTGGGCGGACGCGCTGCCGCGCCCGGACCTCCTCCTCGCGCTCCCGGTCGAGCACCGCGGCGAGGTGACCGCCGCGCTGCTGCTCGGCGTCCGGCCGGGGGGCCGGTTCTACTCGCGGCCGGTCGTGTCCGTGCTCCGTGCGCTGCTCAAGCAGACCGGCATCCTCTACGACAACGCCTGTCTCTTCGAGGAGCACGCCCGCCAGCAGGAGGCCACCCGCGAGCGGGACCGGCGCCAGCTCGCCGAGCGCGACGCGCTCATGCGCGACCTGCACGACGGCCTCGGCGGCACGGCGGCCCGCATCGCGCTGCTCGCCGAGGGCGCCCGCCGCCCCGGCGGTCCCGACGGCGCCGAGAAGACGCTCGCGGTCATCGCGGATCTCGCCCGCGACAGCCTCGCCGAGGTCCGCGGGTTCCTGAGCGCCCTCGATACACCCGGGCTCGACTGGGACGAGCTCGTGTCGAACCTGCGGTACGAGGGCGGGCGGACGATGGAGGCGCACGGGCTGCAGTTCGGGTTCGAGGCCCGGCTCGCGCCGGGGCTCGCGCCGCCGACGAGCGCCATCGCGCTGACGCTCCAGCGGGTCCTGAAGGAGGCGCTCACGAACGTGATCAAGCACGCCCGGGCGCACGCGGCGCAGGCGGAGCTGACGGTGACCGGCGCGGCCGCCGCGCTGGTCGTGGCCGACGACGGCGTCGGCCTCGGGCCGCCGGCGCCGGCGGGCCGGGGGCTCGCGAGCATGCGCCACCGCGCGGAGCTCGTCGGCGGGCGCCTGACCGTCCTCTCCGACGGGGGCGTGCGGGTGCGCCTCGAGGTGCCGCTCGAGGCCGGGCGCCCCCGGGCCGGGGCCGGCGCCGGGCGACCGGGGGCGGGAGCCGTGGCGTGATCGGCGGCGGCCGCGGTGGCCAGAGGTGGGGATGGGGGCGCGGCCTCGCGGCGGGCAGGATCGCCGAGCGGCCCCGCCCTGAGGCGTCGCCCGGAGGCCGTTAATGGCGTACGACATCGGCATCGTCGAGGACGACACCAAGGTCCGCGAGACCCTCGCGCGGCTGCTCGCCGACGATCACGGCCTGCGGGTCGTGTTCGAGGCCGGGACCGCCGAGGAGGCGCTCGAGCGGCTCGAGGAGAGCCCGGCCGACCTCGTCATCGTGGATCTGGGGCTGCCCGGCATGGACGGCATCGAGTTCCTCCGGCGCGCCGCCGTGGCCTCGCCCGCGACCCAGTGCATGGTCCTGACCGTCTACGCCGATGAGCAACGCCTGTTCGACGCGCTGCGCGCCGGGGCGCTCGGGTACCTGACGAAGGACACCCCGCCCGACGCCATCGCGGCGGCCATCACGGACCTGCGCCAGGGCGGATCGCCGATGTCGCCGGGCATCGCGCGCCTGGTCGTGAAGGCGTTCGGCCGGCCCGCCGCCCCGGTCGCCGAGGTTCCCGGCGTCGAGATCGTCCTGACCGCGCGCGAGCGCGAGATCCTCTCCTTCCTGGCGCAGGGCTACACCTACCAGAACGTGGCGGCGCGGCTCGGCCTCAGCACCCACACCATCCACAGTCACATTCGCAACATCTACCGGAAACTGCAGGTAAACTCCCGCTCCGAGGCCGTCTACGAGGCCCTGCGCCGCAAGCTGGTCGACGTGTAGACCGTGCGGCCGTCCCCCGGGAACTATCTAGCCAGGGACCGTAACCGGCATCGCCAATTTTGGCTATTGAGATAATCCGCGCAACCAGGCAGAGTAGGAGTCGGAAGTAGCGCTCCGCTTCGACCTTGCCCGTTGACGTTCGTCGCCGCTGCCTGCCCCCGGTCGGCGTCGGCGAACGCCGCGGGCATTTTTTTTGTGCGCGCGGCGCCAGCCGGGCAGAGGGGCGGCACCCGCGCGGGGGCGCGGCGGGTCAGCGGGGCCGGATCAGGGGGAATCGGGGCGGAGATGACCGCGGGCGGAGGCTAGTCGTCGAGGCTGACGTCCTTGATGCGGCCCTGGCTCTTGTAGCTGACGAGCCCGAGCTGGCTGACGTAGCTCTTGAGCACGCTGTACTCGAGGTCCGGCAGGAACTGCAGGTTCGTCACCGTCACGCCGAGGAGCGGCAGCAGGTAGACGACGCCGGTGTTCACGGTGACGCTGTACTTCTTGTACGGGTTCAGCTTCTGGCCGTTGATCCGCAGGGTCGGGAGCATCACGCGCTGGCCGACGGGCCGGCGCGGGTCGAACTTGAAGGTGATGCCCGACGCCTGGAGGAAGAAGTCCTGATTGATCCCGTAGTAGGCGAGCCCCACCTCGAGCCCCTTCACGAGCTCGTAGCCCATCATGTCGAAGGTCGCCATCTTCAGGCCGAGCCCGGTCTCGGTGTCGTAGCCGTAGCTGACCGGCCGGAAGAGGTCCTCGGCGACGATGTAGCCGTGGCTCAGGCCCTCCGAGATGAGGCCGTTCGGCGTGATGGCGACGTCGGTGTGCGTCTTGGCGCGGTAGGCGTCGGTGATGAGGTTGCCCATCGCGGTGTCGCGCTTCGGCGTGGTCGTGTCGATGGGATCGTAGTCGTACTTGACGTCGGCGGTCGCGTACGCGACCGGCGTGTAGTAGACGTCGCCGTATTGCGCCATGATGCCGTACTTGAGGTAGTTCACGACGCCCTGGACCTGCGGCGCCGCCGGGACCGTGGCATCGACGTCGAGCAGGGTGTAGTCGTCGAGCGTGACGCCCGTCGGGCCGAGGGTGAAGTGCATCGAGCCGACGTGCTGGTACTGGGTGCCGGCCTCGACGATGAGGACCTTCTGCCCGTAGGGGTTCGCGACCTGCAGCGGCTGCGCGAAGGCGTAGTGGTCATGGGCGCTGACGATGATGTCGATGCCGGGGACGTTGGCCGCGACCGCCTCGTCGTACATGGTGCCGAGGTGCGACAGCATGATGACGACCTGGCAGCCCTGCAGGCGCAGCACCTGCATCTGGTAGCCCGCGATCTGCATGAGCTTGACCGGGTCGTCGCCGCCGAGGATGGCGACGTCGCCGTTGTTCGTCGTCGGATTGGTCGGGACGGTCATGCCGAAGATGCCGACCTTGACCCCGCCGACCTCCTTGATGATCGAGGGCTGGATCCAGTTGTCGAGGCCGTACGGGTGCGCGGACAGGTCGATGTTCGCCGACAGGAGCGGGAGCGCGCCCGGCTGGCCCGGCGGGAACGCGTTGTAGAGGATGTACGCGAGCGTGTCGGGCCCGAGGTCGAACTCGTGGTTGCCGACGGCCATCGCGTCGAAGCCCAGCGACGCCATGAGCTGCAGCTCGGGGACGCCGAAGTAGGCGTTGAAGAAGAGCGAGCCGTGGAACGCGTCGCCGGCGTGCAGCGTGAGCACGTTCGGCTCGGTGGCCTTGATGTAGCCGATGAGGCTCGCGGCCTTCGCCATGCCGCCCGTGGTGCCGTTGAGCTGCGCGTCCTTCGGGCCGGTGGCGTCCAGGTGCGAGTGCGTGTCGTTCACGTGGACCAGGGTGAACTGTACCTGGGCCAGCAGGGTCGTGGAGGTGCCGAAGCACACCACGAACGCGGCAGCGACGACGAAGCGCTTGGCGAGGAACCTCATTTTTCGTCTCTCCTTTGCCTCTTCTAGTCTCGGTCGTGAACGTCTCTGTGGAGCGCCATATCGTCCCAAGGACCTTGCGGTCCCTCACGCTTCGGTGGCCATGACCACGCGCCTCCTTGTCATCACCACTCCTCGCGGATGTCGACGCGGATGTGCTCGGGCGGCCGCGGCCCGAAGAGCTTCACCACCGCGTAGTTGAAGAAGCGGGCGGCGAACGGGGCCGTGACGACGGCCGGCGGATTGCTCTGGGGCATGAAGTCCGACGGGTTGAGGAGGTTCTGGCCGTTGACCCACGCGATGACGTGCGACGAGCGATGGCGGCCGTCCGGGTCCCCGTTGACGATGCACAGGTAGTGACGGCGCCACGGGTCCGCGTCGAAGTAGACGTAGCCGTAGAGGGGGTGGCGCGAGTCGTTCTCCATGTCGACGGTGCCGAGGCTCACGCTGCCGTCGCCGCAGACGTCGGCGGGGGGGCAGGCGCCGCAGTCGAGCGCGCAGGAGCCGCACGCCTCGTCGGCCTGGCAGATGCCGTCGCCGCAGTGGGGCGGCGGCGGGCAGGCGCCACAGTCGGCGGCGCACGACTCGCAGGTCTCGGCGCCGTTGCACAGGCCGTCGCCGCAGGCCGGCGGGCAGACGCCGCAGTCGGCGGGGCAGGTGCCGCAGGTCTCGGCGCCGTTGCACAGGCCGTCGCCGCAGGCCGGCGGGCAGACGCCGCAGTCGGCGGGGCAGGTGCCGCAGGTCTCGGCGCCGTTGCAGGCGCCGTCGCCGCAGACGGGCGGGCAGACGCCGCAGTCGGCGGGGCAGGTGCCGCAGGTCTCGGCGCCGTTGCAGGCG
>DASXVK010000641.1:0-4563 GCA_036504295.1 Polyangia bacterium
GACGCCGCCGTCGCGCCCGCCGTCGGCCTGCGGGCGCTGTGTCTCGAGGGGACGGGCTAGGCAATCACCGTGCGCTCGCTCGGCGACCCGGCGCTCCCCGGCGAGCGGCCGCGCTGCAGCGTGCGCGACCGGCTCGGCTTCGCCTATCGCAACGCGACCGGCGCCCCCGTGCACCTCACCGTGCTCGTGCGCGGCGCCGACGGCCTCGTGCGCCCGGCCTATCCCGTGCCGGGCGAGGCCGCGCGGCCGGCGCCGCTCGCGCCCGACGAGGAGGAGGACGCGCTCGACGTCGGCTTCCGCCTCGACGGGCTGCGCCCCGGGCCGGTCAGCATCTTCGGCGTCTTCTCGCGCGGCGCGCTCGCCCTGGAGCCGCTCGTGCGGGCCGCCGCCGACCCCCGTCCCGCCGCGGCGCTCGCGGCGGCCGGCGCGGAGACCGTCATCACGTTGCGCGCGGAGATTGGACCATGACCCGACGCCTGCTGCCGCTGGTCCTCGCCCTCGCCCTCACCCCCGCGGCCGCCCGGGCCGAGGCGCCGCCCCGGGAGGAGGTCTTCGCGCTCGTCATCGGCAACAACTACAGCCTCGACCCCGAGGTCCGGCCGCTCCGCTACGCCGACGATGACGCGGCGCGGGTGTACGAGCTGCTCTCGGCGGTGGCCGGGCGCGCCTACCTCCTCACGGTGCTCGACGCCGAGACACAGCAGGCCTTCCCGCACCTCACCGCGATCGCTCGCCCGCCGCGCCTCGACGCGCTGCGCGCCGCCATGACGGATCTCGCCGCGGCCATGCGGCGCGCCCGGCAGGCCGGTCGCCGCACCGTGCTCTACTTCTACTTCGCCGGCCACGGCCAGGTCGGCGCCGACCGCGAGGGCTACCTCTTCCTGCACGACAGCCGCCTCACCCGCAGCGATCTGTTCCGCGAGGTGATCGCGCGCTCGCCCGCCGACGTGAACCACGTGCTCATCGATGCGTGCAACGCCTACTACGTCGTGCGCTCCCGCGGCGACGGCGCGCCGGCCCGGGCGGTGCGCTCCTTCCTCGCGGCGGAGTCGCTCACGCGCTACCCCGGCACCGGCGTCATCGTCTCCACCAACAGCGCCGCCGAGACGCACGAGTGGGGCGCCTGGCGCAGCGGCCTCTTCAGCCACCAGCTCCTCTCGGCGCTCGCGGGCGCCGCCGACGTGGACGGTGACGGCCGGGTCACGTACCAGGAGGTGGCGGCCTACATCACGGCCGCGAACCTGAACGTGCGCGACCCGCGGGCGCGGCTCGCGATCTACGCGCAGCCGCCGCGGGCCGACCGCCGCGCCGCGCTCCTCGACCTCGCGCGCCTGCGCCGCGTGCAGCCAGGCGAAGCGCGCCCGGCCCGCGGCCGCATCGCCGGGTTCCTGACGCTGCCGGAGGGGATGCAGGGGCACTACTCCGTCGAGGACGACCGCGGGGTGCGCTACGCCGATGGCCACAAGTCGGCGGAGCAGCCGCTGCGCCTCGCGCTGCTCGACCGGCCCCGCTATCACCTGCGCACCGGCGACCGCGAAGCCGTCATCAGCCTCGAAGAGCCCGGCGACGTCGACGCCGACACACTGAGCTTCACCGAGAGCGAGCTGCGCAGCCGCGGCAGCATCGACGACAGCCTCCGGCACGGCCTCTATGGGATCCCGTTCGGCCGCGCGTTTGCGCTCGGGCACACGGCGGCGCAGGCGGGGGAGCCCGAGGAGGTCGCGGCGGCACCGGCGGCGCCGGTCGACGAGCCCGGGCCGGCGTGGTACGCGCGCCGGGGCACGTGGAAGTGGACGGGCGTGGGCCTCACGGTGGCGTCGCTCGCCACCGGCTTGACGCTGCAGGTGCTGGCGGGGAACACCTCGGACCAGCTGAACGGCTCCGGCCCGATCACGTTCGCCGAGGCGGCCGCGCTCCAGCGCCGCGCCAGCCTCGAGCGGGCCGGCGCGGGCGTCGCGCTCGGCGTGGCCGGGACGGCGGCGGTGACCACGCTCGTGCTCTTCCTGCTCGACCACGACTGGGGGCGCGCGCGGCGCACCAGCGTCGGCGCGGCCGTCGCGCCGGGCGCCGCGGCGGTGACCTTCACGCGCGCGTTCTGAGGGAGGCACGCATGCGGACCATCACGATCATGCTCGTGGCCGCGCTCGCCGGGTGCGGCGCCGATCGGGTGCTCGAGAGCGGGCGGTACCTGTGCGCGACCGACGTTGACTGCCAGTACGGATGGAAGTGTCTGGAGTCGCCCGAGCTGCATCGCGGCGCGTGCTTCGCGCCGGACCTGGAGCCGCAGATGGACGCGGGGGCGCACGACGCCGCTGCGCCGACCGACGCCATGGCCGGCTGGAGCGGGCTCGGGGTGCGGTGGACGAACGCCCAGCTGGTGCGGCCGGAGAGCATCAAGGACATCGCGAACCTGCAAATCCCCGCGTACGTCGCCGACGGCACGATCACCGTCCTGGTGACGGCCCGGCCGGTCGCGGAGGGCGGGATCGAGCTGCGCGGCGGCAGCGGCGCGAAGCTCGCGGCGGATCCGCTCACGTACAGCTTCACCGCGGACATGCGGCCGCCGGTCGTCCACGCTGCGGTGGACGGCGCCGGCGGGTTCGCGACCGACGCGGCGTTCGACTGGGGGTTCGTGTTCCTGCCGGGCCAGCCGACGCTCGACGTGCGCCACGCCACACTGAGCGGCACGCTCGATGTCAACGGGCAGCCGACGGGGGGCACGTACAAGGGCTGCATGACGACGGAGTCGATGGCCGGGGTCTACATCGAGGTCCTGGGCAAGACTGTCGAGCAGTTGGTCGCGGCGAACGGCGGCAGCCCCGACTGCGACGCGACGACCGGCGGTAGCGTCGACGCCGGCAGCGGGGACGGCTTCGTCATCGAGATGCGCTGGTCGTCGAGCGAGATCGTCACGCTCGTCGACGCCCCCACCGGCGGCTGACGCCGATTCTCGCAGCAGCCCCGCGAGCTTACGCGAAACCTCGGCCCGCCGGCGCGTCCCGCCCGTCTGGGATCGCAACATTCAGGAGGGTCCAAATGCGCGTGCGCGTCCCGATCCTGTCGCTCGCGGTCCTCGTGCTGGCCGGCTGCGACGCTGAGCGGTGCGGGCTCAACACCCACGAGGAGAACGGCGCCTGTCTGGGCAACGCCGCCATCCCCTGCGGCCCGGGCACGGTCCTGCTCTACGGGCGCTGCGTCGTGCCGGACGCGCCGCCGTGCGGCCCGGGCACCGTCTGGGACGCCACCGCCGGTCAGTGCGTGCCGGACGGGCTCTGCCCGACGACCGAGACGCGGCGCGGCGCCCGCTGGAACAGCGTCCTGCTGGTGCAGCCGGAGGCGATCGCGGACATCGCGAATCTGCAGCTGCCCGCCTACTTCGCCGACGGCACCATCGTGGTGATCCTGGAGACCGAGAGCGGCGCGCCCGAGTTCCGGCTCCACGGCGGCACCGGCGCGAAGCTCGCCGCGGACCCGCTGACCTACGGCTTCGCCGACGGCTTCCGCGTGGGCGGCGGCACCGGCCCGGTCACGGCCGTCCGCGAGGCGCCGGATGCGAGCGGCGCCATCCCGTTCCACACCGCCGCGCCCTTCGACTGGACCTTCGTCTTCCTCCCGGGCCAGCCGCCGCTCGACGTGCGCCACGTCGGGCTCACGGGGACGCTGACGAGCGACGGGCTCGCGACCTCGAGCGAGCCGCCCCTGCGCGGCCGGTACACCGGCTGCTTCACGGCCGCTTCGGCCGAGGCCCTCTACATCGAGGTCCTCGGCAAGCCGCTCAAGGGTCTCCTCGACGCCAACGGCGCGCCGCTCGACGCCGACTGCACCGGCGCCGGCGTGCTCGACGGCTACGTCCTCGAGCTGCAGTGGGAGGCGACGGAGATCGTGGCGCTCGGCAATTAGCGCCCCGCCGGCTCGATCTGCACCGACTGCAGCGCCGCGGCGAACTCCCGCTCGCACCGGTCCGGCCCGTCGACGGCGCCGTTCATCATCACCATGAACATCGTCCCGCCGCGCCGGATCATGACGACGCGCGACTCCACGTAATAGGCGGCCCCGGCCTGGGTGCGCGCGGTGAAGCGCACGCGCGCCCGGGCGGCGGCGTGGGCGCCGAGCGTCGACGCGGCGGGCTCCTCGACCACCTGCAGGTCGGGGTAGGCGCGGGCGAGCATCGGCATCATCTGCCCCAGGACCTGCCCCGGCGTGAAGTCGGCCACGCGCTGCTCGAGGACCGCGATGGTCGGGTTGAGGCGCGCGTGGTCCTCGGGGTAGCGGGCCAGGCTGAGGAGCGGCAGCGGCGCACCCTGGCGCACGCGCTCCTGCATGCGCGCGTCGGCGATCTGGACCTCGCGCCGGCTCGCCTCGAGGCGGGCGCGGGAGACGACCAGCCAGCCGGCCGGCTTGCGCATGCGGAAGCCGGTCCCGAGCGCCTCGACGAGGTCGGCGTCGGGCGCTGCGGCCGGGAGCGCGGCCGCGGGAGCCGGCGGGGGGAGCGGCGCGGCCGCGCCGCACGCCCCGAGGAGCGTGGCGGCGAGCGCGGCGGCGATCAGGACGAATCCGGGGCGG
>DASXVK010000642.1:0-1929 GCA_036504295.1 Polyangia bacterium
GGCGCGACCCGGTCAGCGCCGAGCTCACCGCGCTCGCCCCGCGGGTCGAGGTGCGGCTGCGCCGGCGCAGCTTCACCGTGCCCTGGGGCGGGCTGCAGGCGGTGCCCGAGGGGCTGCTCGTGCCCGCCACGGCGACGACCGCCGCCACCACGGTGCCGTGGGACGCGGTCACGGCCGTGACCACCATCGGGCCGCTCACGATCCCGCCCGACGCCCTCGTCCTCGTCGAGGGCGAGCGACCGCACGACCTGTGGTACGTGCCGGTCTTCGCGCTCTGCTTCGTCCTCTTCGTCCTCTGGAACCTGCTCGCGCTCCGGTCGGCCCTGCGCCGCCCGACGGCGCAGCCGCGACCCGTCTGAGAGCGAACCCCCATGCGCATCTTCGACACGCTCAGCCGCGGGAAGGTCGAGCTCGTCCCCCGCACCCCTGGCCGGCTCGGCATCTACGTCTGCGGCCCGACGGTCTACGACCTGTCGCACATCGGCCACGCCCGCTGCTACGTCGCCTTCGACGTCATCGTGCGCCACCTGCGCGCGCGCGGCTTCGCCGTCACGTTCGTCCGCAACCTGACCGACGTCGACGACAAGATCATCCGCCGCGCGAACGAGCGCGGCGAGGACCCGCGGGTGCTCTCGGAGCGCTTCAGCGCGGAGTTCCACCGCGACATGGCGACCCTCGGCAACGCCGCGCCCGACGTCGAGCCGAAGGTCACCGAGCACATGCCGGAGATCATCGCCTTCATCGCGCGGCTGGTCCAGCAGGGCGCGGCCTACCCGGCCGAGGGCGACGTCTACTACGACGTCGAGAAGTTCGTCGAGTACGGCCGCCTCTCGGGGCAGCCGCTCGACGAGCTGCTGAGCGGTGCCCGCGTCGAGGTCGACGAGCGCAAGCGCTCGCCGCTCGACTTCGCGCTGTGGAAGGCCGCCAAGCCCGGCGAGCCGAGCTGGGAGAGCCCCTTCGGGCCGGGCCGCCCCGGCTGGCACATCGAGTGCTCGGCCATGAGCCTGCGCTACCTCGGCGAGAGCTTCGACCTGCACGGCGGCGGCAAGGATCTCGTCTTCCCGCACCACCAGAACGAGATCGCGCAGTCGCAGGGCGCCTTCGGCCTGGGCACGTTCGCCAAGTACTGGCTGCACAACGGCTTCGTCAACTTCAACCAGGAGAAGATGTCGAAGTCGCTCGGCAACTTCTTCACCATCCGGCAGGTGCTCGAGCACGTCGAGGCCGAGGCGCTGCGGCTGTTCCTGCTCACCGTCCACTACCGCAGCCCGATCAACTTCGAGGTGACCGAGCGCGACGGCAAGCCGCGCTTCCCCGGGGTCGAGGAGGCGTGGGGGCGGCTCGACTACCTGTACCGCACCATCGAGCGGCTCGCCGACGCGCTCGCCGTCGGCAAGCCAGGCGGCGAGGGCGCCGTGGTGCCGGAGGCCGGCACCTGGTACGCCGAGCTCCTCGCCGCGCTCGATGACGACTTCAACACCGCCCTCGCGCTCGCCAGCCTCTACGCCGCGGCGACGCTCGCCAACAAGCTCCTCGACGACCCGAAGAGCGCGGCCAAGGACGTCCGGCGGCGCTCGCTCGAGCGGCTGCAGCAGGAGCTCGCGGCCGCCGCCGGCACGCTCGGCATCCTGCAGCAGCCGCCGCGCGCCTTCCTCGAGCGGCGGCGCAGCCGCCTGTGCGAGCTGCGCGGCATCGACGGCGCCGAGGTCGAGCGCCAGCTGCAGGAGCGCACCGGGGCGCGCGCCGCCAAGGACTTCGCCCGGGCCGACGAGATCCGCGCGGGGCTCACGGCGCGCGGCATCGAGATCATGGACACGCCGCGCGGCACCGCCTGGCGCATCGCCGACTGACGCCTACCTGCGCTTGTCCTTCTCCTCGCCCGAGAGGTAGGCGAGGATGATCTCGTGCAGGCTCTTCTCGGGGTTCGCC
>DASXVK010000643.1:0-36621 GCA_036504295.1 Polyangia bacterium
CCGTGGAGCGGGCCGCGCGGGCCGCGGGCCTTGCGCTCCCGGTCGAGCGCGGCCGCGATCGCGAGCGCGTCGGGGTTGAGCTCGAGGACGGCGCGCAGCCGGGGCCCGCGCCGGTCGACCGCCTCGATGCGCGCGAGATAGCGGCGCGTCAAGGCGACGGCGGTGAGGGTGCCGGCGGCCTGCGCGGCCTGGAGCTGCGCGACGCTGGCGTCGTCGGACGCGGCCGCGGGCCGGGCGCCCGGGCGGGGGGCGGCGAGCGCGCGGGCGGAGGCGACGGCCGCGCCGCCGAGGGCGCAGAGGTGCAGGAAGTCGCGGCGCTTCATGCGCCCATCGTGCGCCGATCCGGACCCGCCTTCAACGGGCGCCGTCGCAGAGGCGCCGCTCAGGCGGCCGGCAGCGCCACGGTCATGCAGGTGCCCGCGCCCGGCGTGCTCTGCACCTCGAGCTTGCCGTCGTGACGCGCGACGATCTCGTAGGCCACGGCCAGCCCGAGCCCCGTCGCCTTGTCCTTCGTCGTGATGAAGGGGTCGAAGATCTTCGACAGGACGTCCGGCGGGATCCCCGCGCCGGTGTCGGCGAACTCGACGACGACGCCGCCCGCGCCGGCGCGGCGCGACTGGACCCGCAGCTCGCCGCCGTGCTCCATGGCCTCGCAGGCGTTCGCGAGGATGTTCGCGAAGACCTGCTTCATCTGCAGCGGGTCGACGCTGATCGGCGGCAGGTCGTCGAGCGCCGTCGTCACCTGGACGTGCTGCTGCGCGAGCCGCTCCTCGAGCGCCCCGAGTGACTCGGTGAGCAGATCGTTCACCTGCGCCGGGAACTTCGCGGGCTTCTTCGGGCGCGTGAAGTCCAGCAGGTTCAGCACGATCGTCGTCGCGCGCTCCACCTCGCGGGCCATGGTGGCGAGGTGCTCCTTCAGCTTCACGATGTCCGCCTCGCTGGTCTTGCCGCCGGAGATGCGCCGGTCGATGAGGCGGATGTACGTGAAGACGCCGGCGAGCGGGTTGTTGATCTCGTGGGCGACGGTCGCGGCCATGCGGCCGACCGCGGCGAGCTTCTCGGAGCGCAGCAGGCGCGCCTGCGCCTCGCGCAGCTCCTCGTCGGCCGTGCTCAGGCGCGCGGTCATGCGGTTGAACGACCGCGCCAGGTGGCCCATCTCGTCGTCGCTCGCGATGGGGATCGCGCAGCGCAGGTCGCCCTCGGCGACGCGGTTCGTGCCGATGACGAGCTGCTCCACCGGCCGCACGACCAGGCGGATGATGAGCAGCACCATCAGCACCGCGAGGACGATGATCGAGAGGACGTTGAAGAAGACGATCTGCGTGCGCGTCCGGGCGAGGTCGCGGTCGACGTCGTGCAGCGACATCGTGACGTCGATGACGCCGAGGATCTTCTGCGCCTCGGGCGACGAGTGACAGCCGCTCTGGGCGCAGCCCGGTTCGTTGTTGATGGGGTTGATCATCCCCATCACCCGGTGGCCGGCGGCGACGTGGAACGTGCGGCTGCGCTCCTTCGTCGTCAGCCGATGGATCGGCTTGTCCTCGGCGTGGCACGCGTAGCAGGCCTCGGCCCGCTTGTCGGCGGTGCTGCCGAGCTCGCGCTTGTCCGTCGAGAAGATGATCGTGCCCTCGCTGCCGAAGATCCGGACCTTCTCGATGCCCTCCTGCGCGCCGATGGTCTCCATGACCCGGTACGCGTGCTGCTTGCGGTTCTCGAGCATGTCGAAGCGGATCGACTTCGCGATGGTCTCGCTGAGGCGGCCGGCGCTGCGCAGGATCATGCGCTCCATCTGGCGCTCCTGCACCGCGAGGTAGGCGTAGCCGAACGAGGCGTTGACCGCGATGGCGGTGAGGCCCACCGAGACGATGATCTTGAGGGTGAGGCTCTGGAACCACTTCGGTTTCGTCACGGTCGCCTCACTGGATCCGCGGCGCCCGGCTCGCGCCGCCCCCCGCGCTCCCGGACGCCTCGACTCCCGGCTCATCTGGCATACCACGACGGCGCGCCGACGTGAAGGGCGGCGGCAAGAGCGGCGGCGAGAGCGCTGGTCTCGTCCGGTGGTTCGTCGGGGTGTATGTGGTTACAGCGGCCGCGGGCAGTCGACCCGCAGGGTGTAGCCCGAGACCGCGCCCGCGGTGGCGCCGTCGACGACGACGTAGTAGGTCTCACCCGCCCGCGCGTCGAGGGCCACGGTCTTGGGCACGCCCGCGCCGGAGACGCTGCTCGCCGCGATGCGCGTCGCCGGATCGCAGGCGCCGTTCGGCGCGGCGGCCACGACGACGAGGTCGAGATCGTCCTCGGGCGCGGTCAGCGTCAGGGTCACCGCGCTGGTGACGGGCGCCTGGAGGCGGTAGTACACCTCGCGGCCGGGGCCGAGCAGGGCGCCGCCGCCGGCGTTCGTGCCGTGGAGCGTCGCGCCGCAGTAGACGGGCATGGTGTCGACGCACGCGCCGGCGGCGAGGCGCGGCATGGCGCCGGTGAACGTGAGGGCCGTGTCCTGGGCGCCGAACGCGGCCGCCAGGCCCGGCCCGCGCGCCGCGATCGCGTTGAGGCTCCGCGGGCGGCCGGCGTCCATCGGCGTCCAGGCGACGCCGTCGAAGTGGAGGATCGTCCCGCTGGTCGAGGCGGAGCCGGTCGCGTAGACGTCGAAGGCGGAGGCGCCGGCGATGGCGGTGAGGCCGGGGCCGGACGGCCGGCCCCAGCTCAGCGTCGCGCCGTCGTAGTGCCCGACCAGCGCGTCGAGTCCGACGCCGTTGCTCGCGCCGCCGACGAGGTGGACGTTCGCGTCGGAGGTGCCCCACACGCCGGTCAGGAGCGCCAGGCCCGGCGGGGCGCCGAGCGGCGTCCAGGCGCTGCCGTCCCAGCGGAAGAGCCGCGACGGCTCGTCCATCGACGCGTCGACCGTCGCGTACACGCTCGTCGGCGAGGCGGCCCAGAGGCCGTTGATCCTGGCCGCGGCCGGCGCCGGGAGCGCCACCCAGTCCTTGCCCTCGAGCCGGGCGAACATGCCGGCGTCGCCGCCGACGACGACGGTCGCGCCGCTCCCGGTGACGGCGCGCAGCTCCCCGGCGAAGCCGGCCGGCGGCGCCATCGCCGTCCACGCCCCGGCGGCGTAGTGGAAGATCGTCGGCGGGTCGCCGTTGACGGGGCCGCTGCCGACGGCGTAGGCGTCGTTCGCGGCCGGGCCCCACACGGCGCGCAGCGTCCGGGACGTGGGCAGGACGGTGCGGGTCCAGGCGCTGCCGTTGAGCTGCAGGACGACGCCGCCGGTCGGCCACCCGCCGGCCGCGTTGCCGACGGCGAAGACGGCGCTCGGCCCGGCGGCCCAGGCGCCGTAGAAGGTATCGTTGCTGCCCGGCGGCGGCACCGCGGTCCAGCCGGCGCCGGCGTAGTGCAGCAGCAGCCCGGCGGTGCCGCCGACGTAGACGCTGCTGCGCGCGCCCCACAGCCCGTACAGCCCGCCCCCGCCGGTCGTGAGCTGCGTCCAGGCCGCCCCGTCCCAGTGGATCAGGGGCCCGTTCGTGGACACGCCGTAGATGTCCGACCCCGAGGCGCCCCAGATCCGGAACACCGAGGGCGCGCCGCTGGGGAACGCGGTCCACGCGGTGCCGTTGTAGTGGTGGAGATCGGCGGTGGAGGCGCCGACCCAGAGGTCGTCCGGCGCGGCGACCCAGAGCGCGGTGATCGTCGAGGAGGGCGGGAGCGAGGTCACGGTCATCGCGGTCCAGGCGCTGCCGTCGTAGCGCAGCAGGGTCGAGTCGGCCGCGCCCGCGTAGACCGCCGTCGCGCTGAGGCCGAACACCGAGTAGATCGGCTGCGTGAAGCCGGGCGGCGGCGCCATCGGGGTCCAGGCGGCGCCGTCGAAGTGCAGGATCATCGGCACGCCCGTAGCGCCGCCGACGGCGAAGACGTCGTTCGGGCCCGTCCCCCAGAGCGCCGTCACCCGCCGCGGGGGCGTGAGCGACAGGCTCCACGCGGTGCCGTTGAAGCGGTGGATGCGGTAGGGCGCCGGGTCGCCCGTGATGGTCGCGGCCGCCCACGCGTCCGTCGGCGAGTTGGCCCACAGCGGCAGCCCGTTGACCCCGCTGCCGAGCTGCGTCGCGGACCAGGACGCGCCGTCGTAGTGGTAGACCGCCCCGTTCAGCCCGCCCGCGAAGAGGTCCGAGTCGGAGCTGCCGGCGAGGCTCCACAGCGCGTCCGTCGCGAACCGCGGCAGCTCGCGCCACCCCGGCGCGAAGCAGGTGTCGACGCGCCGTCCGCAGTAGGGATCGCACACCAGGCTGCCGCCGGCGAAGCCGTAGTCGAGGCACTGCGCGCCGCCCTGCGCGAGGCCGTCGCACTGCTCGGCGCCGTTGACCGCGGCGTCGCCGCACCACTCGGTGCAGGCCGCCGTGGTGACCTGGCTGCACGTGCTCTCGCACCCGAGCGCGCCGGCGTGGAAGCCGAAGCTCTGGCAGGCGAGGCTGCCGAAGTCCGCGCCGTCGCACACCTCGACCCCGGTGCGCACGCCGTCGCCGCAGTGGTCGGCGCAGCCGGTGGTCTCGATGCGGCAGTCGACGCAGCGCAGGGCGCCCGAGAGGAGGTAGAAGCTCCTGCAGGTGAGGCCGCCGAAGTCGGTGCCGTCGCACTCCTCGCCGCCGTTGATCACCCCGTCGCCGCAGCGGCCGCCGCAGCCGCCGAGGTCGATGCGGCAGGTGGGCTGGCAGGCGAGGGCGCCGGGGTGGTACCCGAGGCTCTGGCAGTCCTTGCCGCCGAGGTCGGGCGGGTGGGTCGCGTCGCCCGGGTCGCACTCCTCCGCTGCGTCGAGCGCGCCGTCGCCGCAGCGGCCGCCGCAGCCCGCCGGGTCGAAGCGGCAGTCGGGGCCGCACTCGAGCGTCCCCGGGTGGTAGCCGAGCGTCTCGCAGCTCGCGCCGCCGAGCTCGGGCGGGTGGGTCGCGTCGCCGGGGTCGCACGCCTCGGGCCCGTTGACGGCGCCGTCGCCGCACCGGCCGACGCAGGCCGCCGTGCTCACGGTGCGGCAGTCGCCGGCGCAGGTGAGCGTCCCGCCGTAGAAGCCGCGCTTCGTGCAGGTGTCGTCGCCGAAGTCGCTGCCGTCGCAGGCCTCGTCGCCGTTGCGCGCGCCGTCGCCGCACCGGGCGGTGCACGCGAGCAGGTTGAGCCGGCAGTTCGAGAGGCAGGTCAGCGTGCCCGCGAAGTACCCGAGCGCCTGACAGGTGGCGCCGCCGAGGTCCGCGCCGTCGCACTCCTCGCCGCGCGCGTCGTCGCGCACGCCGTCGCCGCAGCGCTGCGGCTGGCAGTCGGTGCGGCACGTGGCGTTCGGCGCCTCCGAGTTCGCCGGGCCCTCGTCGCACGCCTCGCTCTGGCCCATGGGCGTGCTCTCGACGAGGCCGTTGCCGCAGTCGGTGCAGGCGATCGTGCACGACGGCGTGCAGTAGGCGAACCCGCGGCCGCGGCCGAGCGCGGCGCAGGTGGCGCCGCCGAGGTCCGGGCCGTCGCACTCCTCGCCGGGGTCGAGCGCGCCGTTGCCGCAGTACCCGCCGCCCTGCTCGTAGCACCGCCAGGAGCAGCCGGAGCCGCGGCACTGGCACAGCCACCCGGCCGGGCAGGAGCCGGGCTGGTCCCGGTCGCAGGTGAACTGCCCGGGCTCGACGCGCGTCGCGCAGCCGCCCGCGACGGCGGCCGCCGCCCACAGTACCCACGCCGCTCCGAACCGCCTCATCCGGCCTCCTACGGCCGCGCCGCCGCCGTCGGCGTCATGATCGCACGGCGGGCGCGAGCCCGGCAATGCTTGACCTCGGCGAGGCGGTGGTGGTACGCGCCCGGCATGATGCTCCCGCGCGGGGTCGTCCTGCTCCTCTGCGTGCTGGCGCCCGGCGCCGCGCGCGCGACCGGCAGGTGCGAGAACACGCCCCGGCGCTACGAGCCCCCGCGCCTCTTCGCCGCGACGAGCGAGTCCTTCGCGGTGGGCGCGACCCAGGCGTGGTGCGAGGAGCGCGGCGACCAGGAGGTCCGCGGCGTCCTGCGCTTCACGGAGCTGCGCGACCTCAAGGGCGAGGTGGTCGCGCGCCTCGCGAGCGCGCGCGGCCGGGACGCGGCGCGCCTGACGAAGCTCGTGGGCCCCTTCGACTTCGTCGCCGCCGGGAAGCTCGCCAAGACGCTCACGGCGCGCGGGTTCGCGCCGCTCGTGCCGAGCCGCGCCGGCCAGGGCGGCCGCTGCGCCGTCCGGGTGCCGCAGTGCCAGGGCCCGCCGCCGGGCTACTTCGGCGCGGACGACGCCGGCGACTGCTACCCGCTCGATCAGCCGGTCGTGCTCGCGCTCGACGCGGCGACCCGGACGGAGCTCGGCGCGTGCTTCGCGCCGGCGGGCGGCGTATCGTCCCCCTGAACCGAAGGAGCCCCATGCCCACCGAGCAGCCGCCCGTCCTCGCCTGGATCGACCTCGAGATGACCGGCCTCGATCCCGAGTCCTGCGCCATCGTGCAGCTCGCGATGATCCTCACGGACCCCGAGCTCAACGAGCTCGCCCCGCCCCTGGACCTCACGATCTGGCAGCCCGAGTCGGTGCTCGAGCGCATGACGCCGACGGTGCGGACGATGCACGAGCGCTCGGGCCTGCTCGCCGGGATCCGGGCGTCGACCGTCTCGGTCGCCGAGGCCGAGCGGCGGGCGCTCGAGCTCCTCGCCGCCCAGGCGCCGTACGGCACGGCGCGCCTGTGCGGGAACTCCGTGTCGCACGACCGGCGCTTTCTCGGCCGGTACATGCCGGTGCTCGAGGGGTACCTGCACTACCGGATCGTCGACGTCTCGACGCTGAAGGAGCTGGCCCGGTGGTGGGCCGGGCTCGAGTACGCGAAGCCCGAGGACGCCAAGCACACGGCGCTCTTCGACATCCGTGAATCGATCAACGAGCTCCGGTTCTATCGCGCGAAGCTGATGCGGTGACGGGGTTGCTACTCGCGCCAGACGGGGCGTAGGATCGCGTTGGGGGGCGATGGTCCCCCATTCGAGGGAGGCTCCCATGCGAACCGGATGTCGTGCCGTTGCGGCGGCCGTGGCCCTGATCTCGCTCGTGCTCGCGACCCGGGCGCAGGCCCAGGACGCGCCCCCGCTGCCGCCGTTGCCGCCGCTGCCGCAGGGCGAAGAGGGCGGCCCGCCCCCGCCGCCGCCCCCGCCGCCGCCGATGATGCTGCCGGCTCCGGCGCCGGTCCCGGTGGCCGCGCCGCTCGCGCTCCGCCCCGCCACGCGCTACAGCCGCTACCGCTCGCCCTGGTACATCGGCATCGGCCTCGGCGGCGGCGCCGGCTGGGTCAGCAACAACTCCGGGCAGAGCAGCGACAGCCAGGGCGGCGTCTCGGTGCTGGTGCTCAAGGTGGGTCTCGTGCTGCAGCCGAACCTCCTCCTCGGCTTCGAGGGCTCGGCCTGGCGCTACCAGAGCGACGCCTGGGTGCAGTTCAACCACTACGACGCCATGCTCACGCTCTTCCCCGGCCACGACAGCGGCTTCTACCTCAAGGGCGGCGTCGGCGCGGGCGTCGCGATGTTCGGCGTCTCGGCCGGCTCCTACAACGCCAGCGGCCGGACCGACGCCGGCTTCGACCTCAAGGTCGGGCTCGGCCACGAGTGGCAGGTGGGCCCGCAGTGGAACTTCGGCCTCGAGGCCGCCTACGCGGCCACGTTCTACCCGGACGGCCGCAGCAACGACGTCTGCTTCAACGTGACGTTCTCCTGGTACTGAGCCTCACCGCACCTCGAGCAGCTCCCCCTTCGTCGAAGCGGCGATCGGCCGTCGCGCGATGCGCACGCGCACGTCGCGGCAGCCCTGCGCGGCCGCGACCGCCGCGGTGAGGTCCGCGGGCACCGTGAGGTCGATGCCGTCGTCGCCGTCGGCGCGCGTGCAGGGGTACCCGGTGTAGATCATCCGCGGGGCCCCGCCGAGCAGCGGCGTATATTCGATCCGCCGGAGGCGCAGGCGCAGCGCCGCCACCTTGCCCGCGGCGCGGTCGTCGTCGAGCTGCACGTCGAGCAGGCTGCCGTACGCGGCGCCGGCGGCGGCGGGCGCCGCGGGTCGCGGCGTCCCGCCGGGCAGCGCGAGCAGGCGGGCGGTGAGGTAGCGGTCCGGCGACTCCGTGTGCTTCATGGTGCCGTCCGGCTGGCGCGTCATCCCCCAGCTCGTGGGCGCGCTCGCGCCGATCCGCGCCCGCAGCCGCGCGCAGCGCGCGACGCCGGCGTCGTCCTCCGGCCCGTAGAGCCCGCGCACGAGGTCGAGCTGGTTCTCGTGGAAGAAGACGTCCACCGAGCGGATCGCCGTCCCCGCGGTGCAGGGGTAGACCGTGAGCGCGCGGCCGACCGGCTTGCCCGGCCGGACCTCGAGCTCGAGCACCTGGCCGCGCGCCGCGTCGCCGGCCGCGACCACGTCGGCCAGACTGAAGAGGGTGGCGGGGGCGTCCGCGGGGGCCGCGGGCGCCGCGGCGGGTTGCACCGCCGGCGGCGGCTCGCGCCGCGGCCGCGCCCGGCCGTTGCAGCACCCCGCCGCGAGCGCCGCTGCGAGGATCGCGCTCCAGCACGGGACGCCGCGGCGACCGAGGCTGCGCGTGGGGCACGGGCGCATGGGCGGCATCGTACTGCGCCGCACAAGCCGGTGTCACTCCCCGGTGGTGGCGGGAGGCTGACGAATCGAGCAGGCATCGGCGGCATATGATGGCGGCGGTGGCGGCCCTGCGATGAGCTACGAGCTGGCCTTCGACGCGGCGCAGCCGACCGCGCAGCTGTGGCTGCCGGCGTTGGGTCTGGTGGTCATCGGCGCAGGGGCCTGGCTCTGGGCCTCGACCAAGGGGGCCCTCTCGTTCTGGCGCGGGATGTTCGTGAGCAGCGGCCCGTGGATGGGCGGGGCGCTCACCGCCATGGCGGTTGGTCTGCTGTGGACGGCCTTCACGTGCGTGGCCTTCGTGCTCCCGTACTTCGGCTATCGCGCTGCACTGCGCAACGGAGAGACCTGCGTCGTCGAGGGCCGGGTGACCGAGTTTCATCCGATGCCAGCATCGGGACATGACACCGAGAGGTTCGTCGTCGAAGGGGTCCGGTTCAAGTACTCCGACTACGCGCCCTCTCCCGCCTTCACCAACACCAGCTCGCACGGCGGCCCGATCCGCGAAGGCCTGCACGTGCGCATTCACTATCTGGGTCCGGCTGAGGACGCGTCAATTCTCAGGCTCGAGATTCGAAGATGAAGGTGGCGGCAGAGGCCGGCGAGAGCCTGCCCAGGATCCCACCCCGGCTGTGCGAAAGCCTCTCGAGGCTGTACCCCGCCGGAGTGAGGCCGCGCCTGCCGCCGTCGGGGTTGGCGCGGCAGACTATCGCCATATTCAAGTTGCAAGCGCCGCAGCAGCGTTACTCCGTCGCCGATCAGGCAGGGGGCGCGCGACGAGGTCGGGCTCCACCCGTGGCCTCGTGCATGGCGGATCAGCGCCGCGGCCAGCCCTGGCCGATGCAGGAGAAACGATGGCGACGCGGGATCGTTCGGGTCGAGCGGGAGGCCAACTCCAAGGGGATTGCCGACGAGCGACGAATACGTGACGAAGCGGATCCTCAGCGGGCTCGCCTGGTGACCCGCCAGGTACGCGACGAACTCGTCGTCCGCCTGCCACGGGTCCGCCGGGTCACCGGTGGCTCGAGTCCCGGTGGTGAAGCGCCACAGGTAGCGCTCACCATCGACCGTGATCGACTTGAGCTTCGCCTTCACCGAGACTACCTGGAGTATTTCCCCAGCCACTCCCCCATCGTCCGCCACCACTGCGCCGCGTTCGCCGGCTTGAGCACGAAGTGCCCCTCGTCCGGGAAGACGAGCAGCCGCGCGGGGACGTTGCGGCGCTTGAGGGTGTTGAAGAGCTGCAGCGCCTCCTCGACGGGGACGCGCATGTCCTGCTCGCCGTGGATGACGAGCATCGGGGTCTTGATCTTCTCGGCGTAGCGGCTGGGCGAGAGGCGCTCGTGGAGCTCGCGGCTCTGCCACGGCGCGCCGCGGAACTCCCACTCCGGGAACCACAGCTCCTCGGTCGCCGCGTTCATGCTCGACAGGTTGAAGAGGCCGTCGTGGGAGATGAGGCAGCGGAAGCGGTCGGTGTGGCCGGCGATCCAGTTGATGAGGTAGCCGCCGTAGGAGGCGCCGGCGCCGCAGACGCGCTTCGGGTCGACGTAGGGGAGGGTGGCGAGGTGGTCGAGCGCCTTGAGGACGTCCTCGTAGGGGGCGCCGCCCCAGTCGCCGCGGATGGCGTCCTGGAAGGCGCTGCCGAAGCCGCTCGAGCCGTGGAAGTTCGGCGCCACCACGACGAAGCCCTTCTGGGCGAACATCTGGTAGTTCCAGCGCCAGTGCCAGTCGTCGCCCATCATGCCCTGCGGCCCGCCGTGCAGGATCATGAGCACGGGGTAGCGCTTGCCGTGGACGAAGCCCGCGGGCTTGACGATGGGCATCGCGATGCGGTCGGCCTTCGCGCCGGTGTAGCTGGTCCACTCGAGGGGCTTGAGGTCGAGCGCGGCGAGCGCCTTGGCGTTGAAGCGGGTGAGCGGCGTCTCGGTGCCGCCGGCGAAGCGGTATAGCTCCTGCGGGCGGTCGCCGGCCTCGGCGGCGTACACGACGGTCCCGCCGGGGGCCACGCCGAAGCCGTGCGTGAAGCGGCGGTCCACGAGCTTGCGCGGCGTGGCGCCGGCCCGGGCGGCGATGGCGAAGATGGGACGGTAGCCGTCCTCCTCGGTGTCGAAGTAGAGCGTCTTGCTGTCGGCGGCCCACTCGAAGTCGTCGACCGAGCGGTCGAGCTTCTCCGTCAGGTTCACGAAGAGGTGGCCCTGGCGGTCGTAGAGCCACAGGCGGCGGCGCTCGGACTCGTAGCCGGGTGACACCGTGGCGCGGAACGCGATGAAGCGGCCGTCGGGCGAGAAGCGCGGGTAGGTGTCGCTGCCGAGGTTGGTCGTCACCTTGCGCGGCTTGCCGCCGGCGACGGGGACGACGTAGAGGTCGGAGTTCGTGGACCACGCGGCGGGCTCGTCGACGCGGGTGAAGACGAGCTCCTTGCCGTCGGGCGAGAAGTCGTAGTCGGCCGGACCGGTGAGGTCGATGGGCGGCACATCCCTGGCGCCCGGCGTGAGGTCGCGCGGCGTCGTGCGGCCCTCGGCGTCGACGACGAAGAGGTGGCTGCGGCGGGCGTCGCGCCAGCTGTCCCAGACGCGCACGGGGATGTCGTCGTAGAGGCGGCCGCTCGCCTTCGTCGCCTCCTGCGCCTCGGCGCGCGCGCGGTTGCACGCCTCGTCGCGGCACTCTGGGTACGCCATCGACGGGAACGCGAGCCAGCGGCCGTCGCGCGACCACACCGGGCGCCCCTCGACGCCGGCCTTGAGCCGGGTCACCTGGCGCGCCTCACCGCCGTCCAGGGCGAGCATGAAGATCTGGGGCGCGCCGGCCCGGCTCGACACGAACGCGAGGCGCTTGCCGTCCGGCGACCAGGCGGGCCAGCGGTCCGCCTTCGGGTGGGACGTGAGCTGCCGCGGCTCGCCGCCGGCCACGTCGACGAGCCAGAGGTCGTCGTTCTTGGTGTTCGCGGTCTGGTCGAACGTCGACACGGTGAAGACGACGCGCCGCCCGTCGGGCGCGAGGCGCGGGTCTGAGACGCGCGCGAGCCGGATGAAGTCGTCGAACGTCATGGGGCGGCGTGCCTGCGCCGACGCGGCCGCCGCCAGGGCGGTGAGACACAGCACGATCGAGGTGCGCATGGGGCCGACTCTCCACCGCGGCGGCGCGGCGCGTCAAGCACGCAACTCGTTTGCCGCCGGCGCAGAGGATGTTACCCTCCTCTGGCGGAGGCGCCGGCACGGATGGAGCCGATCCTCGTCGTCTACAAGAAGAGCACGCTCGAGATCTACAGCAACTCGCCGGACGCCGAGGTGCGCGAGTACCTCGCGGGCGACGCGCCGGACGTCGAGGTGATGCGCCGCAGCCACGACGCCCAGGCCTGCGCGCTCGCCGCGGTGCACGAGGCGCTCGACCGGCGGGGCCTGCGCTACGACAGCATCTACCGCGGCGAGCTGCAGCCGGTGCGCGGCCGCGCGCTGGTCATCGCGCTCGGCGGCGACGGCACCTTCCTCGAGGTGTCGCACTTCGTGGGCGCCGACACCCCGCTGTGCGGCGTGAACACCGACCCGCGCACCTCGACGGGGTTCTTCTGCGCCGCCAC
Organism: Polyangia bacterium; assembly: GCA_036504295.1. Taxonomy (GTDB): domain Bacteria; phylum Myxococcota_A; class Polyangia; order JACRCY01; family JACRCY01; genus DASXVK01. Next base: position 12,222 of record DASXVK010000643.1, read on the forward strand.
GGCGGACACGTTCGCCGCGCTGCTCGATCGCTTGGGCGAGACGCCCCGCACGGTCGTGCGCCGCATCGAGGCGGTCCTCGACGGCCGCCCGCTCCCCGAGCCGGCGCTCAACGACGTGCTCTTCGCCCACGCGAGCCCGGCGTCCACCTCGCGCTACCGCCTGGACGTGGGCGGCCTGCGGACCGAGCACAAGGACTCGGGGCTGCTCGCCTGCAGCGCGGCGGGGTCGACGGCGTGGATGTACCAGGAGGGGGGCGAGGTGATGCCCCTCGGGTCCGACGAGCTCCAGTACCTGCCGCGCGGCGTGCGCGGCGCGCGGCCGCGCTACTGCCGCGAGCTGCGGCTGCGCTCCCTCACCCGGCAGGGCCGCCTCTTCCTCGACGGCCCGCACATCGTCCACGACTGCGCCCTCGGCGCCGAGGTGGTGCTGCGGCAGGGCCCGACGCTGACGATCATCGGCGACGTGGCGGCGCGGCGGACGGTGTACGGGTAGCCCGGAGCTCTCGGCCCCGGAGATCCCCCACCCGGCCGCCGGCGATCCTCATCTCACGCGCTCGAGCCAGCGCCTGATCGCGGTCACCTGGGCCTCGTGCCGGCCCTCCGCCCCGGCGTAGCCCGCGCGGGCCAGGACGGCGAGCTCCCGCGCCCGTGGGCGGTCCCGGCCGGCGGCAGCGAGCGTCTGCGCGAGCGCGAAGCGCGTGGCGGCGAGGTCCGCCGGAGGGATCGCGGCCTTCTCGCGGATGGCGAGCGCGCGCTCGAGGGCGTCCAGCGCCCCGGCGACCTCGCCCTGCAGGCGCAGCGTCTCGCCGAGCTCGTGCAGGCCACGCGCCAGCTCCGGATGGTCCGGCTCGACCGCCCGCGCGAGGATGGCGAGCGCGCGTTGGTGCTCCAGGGCGGCCTCGGGCAGCCGTCCCTTGAGGCGCAGCACGGTGCCGACGTCGTCCATCGCCGCCGCCGCCCGCGGATCGTCGGGCCCGCGCGCCCGATAGAGGGCCACCGCCTCCCGATGGTGGGCGAGGGCTTCGTCGTAACGCCCGAGCGCCGCGTAGCTCCGGCCCGCCACGGCCAGCGCCTCACCGACGAGCGGGTGGCCCGCCCGGTACCCCTGACGCGCGAGGGCCAGCGCGCGGCGAGCGAGGGCGAGCCCCTCCTCGGGACGGCCTTGAGCCACCCGCGCGGCCGCGAGCGGGGACAGGTAGTCCGCGAGGCGCGGATGGTCCGGGCCGAGCTCGCGCTCGCGGATCGCGAGGGCGCGCTCCTCCAGCGCCACGCCCTCGGTCAGCCGCCCCTGCGCCACCACCACTTCGCCCAACCCCTGGAGCGCGGTCGCTTGCCACGAGGACAGCGCGGGCGACGCCTTGCCGACGAGAGCGAGGTTGCGCTCGCAGTGCGCCTGGGCCTCCTTGAAGCGACCGCGCTCCGTCGCCAGCATGGCCAGGCTGTGCGAGAGCCGCGCCTCGAGGTGCGCCAGGCCACCCAGACGCTCGAGGGCCGCCGCGGCCTGCTGAGCGTACCTCGCGGCCATGGTCAGCTTGGCGGGGTTGCCCCCCCGGCCGGCGCTCACCCAGATGAGATCGATCCACACCCCGGCCCCCGCCTCGTCGTGACCGCAGGCCCCGGCGACCGCGGCCGCTTGCCACAGCACCCCCTCCGCCTCCTCGATGTCGCCGGCGACGCGGAGCGCGATGCCGAGGGCCCAGAGCGCCTCCGCTTCAACCGGCTGGTGCCCCGCGGCCCGCGCCCCCGCCGCGATCTCCCGGATGGTCACCAAAGCCTCCCGGGCGCGGCCGGCGTGATGGAGCACCCGCGCCTTCACGAGCCTCGTGCGCAGCTCATCGACCTGCGCCCGCGCCCTCGGGTCCCGGGGCGGGCGCGGCCGCCTCATCAGGGCCGTGGTCGCCGCGCAGCCGTCCAGCGGCGTCAGCTTCTCCACGATGAACCCGGCCTGCGCCACCAGCATGGCATCCGCCTGCTCGAGCAGGGTGGTGAGCGCGCGCAGCTCCTCGAGCCGCCAGTCGAGGCACTGCAGGCGCAGCTCCCGCACCTCGGTCGATTGCCCCCCCCGCGGCGTCGCCTCGCACGCCGCGGTGCGGGCCGCGACCCAGGCCGTCGCGTAGGCGTCGAGCCGCGCCTCGAGCTCGCGCCAGGCCGTCGCCGCGCGCGGGGCCCCCGTGGCGAGGAAGGCCGCCCGCGTGGCCGCCCTCCTCGGCGCATCCCAGACGCCCACGAGCCTGGCGTCCGCCCGGCACTGCGCCCGCTGGCGGACCCCGTGGGCCCGCACTCCGAGCCCCGCGGCACCGAGGAGCACCACGGCGGCCGCGATGCCCGCGGCCCGGTACCACCGCCGCCGCGGACTGCGCGTCAGGGCCGCGAGCAGCGCGCCCATCGAGGGGTAGCGGTCCTCCCGGGCGGCGCTCAGCCCGCGGAGCACCACCCGCCGCAGCCAGGCCGGGGGGCGCCGATCCGGCGCCGGTGCGTGCACTCGCGTCTCCGCCGCAGGCCCGATGGCCTCCTCGGGGGCTGGTGGTCGCTGGCCGTAGAGCGCCTCGTACAGCGCCACGCAGAAGCTGAACTGGTCGCTGCGCGCGTCGGCCGCCTGGCCCCGGTGCTGCTCGGGGGCCATGTAGGCGGGCGTTCCCGGGCGCGCGCCGGGTCGCGTGAGCGCGCTCTCGCCGCGCTCCGTCGCCCCGTCTGCAGCGACGCCGTCGAGATCCGCGACCGGACGGGCCAGACCGAAGTCCACGACGCGCGCGCGGCGGTCCGGACCCACGAGCACGTTGTCCGGCTTGAAGTCCCGGTGGACGAGGCCGGCCGCGTGCGCCGCGCCGAGACCCGCCCCGGCCTGCTGGAACATCGTCACCACCTGGCGCCAGGGCCGCGGCTCGCGCAGCCAGGCGGCGAGCGTGGGGCCCTCGACGAGCTCCATGGCCAGGAAGATCTCGTCGCGGAAGGTGCCCGCGTCGAAGACCGCGACGACGTTCGGGTGTGCGAGGCGCGCCAGGGCCTGGGCCTCGCGGAGCAGCCGCGCGCGCACCTCCGCCGCGTGCGCGCCGCGCGCGGTGTCCGGCCGCAGGAGCTTGAGGGCGACCTTGCGGTCGAGCTCGGCGTCGTACGCCGAGTAGACGACGCTCATGCCGCCGGTGCCGATGAGGTCGAGGATGACGTAGCGCCCGACGGTCGTGCCACGCTGGATCGGCGCGGCCGGCGCGCCGACGGGGCCCCCTGAGACCAGGGACGCGGGGGCGTCCGCCGGGGGCAGCATCCGCCCCACCGCGGCCATCAAGTCACGACACTCGGCGCACTCGTCGAGATGCCGCTCGACCTCGGCCGCGGCCGCGGTCGCGAGCTCGCCTTGCACGAACTGCATGACCGCGTCTTCCGAGAGGCAGCGCATCGCCGAGGCTCACTATGCGCCGCGCGGTGGCGGCCCTCAAGCGGCACGGGCGTGACGACGGGCGGCGGTGCTACTCCTCCCTGGGCTCGCGGCGTCCGGACAGCGTCACCTCGTCGACGAGCATGACCACCTCGCTCCGCCGCCGGACCCCGAGCGTCTGGTAGATCGCCACCAGGTACTGGCTCACGGTCCCTTCCGCGAGGCCTTGCCGCCGGGCGATCTCCTTGTTGCTCAGGCCCTCGCTGATCAGCGCCGCGATCTCGCTCTGACGCCGGGAGAGCCCCAGCCGCCGCTGGACCAGCGCGACGACGTCGGTGTGGCGGGTCCGGGCGAGGCTCAGGACGATCAGCACTGAGCCGGGGGCGTCGCCGAGCGGCCGCGCCCGCACGAAGTACCTGGGCCCCGTGGGCGTGGCCAGCTCCCGGGCCGCCGTGAACTCGCCCGGCTTCAGCGCCCACGGCTCCCCGACCGTGACGACGCTGCGGAGCGCCGCCGGCACCCGGCCGGAGCGCGCCCGCAGCAGGCCCAGGGCGCGCGCCCCTTCGGCATTGCGGTAACGAACGTGAGTGTGCGACCAGTCGCACACCACGACGCCGAGATCCAGCGCGTCGAGCACCCCGTAGAGGGTATCGGGATCGAGACACGGAGGGGCCCGCCTCACGCCGGCCTCCTCCCCTGCATCATGGTCGAGTGCATGCGGCATCTTCGTGACGACGCGCCGCGGCCAGCGGCGCTCCCGCTGGGATGATGCAGACGTCGCCATGCTTGTCGCATCCCGCGCGCGGCGCACCCGACGGTGCCCCCACCGGCGCTTCAGCTCACGCGGCGGTCAGTCGACGCCGAGGGTGGAGAGGCTGACGTCCAGGCGGCTCCGCACCAGGTCGAGGAGGCTGTCGAGCTCCTCCGGGCGGAGCTGCAGGCGCGCCCCCAGCGCCCCCCGCGTGTCGCGCAGCAGCGCCTCGCGGGCGTGGCCGATCCAGCGCGCGACCGTGGCGCGATGGACGTGGTACACGACCCCGATCTGCTCGATGTTGAGGGCGTGCACGAAGTGCAGCCGCAGCACGTTGCGGTCCCGGCGCGGGAGGGCCGCCAGGGCGGCCCTGAAGGCCGCGGTGAACTCCGCCGCGTACCTGGTCTTGAGGTAGTCGAGCTCCGGGTCCGGCCCCGCGGCGTGGAGCTCCAGATCGATGCTGCCGTCGAGCTCGCCGTGCGTCTTGCGCCGGCGTCCCAGTATCAGCGCCTGCCGCATGGCGCCGATCTGGACCCAGCGCACGAGGGCCCCGCGACCCGAGTAGCCGGTGATCCGCGGCTCCCCCCCGTCGGGCACGAGCAACCGTATGCGCAGGATCTGCTTGACCTCGTCGGCCAGCGGCCGCGGCACCTTCGCGCGCGTGAGCGCCGGTCCCACCTGGGGCAGGACCCGGCGCTCGAAGGCCGTCACGGCCGCCTCATCCCCCAGCGCGCACCCGCAGGCGAGGTACAGGTCGGCCGCGTGCAGGCGCGAAAGCCCCGCGAGCACGTCCTCGCCGGGCGGCAGCCGCTCGGCCAGGAAGCGTACGAAGACCTCCGGCGCGATGGTGATGTCGGGCCACGCCCCCCGGGCCGCCGCCTGGAGCGCGGTGAGGGCGTCCTCGAGCGCCGCGCGGTCGACCACGGACGCGGCCGGCACATGGCCGCGCAGCGCCTCGGCGAGCCCCCCGGGCCCCGGCCTGGTCACCATGCGCCGATTGTCGCCCAGCGTCCGGCGCGAGTAAAGCGCGCGGACGCCGGGACCGTGGCGCGGTCTGGTGCTCGCAGGGGTTCTCCCGGGGCGCGCGGGCCGCGCGCCCGCGCTACCAGTTGATGAGGCCGGGGTTGATGTGGAGGTCGGCGGCGCTCTTGCCGGTGGCGTACTGCAGCGCCGCCGAGATGTAGGTGTGCGAGTCGGCGTGGAAGCCCTGGTAGCCGCCGTTCGTCTGCGCCCCCTTGGTGAGCGCCCCCCGGAACGCGGCCGCCTGCGCCGGGCTCATGATGACCGTCACCTTCTGCGTGGAGACCCAGCCGCCCCAGCCGAGGCCCGGGCCGAAGGAGCCGCCGCGCGCGTCGCCGATCTCCCAGAACCCGCCGCCGTCGCCGACGCGGATGTGCTGCCGGCCGAAGGACATGCCCATCTCGTAGCCGGTGTGGTAGTAGAACTCGAACGTCTCGCCTCCCTGGCCGCCCGACAGGTCGATGACGCGGCCGTCGGGGTAGCGCAGCGAGTAGGCGAGGTCGTAGGTCGAGCCCAGCACCGTGAGCGGGCCCGGCGTGGCCGCGCCGATGCTCACGAACAGGCGGCCGAGGAAGGCCATGCCGTAGCGCACCCCCATGCCCCCGTAGGACGCGCCGTAGGCCGCCGCCCAGGCGATCGCCGTATAGGTCACCTCCTTCGCCGCCAGCATCCCGGCCGCCGCCCAGCGGCCGGCGGCCGCGGCCCCGTTGAGGGCCTTCGCGACGTCGCCGACCAGCGACCACGACTCGACCGGCTTCGGCACCAGCCTGTCGGCGCCGGTCGCCAGGTTGTCGATCGCCGAGATGCCGCCCCAGGCCGTGTAGGCCCACCCGATCGCCTTCTTCACCGTCGGGTCGAGCGGCGAGACCGGGCTCTGTGCGAGCGCCACCGCGCCGGCCACGCACACCGTCGCGGTCATTGACCCCTGCAGGCCGAGGAGTGGCCCGCCCAGCCCGGCTGACCCCATGCCCGCCAGCACCATGCCGATGGACTGCAGGATGGGGTTGTTGGTGAAGCTCAGTGCGATCCCGATCACCACCGCCGCCACGTTGACGATCACCGCCGCGGTCGCCGCGCTGACCGCCAGCGTGGTCGCCACCCACGCCACCAGCGCCGGCACCAGCGGCGCGTGCCCGCTCGGGTCGACGTAGTTGATGGGGCTGTTGTTCGCGTAGGCGTACAGGTCGAGCTCCTGCGGGTTGCTCGCGTTCGGCAGGAACGAGTCGGGCTGGATGAAGCGCCCCAGCGCCGGGTCGTAGTAGCGCGCCTGGAAGAAGGTGAGCCCGGTCTCGTCGTCCGCCTCTTGCCCCGTGAAGCGGTGGCTGTCGCCCGCGCTGGGGTTGCCGCTCTCGCCGATGACCTTGCCGAACGGCGCGTAGCTGTAGCGCTTCACCTCCAGGCCGCTCGCGTCCGTCACCAGCCGCGTCGACCCCAGGTGGTCCTGGTGGAGGTAGGTCGTCGTGCCCCCGGCCACCTTCGCCACGCGCACGGCCCCGGCGAGGTAGTACTTGGTCACCGCCGCGCCGCGCACCTCGTAGAGCCCGCCCACGTACACCACCGTCCCCGCCGGGCCTGTCTTCTTCACCCGCTGCCCCTGCGCGTCGTACACGAAGCTCGTCGTCACGCCCCCGGCGGTGATCGTCACCGGCTTGTGGTCGCCGTTGTACGTGAGCGCCCGCCCCGCGCCCGCGGTCATGTTCCCGTTGGCGTCGTACGCATAGGTGTTCGTGCCCGCCGCCGTCACCGCGTGCGGGTGCGTGGCGGCCCCGTAGGTGTACGCCCCGACCCCCGTCTGCATCGTCATTCGCCCGCCCGCGTCGTAGCCGAAGCTCTGCGTGTAGGCCCCGTACGCGGTGTTCGTCGCCTGCGTGAGCCGCCCCAGCGAGTCGTAGCTGTAGCCCCAGTTGACCTGCCCGAGCTGCGGCGAGGTCATGGACACGATCCGCGCGTTGACGTCGTAGGCGTAGTTGATGGTGGCCAGTCCGCCCACCTGGATGGACGTCGTGTGCTCGCCGGTGGCGTCGAAGCCGAAGCTGGTGACCACCCCGTTGCCGTAGGTGATGGACGCCATCTGGCCCTTCGCCGTGTAGCTCACGCCGGTCACCTTGCTGCCCACCGACACCAGCCGGCCGAGGGCCGCGCCGCTGGTGCCGTACCCGTGGGTGACCACCTCCCCGTCGGGGTAGGTCACCGTCGCGACCTGCCCGGCCAGGTCGTAGGTGTGGCTGATGGCGTAGGTCACGCCGTCGATCACCGTCTCGTAGCGCGTGCGGCGCCCGCCCGCGTCGTACCACGCGCGCGTGGTCACGCCGGAGGCGCTCACCGAGGTCGTGAGCCGCCCCTTGGACGAGCCGCGCCCCGCCTCGTCGAAGGTGTAGCTGTCGTACGTCCCGTCGCTGTAGGTGCGCCGCGTCGCCCGCCCGAGCGCGTCGTAGGCCACGGTCGTGGTGGCGCCGAGCGCGTCGGTCTCCGCGATCACGCGGCCGACCGCGTCGTGCGCGTACCGCCACAGCCCCTGGTCCGGATCACTCTTCTGCAGCGCGCGCCCCAGGCTGTCGTAGGCCACCTGCGTCTGGTTGCCGAGCGCGTCCACCGACTTCGTCCGCCGCCCGAGCAGGTCGTAGGCGAACGTGGTGTCCGCCGCCACGCCGTCGATCGTCTCCCGCGCGCGCACCACCCGCCCGGCCGCGTCGAACCACGACGTCCGCACCGCGCCCGCCGCGTCCGTCACGCTCACCCAGTCGTCGCCGTAGGCGCGCGTGAGCCCCATCCCGTCGGCCCGCGTCACCGTCACCTCGCGGCCGATCTCGTCGTAGGTGGTCACGTCGTGGCGCACGGGCTCGGCCGGCGCGCCGTTCGCGTCCACCGCGTAGGGCACGCTCTGCTTCCACACCTTCCCGAAGGCGCCGAAGATCGTCTCCGCGGCCACCCCGTTCTGTCCCACCTTCTTGTACAGCCGCCCTAGCCCGTCGAAGTACGTGTCCTCCCACAGCCAGGTCCCGCCCGGCTGCAGGAAGCTCTGCCGGGTCTTCTGGGTCGACGCGTCCCCCCAGCCCAGGTACTCGAGCCTGGTCTGCGACCCGGTCGGGCCGGTCGTCAGCGTCGCGCGCCCGAAGACGTCGTACCCGGTGGTCGACACGTTGCCGTCGGGATCGGTGCTGCTCGTCAGGAGCCCCAGCAGCGTATCGTACGACTTCTGGGTGCGGTACCCGAGGGGGTCGGTCACCGTGATCGCGTAGAGATGGTAGGTCGAGTCGAAGGTCTTGGTCGTGGTGCGGCCCAGCGCGTCGGTCACTGACGTCGTATTGCCCCACGCGTCGTAGCCGAAGGCGCTCTCGACATACCAGCCCGTCTGATCGTCCCACACGCCCTTGGTCGTCAGCAGGCCCGCGGCGGGCGGCGTGGCTTCGCTCGTCGCGCCGTCGTAGCGGAAGCGCGTGCGGCTGAGCAGCGGGCCGCCCGTGCCGATCCCGGCCCGCAGCTCCTCGTACGCCGGCAGCCCGACGATGTAGGCCGCCGTGTTGGCGGCGAAGCTGCGCACCGCCGTGCGCTCATCGCCGGCGAGATCGTAGTCGCCGTACAGATACTCCGTCGTCAGGTTGGCGTACTGGTCCCAGGCGTACGTGGCCAGCACGCGCCGGCAGCCCGAGACGTAGTTGTGGTTGGCGTCGACCACGCCGTCGCCGTTGCATTCGTGCGACCACCCCTCGGTGGCGAGCGAGGTGTAGGGCGCCGCGGTGTTCTCGGTGAAGCGGAACTTGTCGAACGAGAGGATGGCGCCGTTCGCCCTGCGCTTGTAGATCACCTCGGGCTTGGCGATCGTGCCGTTCCGCTGCCAGTAGTAGGTCTCGCTGTACGGCCCGGTGAACCCGAGGATCGTGGTCGCCTTGCGGAAGCCGAGGAACTCGCGCACCGGATCGCTGGCGGTGGCGTCGCGCCAGCGCGCCCCCGCGTAGGTGTACGACGTCACCTGCGGGTCGCCGCCGCGCCCGTCGCTGACCATCACCCACCCCACGGTCGGAAAGACCATCCCCTGCGGCAGGTAGGTGTTCGACCAGTTCGTCGAGGGGGTGTAGCCGATCTGGGTGCTCGCGCCGAGGCCATTCTTGATGCGGAACATGAGATCGCTGCCGCCCGTCGCCAGCCGCGCCTCGTTGTAGGACCAGCAGCCGGCGCCGTACCAGCCGTTGCACGCGCGGATGGACCGGACCACGTCCAGCTTGCCGTCGCCGTTGAGATCGGTGAGCCGCACGCCGCCGTCGACCATGCTCCCCTGGCCGTTGGCGTCCATGGCGATGTAGCCCGACGTGGCGAGCGCGGGCCCGTTCATGAAGCCCGTGCCGGTGCTGAGGAAGGTCTGATTGTAGCCGGCGCAGCCGGGGCCGTACCAGCCATTGCACTTGTACATGGACCAGACGATGTCGGCCTTGCCGTCGCCGTTCAGGTCCACGAGGCGCACCCCGCCGTCCTGCATGGTGCCGGTGCTGGTGTTGTCCATCACGACGAAGCCCGAGGTCGGCCACGCCGGGCCGCGCACGAAGAAGTTGCCCGCGTTCAGCCAGATCTCGTTGTAGCCGGCGCAGCCGGGGGTGTACCAGCCATTGCACTTGTACATGGACCAGACGATATCCATGCGGCCGTCGCCGTTGATGTCCGCGAACCGAATGCCGCCGTCCTGCATGTTGCCGGTGCTATCGTTGTCCATCGCGATGAAGCCCGAGGTCGGCCACGCCGGCCCGCGCGTGAAGCCCGTGCCGGTCGAGAGCCAGATCTCGTTGTAGCCGGCGCAGCCGGGGCCGTACCAGCCGTTGCACTTGTAGAGCGACCAGACCACGTCGGCCTTGCCGTCGCCGTTGATGTCCACGAGCCGCACGCCGCCGTCGCGCTGGTCGCCGGTGGTGTCGCGGTCCATGGAGATGTAGCCCGCGGTCGGCCACGCCGGCCCGGCGACGAAGCCGGTGTCGGTGTAGAGCCAGATCTCGTTGTGCGCCTGGCACCCGACACCGTACCAGTCGGTGCACTCCCACATGGACCACACGATGTCCATCTTGCCGTCGCCGTTGAGGTCGGCGAAGCGCACGCCCCCGTCCTTCACGTTCCCCTGCCCGTCGCGGTCCATGGCGACGTAGCCGCCGGTGGGCCACGCCGGGCCACGCACGAACCCGGTGCCGGTCGAGAGCCAGATCTCGTTGTAGGCGGCGCAGCCGCTGCCATACCAGCCGTTGCACTTGTAGAGCGACCAGACGATGTCGGTCTTGCCGTCGCCGTTGAGGTCGACGAGTCGCACCCCGCCGTCCTGCTGGTCGGCCGTGGTGCTGCGGTCGATGGAGAGGTAGCCCGCCGTGGGCCACGCCGGGCCCGGGGTCCAGCCGTAGCCGGTGCCGAGCCAGATCTCGGTGTGCGCCTGGCACCCGGCGCCGTACCAGTCGCCGCACTCCCACAGGGACCACGCGATATCCGTGCGCCCGTCGCCGTTGAAGTCGCCGAACGCGATGCCGCCGTCGCGCTGGTCGGTGACGCTGCCGCGGCTGATCGAGGCGAAGCCGCCGGTGGGCCAGTCCACGCGGCCGCCGTTCAAGCTGCCGCCGTTGAAGCCGTAGGGGCCGCTGGTGACGCCGACGACGCTGCTGTCGTACTCCATGCTCATGGCCGGGAGCGCGGTGCCGCCGGTGATGAGGCCGCCGCCGTCGTGGGTCACGTCGTTGCCGTACTGCTGCACGCCGGTGAGGAGCGACCGGCCGGTGCTCCCCTGGCCGTAGCTCAGGCGGTACGCGCGCAGGTGCGAGACCCCGGGCTGGTAGACGAAGATGCTGCGCAGGCGGGCGCTGACCGTGACCAGCCCCACTCCCGGGCACGCGTGCGGATTGCACTTGACGACGTCGCTGCCGGGGCACCGGTCGTAGCAGGTGGCGGCGCCGCCGACGGCGTAGGTGTAGGGATCGGGGCGCGCCTCGCGGAAGAAGGTGATGACCGTGCCGTTGTAGCTGATGGTCTCGAGGTAGCTCTCGTTGACGCCGTCGAACGGAGTCCACCCGTAGGTGACCGCGTTCCCCTTGGCATCGGCGGTACGGGAGATCCCCCAGCGGAAGGTCCCCTGGGTCGTCTGCAGCACCGGCCCGAAGGTGGTGCTGCGCCCGTCGCGCTGCCACACGGTCCAGGTGTTGCTCGCGCCGGCGAACGTGATGCGCGCGTAGCTCTCGATGCGCGTGGCGTGCGTGCCGCCGGTGGTGCAGCTCGGGCTGCCCGCGGCCTGCGCGCACGGCAGCAGCAGGTTGCCGTCGAGGCGGTAGGTGTCGTTGCCGTCGTAGTTGGGCGTCCCGCCGCCGGGGCCCTGGCGCTCGATCACCGACACGCCCCCGAGGCTCCAGCCGACCCCGACGAAGCCGTTGCCGGCGCCGGAGTTGTAGAAGAGGCTGGTCTTGGGCTCCAGCCCGCGGAAGGCCGGCACGCCGATGGGGATGGACGAGGTGAGCCCGCCCGCGAAGGCGTTCACCGTGGTCTCGGCCCCCCCGTCGGCGCGGACCGGGCTGCTGCCGCAGAGCGCCGCCACCGCGGCGCCGACGAGCCACCAGGACCTCCTGATCGTGCACGACATCGCGACGCTCCTTTCGTGGCGCACGCCGCGGCGTGGCCCCGAGTTCACTCGCAGCTTCACGGACATCGATTCCACGCTGCCACGAGCGGCCGCGCAGGGGTACTCGCGAACACTATCTAAATTTGGCGGAAAATTGCACCTATACTACATCGGACGGTCGCGCCGTCGCGGGCCTGCTGGGGCGCGACCCCGCGCGAGCTCGCTAGATGATCGCCAGGTCGAGGTAGGGGTCGCGGGCGCCCGCCGGCAGCGGCGGGTCGCCGCCGCCGCGCGGCAACGCCACCCACACGCGTGAGCAGAAGCGCTGCGTGAGGTAGCCGCGGGTCGCCGCCGCGAGCGGATCGCCGTGCGCGAACCCGAGGTGGATCAGGTGGTAGCCGCGGGCGCGGTGGTCGCGCGCGACCGCGCCCAGGAGGTCGGCGAGGACCGCGGGGTCGCGGTCGGCGACGGCGAGCCGGGTCAGCGTCACGGCGCGCAGCGCGCCGCCCGCGGGCGGGAGCGCCGGCGCGCCCGGGAAGACGCGGCGGCCCAGGGCGTAGGCGCCGCGCAGGAGGTGCGCCCCGAGCGGGTAGCGCAGCACGCGGGTGCGCCGCAGGTCGTCCTGGTCCCACGCGGTCACGGTGCCGACGAGGCGGCCGCCGCGCTCGGCGACGTAGGTGCGCACCGGGCCGCGCCCGCGCTCGGCGGCGGCGGCGAGCGCGGCCGCGTCGGGCGCCGGGCCGAAGAGGCGGGCGCCCAGCGCGCGGCGCACGAGCGCGGCGATCGGCTCGAGGTCGGCGGCGGCGGCCGGCCGCACGCGAGCGCGGCCGGGCGGCGCCGGCAGCCGCAGGAGGAGCGCGTTCTGCGCCTCCAGGCGGCAGAGGGGCCGGTGCACGACGCGCGGCACCCGCCGGCTCGGCTTCACCATCTCCTCGGCCGGGCGGTTCCCCTCCTTCACGAGGAAGAAGCCGGCGGGGCAGTCCTCGGGCAGCACGTCCAGGTGCGCGAGGGTGAGCTGCATCGCCAGGCCCGCGCCGCGCGCCGCCGGGTGGACCCGCAGGTCGCCGGCGTAGAAGTACGGCGTGGCCGCGGCGCCGGTGAAGCCCCGGGTCACGCCGCACAGGGCGTAGCCGACGAGGCGCTCGCCGTGGAACGCGCCGAGGTAGCGGTACCGGTCGAAGGCGGCGTCGGGCCAGGCGAAGAAGTCCGGCGCGCGGTCGAAGACGAACGTGAAGCCGGCCTCGATGGGGCAGGCGAGGTTCAGCGCGGCGAGCGCGGGCCCGAGGGCGCGCGGGACCTCGCGGAGGCTCGGCGCCACCGCCTCACCCGGCCCCGGCGCCGTTCATGCGGGCGGGCACGATCCCGTAGAACGGGAAGCGGTCGCGCTGGCGCAGCCGCTCGCCCAGCGTCCGCTCCAGGACGACGCGGCCGGCGAGGTCCGGCGGCGGCTCGCGGTCGGCGTGGAGGAAGCGCCAGACGAGGCGCGCGGGCTTCGTCATCTTCGCGCACAGGAGCCGCAGGAGCTCGTTGAAGTACGCCAGCGGCAGCCAGTCGACGATGTTCGAGAGGTGCGCCTTGTTGAAGGCCGCCGGCGGGGCCGCCCGCAAGAAGCGCACGATGTCCTGCTCGTGGAACGCCAGCCGGCCCTGGCGGGAGCGGACGACCGCGACGCCCGCGCTGGTCAGGTACTCGGGGACCGCGTCGGTGGAGATCACCCGGCCGAGCACCAGCAGCTGCAGCAGGTGGTTGCTCGCCGCCGGCGTGGTCGTGCACATCGCCTCGAACCGGGCGAAGAACTGGTCGCCGAGCGAGACGGTGCCGGCGTGGTGCATGAGGCCGCGCGGGTCGAGGCCGCGCACCGCGTAGACGAGCGGGTGGAAGGCGACCCGGAACATGGTGCGGATGCGCGGCTTGTCGAACGCGCGCGCGAAGTAGGCGCGCTGCTCGTCCAGCGTCGTGCAGGCGACCAGCCGCTCGAACCGGCGCAGGCCGATGAGCGGCGTGACGAGCCGGACCACCCGGCGCAGGTAGCGCTCGAAGCGGCCCGCCCAGATGGCGCCCCGCAGCGCCTCGGCCTCGTGCCACTCCCAGTACAGGCGCGTGTCGGGACGCAGGCCCGGCATCAGGTCGCGCAGCCAGCCGGCCCGGGCGCCGAGCGACGCGGGCATGAAGCCGAGGAAGCGGATGGCGTCGTCGCGGTCGAGCCGCTGCACCGCCGCGGCCTTCAGGCGGCAGAGGTGCAGCTGGGCCGGGTCGAGGTCGACGGCGACGACAGACTCGGCGCCCATGGCGAGGAGCGACAGCGGCATGTCGCCGGCGCTCGCCAGCGAGAGCACGCGGTCGTGGCTGCCGAGCGAGCCGAGGCTGAGCGCCGTCGCCTCGGTGCGCTCGTCCTCCTGCGAGAGGCCGAAGTTGTAGAGGTGCCCCATCCCGGTGCGCGGGACCGTATCACGGCCGGAATCCGCCGTCCGCGATCGTGTCGAGCAGATGGTGCTCGTCGGCCAGCGCGCTCAGCGCCTCGACGGTGCGGGGGTCGATGTCGCCGACCAGGGTGAGCCCGGCGGTGCGCACCGGCTCGAGCGCCAGCAGGATCGCCTCGGCGGCGCAGCTGAACGCCGTGCCGGGCCGCGTGTGCGACGAGAGGACGAAGCCGGGGTCCTGGGGCAGCGCGACGCTGCCCGCGAGCGTCACGAGCGTGACGTGGGGCAGCCGCTCGACCTCGGGCGCGACCGCGCTCGGGACCGCGAGGTCGGCGATGAGCACCGCGCCGGCGGGCGCGAGGTGGTGCGGGTAGATGAGCGGCTCGTTCGTGCTCGTCGCGACCGCGATGACCTGCGCCTCGCGCAGGGCCGTCAGGTCCGTGGTGACCGCGACGCGCGCGTCGGGGCGCCGGCCGAGGAGCCGGGCGCGCTGCTCCTCCAGCCGGGGGCGGCTCCGGCCGCAGAGCAGCACCTCCGCGAAGCCGGCGCCGCGCCCGGCGAGCTCGAGGCCGAGGGCGGTGCCGATGTTGCCCGTCGCGCCGACGAGGGCGAGGCGGCTCACGGCCGGATCCACGCCGCGGGCGGCGCACGCGGCGCGCAGGCGCCGCGCGCCCACGACGACGGTGAAGGTGTTGCCCGAGGTGAGCCGGGCGCCGGGCGGCGGCATGACGGCGGTGCCGTCGCGGGTGAGGATGCTGGTGAAGGCGCCGAGCGCGATCACCTGGCAGCCGACGCGGCCGGCCAGGTCGACGGCCTCCTGGACGCGCTCGACCGGGAGGCGCCGCTGCCCGGTGCGGTGCTGGTCCTCGAGCGTGGCCACGTCGGAGGCGAGGGCGATCGAGGTGAAGTGCACGCGGCCGCCGGCGAGGTTCTCCGCGAACGCGACGAACGGCCGCTGCTCCATGAGGACCACGAGCTTGTGGAACAGCGCCCGCCGCGCGGTGAGCGACAGGCGGGCGAGGCTCGGCTCCACCATCACCAGCTCGCGCTCGGGGTAGACGAAGTGGTTGAGGAACCCGACCCGGACCGCGCCGGGCGCGGCCGGGGCGACCTGGCAGTCGCGGCGCGGGATGGGCGCCTCGGGCGGCGGCGCGGCGGTGAGCGCGGCCTCGTCCTCGACGAGGAAGGAGAGCAGCAGGGCGAAGTCGCGCGCGCGGACCGCGACGGCGAAGGCGCGCAGGCCGGCGGCGAGCCGGGCGATGGCGGCGTCGTCGACGAAGGCGCTCGGCTCGAGGCGCAACGTCCGCGGCGCGGAGAGCGTGGGGAGCACGCGCACGCCGTGGCGGTTCAGGAGGTAGGCGCTCGCGAGCGCGCCGTAGAGGTCGCGGTCGACGAGGGCGCGGACGAGGAGGGCGTCGTGCGCCGGGCCGGTCGCGAGCTCGACCCCGAGCATGAGGCCGCGGCCGCGCACCGCCGCGATGACGTCGGGGTACTCCTCGGCCACGGCGCCGACGGCGGCCGCGAGCGCGGCGCCGCGGGCGCGCGCCCGGCCGGGCACGTCCTCGCGCTCGATCACCTCGAGCACGCGGCGCGCCACGGTGCACGACAGCGCGTCGCCGGCGAAGGTGGAGGCCCACAGCTCGTCGAAGCGCTCGACGTAGCGGCGGCGGTCGATGCAGACCGCCGCGATCTTCGCGAGGCCGCCGCCGAGCGCCTTCGAGAAGACGTACGCGCCGCCGCGCACGCCGCGCGACGCGCACAGCTCGCCGCTGCGGCCGAGGCCCGCCTGGATCTCGTCGAGGATGAGCGGGAACGGCTGGGCGGCGAGGCGGCGCAGCAGCAGCGGGTCCACCTCGCGCACGCCGCCCTCGCCCTGGATCGGCTCGGCGATCGCGGCGATGATGCGCGAGAAGGGGGCGACGCCGGGCACCGCGCGGTCGCCGTCGGGGATCAGGATCTCGAGCGGCAGCTCCTCGCGCGCGAGGAGCTCGTCGAGGCCGGAGCCGCCGTCCGTGCCGTCGGGCGGCAGGAAGAGCGCGAGGGGCGCGTAGAGCGGGAGGAAGGGCTCCCGCCCCTTGCGCCCGGAGAGCGCGGCGCGCGCGCCCAGGGTGTGGCCGTGGAAGCCGCCCTCGAGGGCGATGAGGCGGGGCCGCTCCTGCGCGAGGCGCGCCTCGTTGCGCGCGATCTGGGCGGCGACGAGGTCGGCGTGGCGGTGGCCGAAGAGGCGGCGCTGCTCGTGGCACAGCCGCCGGAACCGCTCGTCGCGCTCGAGGAAGGCGTGCGCGAGCGCCATCTCGACCGCCTCGGCGCCCGTCGAGGCGAAGCGGACGATGGGGTGCACGCCGGTCTCGCGGCCGAGCAGGCGGCCGAGGGCGCGGGCGAGGGCGCCCTCGTGCTCGCGCGCCGAGCCCTGGTCGAAGAGCGGCACGCCGTCGCCGGCGAGGTGCGCGGCGGCGGCCGCGACCACGTCGGGGTGGCGGTGGCCGAGGAGGTTGCCGCCGAAGCCGCCGACGAAGTCGACGACCTCGACCTCGCGGCCGCGCTCGCGGTAGACGAGCCGGTCGCCGCGGCCGCGGATGAAGCGCTTGTCGAGCCGCGCGGCCCGCAGCAGCTCGCCGCGCCGCGGGCTCGACAGCCGCACCGCGCGGGAGCGGGCGTACGGTTCGCGCTCGAGGAGCACGAGCCCGGGCCGGGCGACGAAGGGGCCGGTGAGCCGCTCGATGAGGGCGCCGAGGCCGCGGCTGATCGCGCCGCGGTCGGGCGTGCCCTTCGCCGTGCGCGGGCAGGCGCCGGCCACGCACGCGAAGCGCGCGGCGGTGAGGTGGCGGAACTCCAGCTCGTCCAGCTCCTCGCGCAGCTGCTCGTGGCGCTCCTCGA
This sequence comes from Polyangia bacterium, assembly GCA_036504295.1. GTDB lineage: Bacteria > Myxococcota_A > Polyangia > JACRCY01 > JACRCY01 > DASXVK01. The sequence continues at coordinate 29,237 of DASXVK010000643.1, forward strand.
GCAGGCTCTGCACCCGGTCGAGCACCGCGGGGTCCGCGAGCGGCACCGCGGCGCCCTCCGCGGTCGCGGCCGCGGGCGGCACGAAGAGGATGGCGGCGAGCCCCGGCTCCTCGCGCAGCGGGAAGAGCTCGAGGTGCGCCACCGGGTCGCCGAGGCCGGCGTAGAACGCGGCCACGCGCGCGAGCGGCACCTTGACGCCGAAGCCGTCCTTGACGAAGTCGCTGCCCTCGCGGCCGACGAAGACGAGGGCGCCGCCGGGCGTCTCCTCGAGGAGGTCGCCGGTCGCGCGCCAGGCGCCAGGCGGCTCGGGCGGCGCGGCCCCGTCCTCGAGGTAGCCGCTGCAGGCGCTCGGGGAGGCGACGAACATCCGGTACACCGCCCCGTCGCGGTACGCGGGGTGGCGGGCGAGGCCGATGCGCACGCCGGGCAGGGGCGTGCCGAGGACGCCGCCGTCGGGCGCGCCCGCCGCGGCGCCGACGAGCGTGGAGGCGACCTGCATGGTCTCGGTGGTGCCGAAGGCGTTGTGCAGCTCGAGGCCGAGCGCGACGGCGAGGCGCCGGCGCAGCTCCGGGTCGAACGCCGCGCCCGTCGAGACCGCCGTGCGCAGGTCCCTGAGGCAGGTCTGCTTCACCTCGGGGAAGACGCGCATCAGCTCGAGCAGCGCGCGGTAGGCCGCCGGGCCGCCGGTGACGTGCTGCGGCCGCATCTCGAGGAGCAGCGCGCGCACCCACTCGGGCCGCTCGAGGAACCACTCGGGCGTGATGAGGCACAGCGGCCGGCGCGTCCACACGGCGTTCCAGAAGGCGCGCACGCCCATCGAGTGGGCGAGCAGCAGCGTGAGCCCGCGGCCGCCGAGGAGCTCCTCGCGGAAGAGCCCCGCCGCCTCCCACGCGGCGCAGCTCGCGAGCAGCGCCCGCTGCTGGTAGCGCACGAGCTTGGCCCGGCCGCTCGTGCCCGAGGTCGTGAGCAGGAGGCACTCGGCGTCGAGGTCGGCGCGGCGGCACAGCGCCAGGACGGCCGGATCGTCCGCCGGGGGCGAGGCCGCGGGCGCCTCGGCCAGCAGGCCGGGGACGTCGAGATCGCGGCCCAGGCACAGCGCGGGCAGGCCGAGGCGCGCCGCGACGGCGCCGAGGGCGGCGAGCTGGTGGCGGTCCGCCTCCACGCCGTGCGCCTCGACCTCGGCGGCGCTCCAGACGATGGCCCGGGCGCGGGCGCGCCCGAGCCAGCCGGCGAAGTCGTCGAGCTCGAGGTACATCGGGAAGAGCACGCGCAGCCCCGCCGCCGACAGCGCCGCGTAGGCGACCGCGCACACGGTCTCGCTGGTGCGGGGCAGCCGCACGAGGCACACCGTGTCGCCGGCGCCGAGGCCCCGCGCCGCGAGCGCCGCGCTCAGGCGCAGCACCGCGTGGCGGAGCTGCCGCAAGGTCACGCGCAGCGTGCGGCTCTCGAGCGCGCCGAGGAGGATCGGCGCGTCGTCCGGCTCGCCCGCCGGCCCGCGCAGGATCAGCTCGGCCAGGCTGTGCGCGCGCGGCGGCGGCACGGCCAGATCGGAGGCGACGACCCGGTCGAAGGTGGGCGGGGGCGCGGGCACGAGCGATCCATTGTACTGCAACCGAGACTCTGGTTGCGCGGCCGGGCGCGAGCGGTCATGCCATAGGAGCTCTCGGTTCGCCGCCGTGACCGCGCCCAGCACCCAGCCCCTCCTGACGCGCCCCCTGCGGGCGCCGCCGCCCTCGCAGGCCGCCCCCGCCGCGGGCCGGCGGCCGCGGTTCGTCGAGCCGTGGTACCTCGCCTGCGCGCTGCACGGCGCGGCCGTCTCGGGGCTCGCGCCCATCCTGCTGCCGCTGCTCGCCAGCCGCGCCGGCGGGCGCGCGTGGGCCGGCTACATCATGGCCGCGCTCAACCTCGGCGGCCTGAGCTCGCCGCTGTGGGGCCACCTCACCGAGCGCTACCGGCTGCACCGCTGGCTGCTCGCCGGCGGGCTCGCGGTGATGACGCTGGGGTTCGCCGGGCTCGCGGGCGCGCCGGGCGGCCCGCTGGCGCTGCTGCTCGCGCTCGGCGCCGGCGCCGGGTCGGCGGCGGCGAGCACCGTGGCCGCGCTCCTCGTCGTCGCGCACCACCCGCGCCCCGAGTGGGACGAGCGCATCGGCTGGCTGCAGACCTCCTACGGGGTGGGGCAGGTGGCCGGGCTCGCCGCCGCGGGCGCCCTCAGCCGCCTCGGCCCGCGCGCCGGCTTGCTCCTCGGCGGCGGCGTGACCGCGGCGGCCGCGCTCATCGCGCTCCGGACCGCGCGCGCCCCGGGCCGCGCGCTCCACGCGCTCACGCTGGCCCAGCCGCCCGCGCGCGCCGAGCCGGGGCCCGGCGGCCCGCCGCGCGCGTGCCGGACGCGCGGGCTCGCCGCCCTGCGCCGGCTGCGCCTCCTCGGCCGCTCGCGCTTCGGCCTCTTCGCCGTCGGCATCCTGTGCGCCTTCAGCGGCTCGTCGGCGCTCTACGCGCTCTACCCGGTGCTCATGCGCGACACCTTCGCGGTGTCCCCGGCGCTCGCCGCCGGCGGCTTCGCCGTCGCGACCGGGCTCGGGCTCGGCCTCTACGCGCGCGCCGGCCGCCTCGCCGCGCGGTGCGGCGCGGTGCGCGTCCTGCGCCTGGGCGCCGGCCTCCGCGCCGCCGGCGTGGTCGCGATCCTCGTCGCCGCCGCCGTCCACCCCCGCGGCGGCGGCCTCGCCGCGCTCGCCAGCTTCGGCGTCGTCGTCCTCGCCTACTCGCCGGTGAGCGTGGCGGGCACGACGCTCGCCGCCGCGCTCGCGCCCGGCCCGCGCGGCGCCGGCCTCGGCGTCTTCAACGCCGTCATCGCCGTCGCCTGCGTCGTCGGCGGCGTGGCGGGCGGCTGGGTGGCGGCGCGTCTCGGCTACGTCGCGCTGCTGGCGCTGGCGGCGGCGGCGCTCACCGCGGCGCTGGTGGTGTTCCTGGCGCTGCCTACGGCGCGGCGCGACGCGGCGGTGTAGGGGGGGAGCGGGCCCGCGCCGCGTGCCACCGCCGCTACGGTCCCGGGAACCACTCCGTCAGCGCCGCCGGCAGCCGCGCCGCCCAGGCGGCCTCGTTGTGCTGCGCTCCCGAGGTCCAGCGGTAGAAGAGGTCCGTGCCGTCCGCCCAGCCCTGGCCGCGCAGCGTGTCGGCCATCTCGATCGTCTCGCAGTAGTTGTCGTTGCTCTCCGCCGTGGTCGGGCAGGGCGGGTCGCCGCCGCTGTCCAGGTAGAGGGCGACGCCGGTCGGGGGATCCGCGGCGACGAGGTCCATCATCGTGGGGTTCCCGAGGCCGCGGCCCCACACGAAGGTGCCCGACATCGAGGCCGCGTGGCCGAAGACCTCCGGGTGCAGGTAGGCCGCGTAGAAGCTGATGAGGCCGCCGAGGGACGAGCCGAGCACGCCGGTCGTCGCCGGGCCGGTCGCCGTCCGGTAGCGCGCGTCGACGAAGGGCTTCACGCCCGTCACGATGAAGTCCAGGTACTCGTCGCCGCGGCCGCCGGTCGTCGTCCCGGTCAGGTCGTCCTGCACGTGCGTGTACTCGTCGAAGCGGGCGGCGGTGTTGTCGACCCCGACGATGAGCAGGGACTGGATCTGCCCGCCGGCGATGTGCGCGTCCGCGGTGTCGCCGACGTGCCACCCGCCCCAGAACGCGGCCGGGTCGAAGAGGTTCTGGCCGTCGTGCATGTAGAGGACGGGCCGCGGCGTCGCGTCGGCGACGTAGCCGGCCGGCACGTACACCGTCACGGTGCGCGGCTCGAGCGCGCCGACGCCCTCGGCGAAGCGCGGCCAGCGCTCGAGGTGGCTCGCGGCGTCGCCGGCCTCGGCGAGGGCGTACTGCCCGTTCGCGTCCCACCCGAAGCGGCGCGCCAGCGGGTCGGCGAACCACTCGGCGCCGTTGCGCACGAGCTTGTAGAGCGTGCGCGGGAGCGGCTCCGTGATCGGCGTGATCCGGTAGTAGAAGGGGTAACCCGGCACCGGCTGGATGAGCGGCAGCGCCGCCGCGTCCCAGCCGTTGAAGTCGCCCGCGACGGTCAGGCTGCCGCCGCCGCTGTCGCGCAGCGCCACCCCGAGCTGCCCCTCCTCGCGGATCGGGAAGCCGTGCTCGCCGTACGCGACCACGGTGACGAACGCGTCGACGAGCGCGTCGCGCGCCGCGGCGCCGCTCGCGCCGGGGAGCGCCGCGACCAGCGCCCGCAGCCGCGCGAGGTCGGTGGTCGCGACCGGGCCGTCGGCGGGGGCGGCGTCGAGACGCGGGGCGTCGGCGCGGGCCGCGTCGGCGGCGGGCGCGGCATCGCCGGCGCCGCCGTCGGGCACGGCGGCGCTGCCGCTTCCGCAGCCGAGCGCGAAGAGGAGGGCCAGTGCCGCCGCGAGCAGACCGAGACGCGCGTCCCGCATGAAGGGACGGTACCACGGCCCGCGCCGCGCCCAAAGCCGGGCGCCCGCGGGGCGCCGCGCCTACGGCGTGGCCGCGACCGCCTTGCGCCGCTGCCGCGCCTTCACCTCGGGCGACTCCGCGACCGCCATCCCGATCAGCCGGAAGCCCTCGATGAAGTGCTTGAGGCCGAGGCGGATCAGCGCCGGGCTGGTGCCGCCCACGTCGGGGTAGCCGCGCCCCTCGGCGTCGGTCGCGACGTGGCCCCAGTTCCCGAAGAGGCGCCCCCACTCGCTGCCGAGCGCCTGCTGCACGTGCTTCTTGCCGTAGAACGGGTACCAGAACATGTCGTGGTACGACACCGACGCGACGTAGGCCCACGGCGCGAGCCAGGTCTTGAGCGACCACTCGACCGGCTTCTTGAGCGGGCCCCAGTAGATGCGGTGCTGGTTGCGCGACGCGAAGGTCATGTGCTTGAACGGGCCCTCGAAGTGCCAGTTCTCGCGGGCCGCGTCGACGTCGCCGACGATCTCGATGTCGCGCACGTCGCCGCAGCCGAGGCCGCGCTCGTGGGCGAGGCGGATGAACTTGACGTCCGCGAGCGGGTCGAAGCCCATGAGCTTGGCGGCGACCGCGTCGATGGCGACCTGGTCGGCGGAGGCGAGGATCACGTTCTTGACGTGCGGCATCATGCAGCGCGGCCCCGGGCCGTCGCCGGCGAAGGTGCCGTCCATCACGGCGAAGACGCCGCGGTGGATCTTCTTCTGGATCATGAGCAGGTCGACGAGCGTCTCGTGGATGACCGGGTGGGTCCAGTGGCGGTGCTCGTTGAGCAGGCCGCCGAACGCGTTCTTCATGGCGCCGGTCATGGTGGTGAAGACGTGGGTCTTCACCGTCGGCAGGTGGATGATGTTCTCGCCGATGAAGCGGCGCGGGATGGCGAAGCCCTTCGGGTACACCTGGTTGAGGACGAGGAAGTCCCTGGTCAGGTCGCCGACGGCGTCGCGGACGTCGATCCAGTCCTCCGACTCGTAGAGGTGCACGTTGCGCAGCCCGTGCGCCTCGATGACGTCGATCTGCTTGTTCTCGCGCTCGCCGAGGTGCGCGTCGATGACGACGGTGCGGTTGTGGCAGCCGTGGATGAGATCGCGCCGGTAGCCGTCTCGCTCCATCGCCCGGATCACGCCCTCGAGCTGCCACGGCACCGTCGAGGATCCGGGGTAGAAGAAGTGCCACGAGATGTTGATCTTCAGCCCGGTGTCGGCGTCCTTCGCGATCACGTCCTGGTAGCCGGCGAGGTTCATCAGCCGGTGGTAGTCGGCGAGGACAGTCGGGGGGGACGTGCGGAGGATCGCGACCTTGGCGGAGCTCATGGGACCTCGTGGCAGGGTGGCTGCGCTCCAAAACGTGCCCGGGACGGGGCGTCACGTCAAGGGTGGGCGGTCGCTACGCCGCCGCCGGCCCCGCCGGCTGGGGCGGGGCCTCCTCGGCCCAGACGCGGGCGCGGAGCACCTCGAGGTCGGTGCGGAGCTGGCGGGTCTCGGCGGCGAGGCCGTCGAGCTGCGCGGCGGCGGGCGCCGAGTCGGCCTCGGCCGCGGTGTGCTCGTCGCGGGCGGCGGCGAGCGCCTCGGTGAGGGCGCGGCGCACCTCGCCGCCGGCGGCGGCCGCGAACTCCTCGAGGCGGCGGCCGCTGTCGGTGATCATGCGGTCGAGCTCCGGCGCGACCTTCGCCGCCACCGCGCGGACCGCGGCGGGGCCGTCCTCCATGGCCTTGCGCTTCACCTCCTCGTTCAGGCGGTAGCGGAAGAGCGTGGCGAGCGCGGGCGCGGCGAGCGTGAGCAGGCCGCCGACGAGGAGGTTGGAGAAGAGCATCACGCCCATGCCGAGCGCGCCGAGGGCGACGACGCTGACGTCGTAGGGGCTCGAGTCGACCTTGAGGTCGAGCGCCTGCGCCCCGTCGCGCACCTCGCTGCCCAGGGCCGCGGCGGTGGCGCGGGCGTCCTCATCGAGGACGGCGACGAGCTGGTCGGCGAGCGCCTCGAGGCGGCCGCCGATCGTGCGCGCCTCCCCGTCGAGCCACTCGCGGAAGGTGTCCTCGATGAAGTCGCCGAAGTAGGTGCGGATGTCGGCGGCGCTGGCCTGCTCCACCTGGGCCGGCAGCGCCGCGGCGAGCTCCGCGGTGAAGCGCCGCAGGTCCTCGTGGGCGGCGCTGCGGATCGCCGCGGTCTCGGCGACGAGCTGGGCGCGCCGCTCCTCGAGCCGCGCGGCCGAGGCGGCGAGGTCGGCCTCGAGCGCGGCGGCGCGGCGCGTCAGCTCCTCCGGCCCGAGCGCGAGGCTGCGGCGGCGCAGCGTCACCCCCTGGCCGAGGAGGTCGCAGGTGCGCAGCCCCTCGGCCGCGGCGCCGTCGAGGATCAGCCGCAGGCGGTCGCTGCCGAGCGTCGCCGCGAGGTGGGCGCCCAGGGCCTGCACGCCGCTCGCGGCCGCCTCGGCGGCGGCGAGGCCGCGGGTGGCCGAGGTGAGCACGACCGGCGCCACCGGCGCCACGCGCACGAGCTGCTCGCGCACGAACCTGAGCGCCTGCTCGGCCTCGCCCTGCGACAGGAGGTCGGCCTTGTTGAGCGCGACCACCACGCGGTCGCGGCACACCGGCAGGAGCTGCGTCTCGAGGAACCGCTTCTCCGACGCGGTGAGCGGCTGCGTCGCGTCGAGGACGAGGAGGATCGCGTCGGCCCGCGGCAGGTAGCCGTAGGTGATCTCGGCCCGCTGACGGTCGAGGTCGTTGACGCCGGGCGTGTCGACGAGCGTGACGCGGCTCTCGAGGAGCGGGGCCGGGACCTCCAGCTCGACGCGCACGAGATCGGTGGGCCCGGCGCCGCCGAGCGTGAGGTCGCCGAGGCGCGCCAGGGCCACGGCCTCGCGCTGCTCGGCGCCCGGGGCGCCGCGCACGAGGGTCGCGGTCGGGCGCGCGCCCCCGCGCACCTCGTGCCGG
>DASXVK010000644.1:0-9731 GCA_036504295.1 Polyangia bacterium
GCTCGAGGCGCCCGCCGGCGCGGCCCTCGACGCGGCGGGCGCCGCCGACTGCCTCGCCGGCGAGCTCGCGCGCCTGGCGCCCGACCTCGTGCTGTGCGGCGAGCGCGCCGTGGACGACGACGCGGCCCAGGTCGGGCCGGCCATCGCGGAGCGGCTCGGCTGGCCGCAGATCTCCGCCGCGGAGACGGTGGCCCTCGCCGCCGGCGGCCGCGGCGTGCGCGCCCGCTGCCGCCAGGGCGACACGGTGGCGGTGATCGAGAGCTCCCTGCCGTGCGTGGTGAGCTGCGTGCGCGGTCCCGCCTTGCCGCGCTACGCCTCGCTCGACGCCATCTTCGCCGCGAGCGCGAAGCCGGTGGAGCGGCGCCGGGCAGCGCCGGCGGCGGGGCGGGTGCGCCGCGTGGCGCTGCTGCCCGCCGAGGACGCGCGCCGCGGCGAGGTGCACGGGGCGGCGGATCCGGCGGCGGCGGTGAGCTGGCTCGTCGAGCGCGTCGCCCCGCACCTGCCGCCGCGATGAGGCCGACGAGCGTGCGGGAAATGCAACACGGAGACGCGGAGGCGCGGAGGATGATTTCGGATCCTCAAGACCCTACTCCGTGTCCCCGTGCCTCCGTGTTGCATTTCCCCGGAGCGGCGAGGCCATCATGGCGGAGCTGACGGTGGGGGGCGTGACGGCGGGGCCGGTGCTCGTGGTGCTGGAGCGCCGGGGCGCGGGGCTCGCGCACGCCTCGCTCGAGGCGCTGGGCCAGGGGCGCGCCCTCGCCGCGGCTCTCGGCACCGAGGTGGGCGCGGCGGTCCTCGGCGACGGGGCCGAGCGCCTGGCGCCGGTGTGCGGCGCGGCCGGCGCGGCGCGGCTGTGGACGTGCGCGGTCGCGCCGGACGCGTGCGCGCTCGCGTGCGCCGACGCCCTGGGGGCGATCGCGGCGCAGGCGCGGCCCCGCGTCGTCCTGCTCGGGGCCACGCCGTGGGGGCAGGAGCGGGCGGCGCGGCTCGCCGCGCGTCTCGGCGGCGGCCTCCTGTCGTCGATCACCGCGTGGTCGTTGGGGCCGGGCGGCGCGCTCCGGGCGCGGCGCGCGGTGTACGGCGGGCGGCTGAACGAGGAGGTCGAGCTCGCGCCGGGCGGTCCCGCGGTCGTGACGCTGCGCCCGAACCTGTTCCCGGCGCCGCCCGGGGCCGGGCCCGCGGCGATCCCGGTCGCGCGCGTCGCGGCGCCGCCGCTCGCGGCGCGCGTGGCCCAGGTGGTCGAGGTCGTCGCGGCGGCGCGCCGCCGGGCGTCCCTGGCCGAGGCCGAGGTGGTGGTGGCGGGCGGCCGTGGCCTGGGCGGCGCCCCTGCCTTCGCGCTCCTGCACGACCTCGCGGCGGCGCTCGGCGGCGTGGTCGGCGCCTCGCGGGCCGCCGTCGACGCGGGCTGGATGCCGCCCGACTGCCAGGTCGGGCAGACCGGCGTCGCGGTGGCGCCCCGCCTGTACGTCGCCTGCGGCATCTCCGGGGCGGTGCAGCACCGCGCCGGCATCCGCAACGCCCGGTTCATCGTCGCGATCAACCGCGACCCGAAGGCGCCCATCTTCCGCGTGGCCGACGCCGGGCTCGTCGGGGACCTCTTCACGCTCGTCCCGCTCCTCGCGGCCGCGGTGCGCGGCCGGCGCGGCGAGGCGCCGGCCCTGGAGGGGGGCGGGCGGTGAACGAGCGGTTCGACGTCATCGTCGTCGGCGCCGGCCTCAGCGGCTGCGTCGCGGCGCTCACCGTCGCCCGCGGCGGCCGCACGGTGCTGCTCATCGAGCGCGGCCGGCGGCCCGGCAGCAAGAACGTCATCGGCGGGATCCTGTACACGCCGGTCCTGGATCGCCTCTTCCCGGACTTCGCGCAGGCGGCGCCGGTCGAGCGTCACGTCGTGGCGCGCAGCTTCGGCCTGCTGACGCCGCAGGCGCACGTGGCGGTGGAGGTGCGCTCCGAGGCGTTCGCCGCGGCGCCGGACCACAACCGCAGCTACACCATCCGCCGCACCGCGTTCGACCCGTGGCTGCTCGCCCAGGCGCGCGCGGCCGGGGCCGCGGTGGTCCCGGGCACCGTCGTCGAGGAGCTGCTGCACGCCGAGGGCGACCCCGCGGGCCCGGTCGTGGGGGTGCGCTGCGGCCGGGCGGGCGGCGAGGTGCGCGGCGCCGTCGTCATCCTCGCCGAGGGCGCGAACGCGCTGCTGGCCGAGGCCGAGGGCCTGCGCCCGCGGACCGCGCCCGACGAGGTGATGCTCGGGGTCAAGGAGGTCCTCGAGCTCGACCGCGGCGTCCTCGAGGACCGCTTCGCCGTGGAGGGCGGGGCCGGGCGGGCGTTCGAGTTCTTCGGCGACCCGGTCCTCGGCGGCTTCGGCTCCGGGTTCGTGTACACGAACACCGACAGCCTGTCGGTGGGGCTCACGGTGTCGCTCGCGCACCTCCGGCGGCTGGGGGTGCCGCCGCCGGCGCTGCTGGACCGCTTCAAGGCGCACCCGTCGGTGCGCCGCCTCATCCGCGGCGCCGCGCCCGTCGAGTACTGCGCCCACCTCCTCCCGGTCGGCAGCGCACGGGGCCTGCCCCGGCTCGTCAAGGACGGGCTGCTCCTGTGCGGCGACGCCGCGCGGCTCGCGAACATGTCCCACTACAAGGAGATCACGAACCTGGTGAGCGCGGCCGGGCTCGCCGCCGGGGAGGCGGCGCTCGAGGCGCTCGCGCAGGGCGACGTCAGCGCCCACGGGCTCGCGGGCTACGGCGCCCGCCTGCGGGCGGGGTTCGTGCTCCAGGACCTCGAGAAGTTCGCGCCGCTGGCGGAGCTGATGGAGCGCTCGCCCGAGCTGCTCGAGCGCTACCCGCGCCTGCTCGTCGAGGCCCTGGTCAAGCACTTCACCGTGTCCGACCGGCCCAAGGCGGAGCTCGAGCGCGAGATCCTCCGGGCGTGGAACCGCGAGGTGAAGCCGGCGCAGCTCCGCCGCGACATGGTCGGCGTGCTGGAGGCGATGGGGTTCGCCCTGGTCCCGCTCATGCGCCGGCTCGTCGCGCCGTCGCTGCGGCCGGGGCTCGGCTGGCTCCAGGCGCTGTGGCCATTCGGCCGCCGGCGCGACGCGGGCCGCGCAGGAGGCGGCGCCTGACCCGGATCGTCGACTGGCCCGTCGAGCCGCTCGATGAGCGCCTGCAGCGGGTCGTCTTCCACCAAGGCGGCGAGCCGCACATCGTGCTCGACGCCGCCGTCTGCGCGCGGTGCGCCATCGACCGGGTCTGCGTGCCGGTGTGCCCGGCCGGCAACTATCGCGAGGGCGAGAGGCGGGGCGTGGTCACCGTCGCCACCGAGAGCTGCATGGAGTGCGGGGCCTGCCGCATCGCCTGCACCGAGGGCGCGGTGCGCTGGCGGTGGCCGCGCGGCGGCGCGGGCGTGTGCTACACGCGCGGCTGAGCCGGGTTCCGTTTCCGTCGGGTCCGCGCTACAATCAGCGGCATGGCGGCGGGGCGGGTGCGCCGGTGCGGCGACTGTGTGATGCGGGCGCAGGGCATCCTCGCGAGCATTCCGCAGCCCGCGTTCGACCGCATCTCCTGCTGCATGACGAGCTACCGCTTTCCGGCGCGGCACCACCTCTTCGTCGAGGGGAATCCGAGCGGGCAGGTGGCCGCGATCCGCAGCGGGTACGTGAAGCTGTTCCGGGTGTCGGAGGCGGCGCGGGCGCACGTGATGAGCGTGGCCGGCCCCGGCTTCTTCCTCGGCTACGAGGCGCTCATCGGGCGCCCCCACGAGGCCACCGTCGAGACGCTCACCCCGGTCGAGGTGTGCATGGCCCGGACCGAGGAGCTCGCGGCCCAGATGAAGGAGTTCCCCGAGGTCGCGACCGGCCTGACGGCGTTCCTGTGCCAGCGCATCTACGACCTCGAGACGAAGGCGTTCCAGCTCGGGACGCTGAGCACGCGCGCCCGCCTCGCGCTCCACCTGCTGGCGTACCGCCCCGCGCCCCGCGCGGCGGGCGCGTTCGAGCCGCCGGCGCTGTCGCGGCAGGACCTGGCGGACATGCTGGGCATGGCGAAGGAGACGCTCATCCGACAGCTCGCGCAGCTCGCGCGGCGCCGGCTCGTGCACCTCGCCGGCAACCGCATCAGCGTCCTCGACGCCGCGGCGCTGGAGCGCTTCGCCGCCGTGTGACCGGCGTCAGCGGTCGCGGCGGGCGATCGCGGCGGTGAGCAGGTCGAAGACGCGCTGGAGCTCGCGGCCCGCCTTCGCCTGCGCGCCGGGCGGTCCCGGATCGGCGAGCCACGTCAGGTCGAACGAGCGCGTGCGCGCGAAGCAAGGCTTCTGCTCGTCGCGGCGCCGGATCTGGATGCGCGCCTCGCGCCCGGGGCGCTCGAGGCACAGCGTGGGCCACCCGCCGACCTCGGTCCAGGCCGCCACGCGCCAGTCGTTGACGACCGCGGCCCCCGGCACGCAGTCCGGCAGCAGCTCCTGGGCCGTGGCGAGCGGCAGCCCGGCGGGCGCGGATGGCGGCGTGGGTGCGCTCGCGGCCGCCCGCTCGGGGATGCTGCGGGTGGCGGCGTGCAGCGACTTCAGCGGCGGCAGGCCGGCGAGGGCGGGGAAGAACTTCTCCGGGTGAGGGTCGTCCCAGTGGAGCAGGTCGCGCCGCGGGTGGGTGAAGAGATAGCGCAGCGCCGCCTCGAGGTCGGGCTGCGGGAAGGACCGGCTGTCGAGCAGGTAGGGCATGCCCGGCGCCGCCGTGCGGACGCCGAGCTCCTGCCGCCGCTCGTCGAACGCGGAGCCCGGCGCGACGAGCATCCAGAACACCTGGATGATCGCGATGCGCCGGCGCGGCCCGTCCTCGGCGAGGGCGGTCACGGCGTCCAGCGTCGCCTTGAAGCCCGCGAGGTCGTCGCCGGGGATGCCGAGGATGACGGAGACCATGACCGGCGCGAGCGCGCTCAGCTCGTCGAGGGCGCGGGTGAACCGCCGCAGGTCGACGGGGGGGCGCTGGATCGCCCGCAGCGCGGCGGGGTTGAGGCTCTCGAGGCCGAGCCAGATCGAGTGCGGCTGGAGCGCGCGCAGCGGCCCCTGCTGCGGCGCGCCGTAGTGGGCGTGGCTCAGGTAGAAGCTGAGGCGCAGCGGCCCGGGCTCGGGGCCGAGCTCCGGCCCCACGGCGGCGGCCAGGGCGCGCAGGCGCGCCGTGTCGAAGTTGAGGGCCGAGTCGAGCACGTAGGCGTGGCGGTACCCCTCGGCCCGGGCCCAGCGCAGCTCCGCGGCCGCCGCGGCGGGGGCGACGCACCGCAGGCCGTCGTAGGCGTCCTTCCACGCGCAGTACTTGCAGCGGAAGACGCACCCGCGCGACCACTGGACCGGGAGCTGCTCGCGCGGCGGCCGCATGACCCCCGTGAGGTACGGCGAGGGCAGGGCGCCGAGGTCGGCGATGGGCGGGCGCGGCGGGGTCTCGCGGATCGCGTCGCCGTCGCGGTAGAGGACTCCGGCGACTTCGCCCGGACGGCGGAGGCCCCCCGTGAGGAGCTCGAGCAGCGTCTCTTCGCCCTCGCCGCGGACCGCGAGGTCGATGGCCGGGGCCCGTTGCATGAGCGCGAGGCCGCCGTAGGTCGCCGTCGCGCCGCCGATGATGACGGTGATGCCCGGCGCGCGGCGCTTGAGCGCGGCCGCGGCGTCGCGGAACGCGTCGCTGTCCCAGCAGTAGCTCGACAGGCCCACCACCTCGGGGTCCTCGGCGAGGAGGCGGTCGATGGCGCCCGCCGGCAGCACGGGGTCGGCGAGCGTGATCGGGAAGTCCTTGCGGTGGAGCTCGAGGCCCTGCGGGGCCCGCTGCTGCAGGTAGGCCTGGAGCGAGCCGAGCGCGAGGTTGCTCTGGGCCTCATCCATGGGCGCGCCGGGCGCCGCGATCCGAGTTCCCGCCAGTGTGACGCGCATGCCGTGTGTCCGACCGCCCATCCCGCCGACGGACGCGCCCGATTGTAGCATGCGCGCCCGCGCCCGGTGGGGGCGCACTTTGCCCGCCCGCCCGGGACGCGGCATACTCGAGCGCGTGAGCGCGCGGACGGCAGCCATCGCGGAGCGCCGGTGAGGGCGCTGCTCCTGCACCCGCACCGCGCGCTGCGGGACCGCAACGAGATCATGGTGATGCCGCTGGGGCTGCTGTCGATCGCGGCGCACCTGGCGGCGCGGGGCGTGGACGCCGCGATCCACCACCTGGGCATCGAGCGCCAGCTCGTCCCCCGGTACGACGTCGCCGCGGCCGTCGCCGAGAGCGACCCGGCCGTGGTCTTCGTCGTGCTGCACTGGCACCCGCAGGTCCGCCCGGCGCTGCAGCTCGCGCAGCTCCTCGAGCGGCGGCTCCCGCAGGTGCCGATCGCCCTCGGCGGGTACACCGCGTCGTACTTCGCGCGCGAGCTGCTCGCCGAGTTTCCCGAGGTCGACTACGTCGTGCGCGGCGACGGCGAGGAGCCGGCCGCGGCGCTGTGCGCGGCCATCGGCGCCGGGGCGACGCCCGCGGCGCTCGGCGCCGTCCCCAACCTCGCCTGGCGCGACGCGGGCGAGGTGCGCCTGAACGACCTGTCGTGGCGCGTCGACGAGGCGAACGCGCCGGCGCTGCGGCATGCCGCCTTCGAGCACCTGCGCCACGCCGAGGAGTACCTCGCGCGCGACCTCTACGCCGACTTCAACGACGCCGCGAGCGCGGCGCGGCTCGCCGGGGCCTTCTACTACAACCCCGGCCGCGGCTGCCCGGTGAGCTGCAGCTACTGCGGCGGCGGCGCCCTCCCGCAGCTCGCGATCGCGGGCCGGCGCGGCTTCCTCTTCTACCCGCGCGAGAAGGTCGCCCGCGACCTCGACGAGGCCTGGGCGGCGGGCGCCCGCACCTGGCGCGCGTCCTTCGACCCCGCCCCCGGCGGCGGCGCGTGGCCCGCGATCCTCGCGGAGGAGCAGCGGCGCGGCCACCGCTGGCGCCTGGTGTACGACTGCTGGCCGCTGCCGAGCGACGAGCTCATCGGCGCCATCGCGGGCGCGACGGCCGAGGCGGTGCTGGTCCTCTCGCCCGAGTGCGGCGACGACGAGCTGCGGCGCCGGCACCGCGGCTTCCACTTCAGCAACGCCGAGCTGCTCGACGCCGTGGCCCGGATGCGCCGCGCCGGGCTCGAGGCCCACGCCTTCCTCAGCGTCGGGCTGCCCGGCGAGACGCGGGCCATGGTCGAGCAGACCGCGGCGCTCGCGCGGCGGCTGCGCGACGCGGGCGCCGGCGTGTCCGTGTGCCCGATGATCCTCGACCCCGGCTCGCCGATGTTCGAGCACCCGGATCGGTTCCGGATCAAGCCGCGGGTCCGGCGGCTGCGCGACTACTACCGGCTCCACCCCGACGATCCCGGCCCCTACTACCGCACCGAGCCGCTCTCCGAGGCGGACATCCGCAGCGCCGTCGACCGCATCCACCGCGAGGTCCGGCGGTGAGGCTGAGCGCGCGCGGCACCCGCGGATCAACCTTGAAATTTGCCAGCATAGGTTGCAATATTCAAGGTGGATGATCGCTCGCACCGCGCACGTTCGTCGGGTCGTCCGCCTGCTCCAGGACTATCCAGTGGTCGCTCTGCTGGGGGCGCGCCAGGTCGGCAAGACGAGCCTCGCGAGGGCGATCACCGTCGCGGTCAAGACCGCCGCGACGCGGTTCGACCTCGAGGATCCCCGCGACCTGAGCCAGCTCGAGGAGCCGACGTTGGCGCTCGAGCGGCTGCGTGGGCTGGTCGTGCTCGACGAGATCCAACAGCGTCCCGATCTCTTCCCGGTGCTGCGAGTGCTCGCCGATCGGGCCCGGACGCCGGCGCGGTTCCTGGTGCTGGGAAGCGCCTCGCCGGAGCTCTTGCGCCAAGGCGCCGAGACGCTGGCCGGGCGGATCGCCTTTCACGAGCTCGGCGGCTTCGATGTGGAAGAGGTCGGGGCGGAGCACCTCGACCGCCTGTGGTTTCGCGGCGGCTTCCCGCGCGCCTACCTGGCTCGGAGTCACACCAAGAGCGACGAGTGGCGCCGCAACTTCATCCGCACGTTCCTTGAGCGCGACCTCCCGCGGCTGGGGGTGGGACTGCCGGCCGCAGCGCTCGAGCGCTTCTGGGCGATGCTCGCGCACTATCACGGCCAGGTCTGGAACGCCGCTGAGCTGGCGCGGTCCTTCGGCGTGTCGCACACCACCGTCGACAAGTACGTTGACGCTCTCGGCGGGGCGTTCGTGGTCCGTCAGTTGCGGCCGTGGGCCGAGAACCTCGGCAAGCGACAGGTGAAGGCACCGAAGGTGTACATCACGGATAGTGGGATTCTGCATGCACTGCTCGGCCTGGCTTCGCCGAGCGAGGTCCTGCGTCACCCCAAGCTCGGCGCGAGCTGGGAAGGCTTCATGTTGGAGCAGGTGATCCGACTCTTGCGGGCGCAGCGCGAGGAATGCTTCTTCTGGGCCACGTACGCCGGAGCCGAGCTCGATCTGCTGGTCGTGAGGGGCCGGCACCGGCTCGGCTTCGAGTTCAAGCGCACCGACGCGCCGCGCGTCACCCCGTCGATGCGCGCCGCGCTGAACGACCTCGGGCTCGAGCGCCTGGAAGTGATTCACGCGGGCGCGAGGACGTTCCCCCTCGCCGCCAAGATACGCGCGCTCGCGGCGTCTGCGGTCCCGCAGGCGGTCAGGCCGCTGCGCGACTGAGCGCCCGCGCGGGGGGCGCGTTGCCGGCGGAGCGGGGGCTGCTATACTGCTCCGTCTGGCCGTCGCGCCAGCGTTGGACTCGTGACCCAGGGACTCGCCTACGTCGTCTCGAGCGGCAGCGATCGCATCGACGTGCTCGAGTTGCCGGCGCTGCGGGTCGTCGGGCGGCTCGCGGCGGGCGACTGGCCCTTGACGGCGGTCGCGCTCCCGGGCGGGGCGGTCGCGGTCGCGAACCAGGCCAGCGACGACGTGCGTGTGCTCGACGCGACCAGCGGCGCGCTGCTCCATCGGCTGCCGACCGAGCGCGGCGCGGCGGGGCTGGCGGTCGCGCCTGCGCGGCACCTGCTGTTCGTCGCCAACGAGTTCGCCCGCTCGGTGCAGACCTTCGATACGCTCGACTTCACGCCGCGCGGCCGCTTCGAGCCCGGCGACTGTCCCTGCGTGGTCGCGGTCACGCCCGACGAGCGGCTGGCCCTGGTCGCGAACGAGGAGAGCGACACGCTCGCGCTCTACGACCTCGACGCGGCCGAGGTCGTCGCGCGCGTCCCCGTCGCCGGCGGCCCCGTCGGCGTCGCCGTGAGCCCCGACGGCCGCCTCGCGCTGTGCGGCTCGCTGCTCTCGCCGCGGCTCACGGTCGTCGACCTCGCCGCGCGCCGCGTCGTCGTCGAGCGCCGGGTCGGGTCGATGCACATCGGCGTCCTCATCCTCGAGGACGGGGTGCACGGGGTGTGCGGGAACACCGACGCGGACACGGTGCTCGTCGTGCGGCTCGCCGACCTCGGCGTCGTGCGCACGATCAGGGTCGGCGCGGGGCCGGCGACGCTGCGCCAGGTCCCCGGGACCCCGCTCGTGCTGTGCACCAACCGCACCGACGACTCGGTCTCGCTCGTCGACGTCGAGGCCGGCGTCGAGCGCGCCCGCCGCGGCGTCGGGCTCTCGCCCACGGGGATCGCGCTCGCGAGCGACGCGCACGCGCGCGGCGCCGAGGCGGCGTCGTGAGGCCGGCGGCCGACACGGTGTGGCTGTGGACCGGCGCCGCGTGCAGCGTGCACTGCGCCGT
>DASXVK010000645.1:0-11668 GCA_036504295.1 Polyangia bacterium
CGGGCCGCGCCGCGCGGGCGCGGGCCGGACGCCGGCGGCCGCGGCGCCTCGGGCGCCGGCGGCGGCAGCCGGGTCAGGCCGGCGGCCTCGCGGCGCTCGTCGAGCGCCTGCTGCAGGGCCGCGAGCTCCGCCACGAAGCCGTCGGTGAGCTCGCGCGGATCCGGCAGGAGCCGCGCGTCGCCGCTGGCCATCAGCCGCACCTCGCCGCCGTAGCTGAGCACGCTCACGCTGAGGCCGAGGTGGCCCGAGGTGGGCGCCCAGAACATCAGGCCGCGGATGCGACGGCCGGCGAGGAGCACGCGCTCGCGCGGGCCGGGCACGTTCGTCATGAGCAGGCTCGCCTTGCGCGTGAAGACGTCGATGACGATGCGCTCGACCTCGGTGCTGGTCGCGCCGGTCACGTCGAGCACCGCGAGCGCCACGAGCGCCTCGGACGAGCACTTGATGGCGTCCATGGCGCGCTTGACGCTGCGCAGGCGCTCGAGCGGATCCTCGATGCCGACCGGCAGCGGCAGGAAGACGAGCCCGAAGTGATTGCCCAGGCTGCCCGCCCGCGGCCCGCCCTCGAGCACGTAGACCGGTACGAGCGCGCGGATGGCGAGGTCCTTCGGGAGCGAGCCGCGCCCGCGCAGGTACCGCCGCAGCGCGCCGGCGACGCACGCGGCGAGGACGTCGTTGACGGTGCCCGAGGCCGCGGCCGCGATGGACTTGACCTGCGCCAGCGCGAGCGGGTCGGAGAACGCGGCCAGCTTGCGGCGGCCGAGCGGGGCCCGCAGGAGCGTGCGGCGATCCGCCGGCAGGATCAGCATCTTGCCGAGCGTGGCGACGTCGGTGAGCCGGTCCTTCGCCCACTGCCACAGGTGGCTCGCGGGCGGCACGCGCACGCCCACCTGCGGCGGCGGGGCGGCGTCCTTGCCGTCGGCGAGGCCGAGCAGCAGCCGCACCAGCGCGATGCCGTCGCCGACCGAGTGGTGGATGCGCACGATCAGCGCCGAGCCGCCCTCGAAGCGCTCGACCAGGTGCACCTCCCACAGCGGGCGGCCCCGGTGCAGCGGCGTGCCCATGAGCTGCCCGACCAGGTCCTCGAGCGCGCGCCGCTGATCCGGGCCCTTGAGCGCGACGCGGTGGACGTGGTTGCGCAGGTCGAAATCCAGGTCGAGCTCCCACTGCGGCCGCGCGAGCGGCACCCGCGCGGGGACCGCGCGCTGGGTGAAGCGCTCGTGCCGCAGCAGGCGCTCCTCCAGCATCGCGACGAGGTCGTCGACGCCCAGCGGCTCCTCGAACTGGAGGAGGCCGGTGATGATCATGAGGTTCTCGGGGGTGTCCATGCGCAGCCAGGCGGCGTCGACATGCGACATGGGCTCGCGGGGAAGATCCAGCTCGGGCATGTCGGGTTTCGATGCCGCACCCCCTCGGCGAGCTACGAGGTGACACGGATCGGTTCCGTCGGTGGCTACGACGCGCTGCGTCGAGAAACCGCCGCTAATCGAGCCAGGTGCTGCGGGGCTCGGCGTGCTCCGGGTGGAGCGGGTCGATGATGAGCGTGATCGGGCCCCCGGCGCGGGTGGCCTCGGGCCAGCGCTCCGGGCGGTCGTCGAACGACCCCGCGTACCGCTTCCCCTCGTGCTCGTAGGCGAAGCTCACGACCGCCCGCCGCAGGAAGGCGACGCCCGCGCCCAGCCGGATCCTGGGCTCCTCCCGCACGCCGGTGATCGTGCCGGTGGCCGGGACGCCGCGGGCGAAGAAGCCGCGCCAGTCCGCCCAGCGCCACCCGAGGGCGGCGCCGCAGAGCGCGATCATGATGATGGTCTCGCCGAGCGGGCGCCAGCGGCACACCGCGAGGTCGAAGGCGAGCAGCGCCAGCGCCAGCAGGGCGAGCGCGTCGTGGCGCAGGATGCGCACGGGGGACGGCCGGGTAGCTGGCGTCATCTCGCGAGGATAGCACGGCCCGGCGCGGCCCGCCGGCGCCGCAGAGATTGCGCCCGGTGCCCATCCGTGCTCCACTGTCAGGCACGGCGCGTCCGCACGGCGACCGCCCGCCCCGCCCGGCATCCCACTCGGACCGGAGAACCCCGGCCGCCCCCCGCGGCCCGGAGCAACCGCCGTACAAAGAGACTAGCCCCGAGCCTATGCGATTCGAAGACCTGCAACTCATCGACCCCCTCGTGCGCGCGGTCCACGCCGCCGGCTACGCTGAGCCGACGCCCATCCAGGTCCAGGCCATCCCCCAGGTCCTGACCGGCCGGGACGTGCTCGGCTGCGCCCAGACCGGCACCGGCAAGACGGCCGCCTTCGCGCTGCCGATCCTGCAGCGCCTGGTCCCGGGCGCCCCGCCCGCGGCCGGCCCGCGGCCGGTCCGGGTCCTGGTGCTCTCGCCCACCCGCGAGCTCGCCGCCCAGATCGGGGACAGCTTCTCGCAGTACGGCCGCCACACCGGCCTGACGAACACCGTCATCTTCGGCGGGGTCGGCCAGGACGCCCAGACCAAGGCGCTGCGCCGGGGCGTGGACATCGTGGTCGCCACCCCCGGCCGGCTGCTCGATCTGATGGGCCAGCGGCACGTCAACTTCGACCGGCTCGAGGTGCTCGTGCTGGACGAGGCCGACCGGATGCTGGACATGGGGTTCATCCACGACGTCCGGCGGATCATCGCCGCCCTGCCCCGCAAGCGGCAGACGCTCTTCTTCTCGGCCACCCTGCCGCGCGACATCCAGGAGCTCGCCCACGACATCCTGCGCGACCCGGTGCGGGTCGAGGTGACGCCGGCGGCGACCACCGTGGAGTCCATCCGGCAGGCGGTCTACTTCGTCGAGAAGTCGGACAAGCGCGCGCTGCTCGAGCACATCCTCGCGGACCCGTCGATCACCCGGGCGCTCGTCTTCACGCGGACCAAGCACGGCGCCGACCGCGTCGTGCGCGGCCTGGGCCGCGGCGGCGGCCGCGCCGAGGCGATTCACGGCAACAAGTCGCAGAACGCGCGCGAGCGCGCGCTCACGGGGTTCAAGTCGGGCGCCATCCGCGCGCTCGTCGCGACCGACATCGCGGCCCGCGGCATCGACGTGGACGACGTGTCGCACGTCATCAACTTCGACCTGCCGAACGAGTCGGAGGTGTACGTCCACCGCATCGGCCGCACCGGCCGGGCCGGCGCGTCGGGCATCGCGCTGTCGTTCTGCGACTTCGAGGAGCGCGAGTACCTCGCCGACATCGAGCGCCTCATCGGCCTGCAGATCCCGGTCGTGGCCGAGCACCCGTACGCGTCCCGGCTCGGCGTGCCGGCGCCGGTGGACCCCAGCGCGCGCCGCGGCCAGCCGCAGCGGGGCCAGCCGCGCGGGGGCCAGCCGCAGCGGGGCCGCCAGCAGTCGCCGCGGCCGCGCGGCGGCCCGTCCCGCGGGGGCGCGCCCGGCCGCGGGCCCCGCCCGGCGCAGGCGCCGCAGGAGAGCGGCGGCTCGCTGCGCGTGAGCCCGGCCCCGGCCGCGATCCAGCTCGGCGACAGCGCGGCCGCCCGCACCATCTCGGCCGGCCTGCGCGCGGCCGAGCAGCGACGGCGCGGCGGGGGCGGCGGCGGCGGCGGCCGAGGCGGGCGACGCTGATTTACTGAGTGAGGCCGAGCGCCTTCAGCACCTCCGTCGGGTTGTGGTAGGTCCGTTTGGTGAGCTTCTTGTCGATGAAGTCCTTCGCCTGCGGCGAGAGGTCCTTCTCCTTGTTCATGGCGCTGACCACGTCGGCCTTCGTCGCGGGGTAGCTGACGTCGGTGCTGAGGTGCCGTTCGAGCTTCTTGACGTCGCCCGCGGCAAACGCGCCGTAGCGCCCCATGAGGTTGCCCGGGTCATGGTTGTTCTGAGCGTAGACCGGCGCGCCCGCGGCGACGGCGGCGAGGGCGAGCGCGGCGATGATCTTGGATAAACTCATGCCTCACCACCTAATGGCGGCCGGCGGCCTGTCAACGAAGGGCGCCGAACCCGCGCGGCTGCAGCTATGCTTCCAACGGCCATGGATCACGCCCTCGCCCGCTTCCTGCGCCGTACGGGCGCGCTGCCCGACGCGGTGATCGCCGCGCTCGACGCCGCCGGCGTCGACGCCGCCCTCGCGCAGGGGCGCCTGCCCGAGCTCCCGCCGGGCACGCTCCAGGCGGTCGTCGAGGGCTGGACCGCGTGGCACGACCTCGCCGCGGCCGACCCGGAGCTCGCCGGGGCGGCGACGATGCCGGGCTGCGCGCTCGCGCTGCCTCGCGACGCCCCCGGCCCGCCCGCGCAGGCGCTGGTCCGGCTCGAGGGCGCCGTGCGGCGGGCGATCGAGGGCGGCAGCGTCATCGGCCGCGCGACCCGGGCCGGCCACCCGGGGCTCGCCGCCTACGCCGCGCACGTCGACCACGTCGAGCTGCTCGGCGACATCTCGGCTCACCGCTGGCTCGCGCTCGAGCGCGGGGAGGCCGACGGGGTGCTGCGGCGCGAGTACCGCTTCCCCGCCGACCTCGGCGCGCCGCCCTGGACCTTGGCCCTGCTGCCGCGGTGCGTGGCCGCCGCGGTGCACCGGCGCGCCCGGGCGGAGGCGGTGTGGGCCGCCGCCGACGTGCTCACCGGCCTGCTCACGGCCCCGCCGCGCCGCGAGCTCCTGGCGGCCGTCGCCCGCGCCGGCGGCCAGACGGCGGTGGTGGTCCGCGCGCCGGACGGCGCCGCCCGGTCCCGGGCCCACGCGCCGCTCGGCGAGGCCGCCGCCCTGGTCGCCGCCGCGCGCGCGCGGCACGCCCCGGCGGCGGTCGTGCTGCCCGCGAGCGGCCTCGACCTGGCCGCGCTCCGGCTGCCGGCCGCCGTCGAGACCATCCTCGTGAGCACCGCCGGGCTGCACGCCGCGGCCGAGGCCTTCCCGGGCCCGCGGGTCGAGGCGCTCGCGCTCGCGCTGGCCGAGCGCGCCCAGGACCCGCGCGGCGCCTGGGGCCGCCTCGCGCCGGCGCGCCTGGGCCTGGTCGAGTACCAGGGCGATCTCGAGCCGGCCTACGTCGGCCTCGTGCTCGGGCTCGCGCGCGCCGCCGCCGCCCCGCAGCGCGCCCGCCTCGCCGCGCCGCCCGGGCCGGCGCTGCCCGCCGTGGTGCGCACGCTCGACGACCTCCGCCCCGGCATGCTGGTCAGCGGCACGGTCACGCAGATCGCGCCCTTCGGCGCCTTCGTCAACTTCGGCGTCGGGCGCGACGGCCTGGTGCACGTCTCCGAGCTCGCCGACGCGCGGGTCGAGCGGCCGACCGAGGTCGTGCAGATCGGCCAGCGGGTGACCGCGCGCGTGCTCGAGGTCGACCGCGCGCGGGGCCGCATCGCGCTCTCGCTGCGCACGAACCCGCGCCCGCCGCGCGGGGACCGCGCCCGCGCCACCGCGCTCGACGCCCTCAAGAAGCTCTTCGACAAGTAGCCGTGGAAGTAGCCGTGGCGCCGGGGCGGTGGCAAGACCGCCGCCACGACCCTACGGTACATCGACGGTCCCGGGGTTTCGCCGCGCCGCGGCGGGGACCCCGGGCCGCCGGAGGACGCATGTCGGAGCTGCTCACCCGTTGGTTCGGCCAGGGCTTCATGCCGCACGGGCACTGCTATCTCTGGACGCCCTCGATGGTCGTGACCCAGGCCACCTCGAACACCCTGATCGGTCTCGCGTACATGGTGATCGCGGCGGCGCTCGTGTACCTCGTGCGCCGCGTGCAGGACGTCCCGTTCCGCTGGATGTACCTCGCCTTCGGCGTCTTCATCGTGACCTGCGGCTGCACCCACCTGCTCGATACCTGGACCATCTGGACGCCGGTGTACTGGCTCGACGCCGGCGTGCGCGTGATCACCGCCATCGCCTCGGTCGGCACGGCGGTGCTGCTCTTCCCGCTCATCCCCAAGGCCATCGCCCTCGGGGACGCCGCGGCCGTCGCGCACACGCGCGGCGTCCAGCTCGAGCAGGTGAACCGCGAGCTGGCGCTGCTGTACGAGCGGACGCGCGAGACGCTGGCGGAGGCCATCCCGCAGCTCGTCTTCACCGGCACCCCCGCGGGCCAGATCGACTACTTCAACGCGCGCTGGCAGGAGTACGCGGGCGCCGACGCCGGGTCGGCCGGGCGCCTGGCCGCGGCGGTGCACCCCGACGACGCGGCGGCGCTGGAGGGGCGCCGGGCGGCCTGCCTCGCCTCGGGCGAGCCCTTCGCGATCGAGGTGCGCCTCCGCCGCCGCGACGGCGCTTACCGCTGGCACCTCGCGCGCGCGCTGCCGCTGCGCGACGAGGGCGGCCGCATCGTGAAGTGGTTCGGCACCGCCACCGACATCGACGACCAGAAGCGCGTGGCCGAGGAGCGCGAGCGGTTGCTGCTGGAGACCCGGGCGACGCTGCAGTCGCGCGACGTCTTCCTCGCGGTGGCCGCGCACGAGCTGAAGACCCCCCTCACGCCGCTGCGGCTGCAGGTCGAGCTCCTGCAGCGCCAGCTCGCGGGCGCGACGCCGGCGCCCGGGCGCACCGGCGAGCAGCTCGCCGTGACCCTGCGCCAGGTGGACCGGCTCGAGACCCTGGTGCACGGGCTGCTCGACGTGTCGCGCCTCGCCGCGGGCCGGCTCGAGCTCGAGCTCGAGGAGCTGGACCTGGCGGCGCTGGTCCGGGAGGTCGTCGAGCGGCACCGCGGCGAGGTCGAGCGCTCCGGCGCGAGCGTGGTCGTGCACGCCGCCACCCCCACCCCCGGCCGCTGGGACCGCATGCGGCTCGAGCAGGTCGTCACGAACCTGCTCACGAACGCCCTCAAGTTCTGCGACCGGAAGCCGATCGAGGTCGAGGTGAGCGCCGACGCGGACCGCGCGCGCGTGCGGGTGCGCGATCACGGGCCGGGCATCCCGCCCGAGGACCAGGCGCGCATCTTCGGGCGGTTCGAGCGCGCCGCCTCGCCCCGGCACTACGCCGGCCTCGGGCTCGGTCTCTGGATCGCGAGCCAGCTCGTGACGGCGCTCGGCGGGCGCATCCACCTCGCGAGCGCGCCGGGCGCGGGCGCGACCTTCACCGTCGAGCTGCCCCGCACGCCGCCGGCGCCGGGGTAACCCCATTCCCCCTGGCACGCGGCCGGTCCCGGCGGCACAGTCTTCGAAACGCGATGCCACCCCAAGTGCTCATCGTCGATGACGACCCGGACATCCGGGACACCCTCGCCGAGGTGCTCGCCTACGAGCGCTACACCGTGCTGTGCGCGGCGGACGGGGCGCAGGGGCTCGCGCTGCTGCGCGCGGGCGCCCGGCCGGATCTCATCCTGCTCGACATGCTGATGCCAGTGGTCGACGGCGGCGAGTTCCTGGTCCAGCTCCGCGCCGACCCCGCGCTGGCCGGCCTGCGGGTGCTGGTCATCTCGGCCAGCTCGACGGTGAGGCCGCCGCCGGACGTGCCCTTCATGCGCAAGCCCCTGCAGCTGCAGCCGTTCGTGGCCGCCGTCGCGCGCCACGCGGGCCCGCCCGCGGACGCCCCGGCGCCCGGGGCCGGCTAGAACGCGACGCGGAGCGCCGCCCCGAGCCCCCGCGGGCCGGCGAGGATGGGCCCGACCCCGAGGCGCGGCGCTGACGCCGGCGCCGGCGCGGCGCCGAGGTCGCCGGCGCGGTAGCGGCGCAGCGCGCCGACCGCGCCGATGGGCTGCGTGAAGATCATCAGCTCGCCGATGCCGATGCCGGCCACGCCGCTGATGACGGCGCTCGTCCAGTGGCCCAGGCCGGCCCCGACGGCGAAGAAGAGAGCGGTGTTGAACGCGACGTTGCCCACGTGAAACACCCAGCTCCGGCCGCGGGCCTCGTTCGCGGCGTCGCGCACGAAGAGGCCCTCGGCCGCGGCGAGGAGCGCGCAGACGTCGGTGCCGGGCGGCGCCGTGGCGAGGCGGCGCTCGAGCCACCGCTGGTCGGCCATCGACTTGAGCGGCGTCACCGCGAGGGGGATGAGCCCGATCAAGGCGGCGCCGCTGCCGATGTAGAGCCCGTTGCGGTCCGCGGGCGCGAGGAACGGCGTCGGCGCGATCTGGCCCACGGCGAGCGTGGCATAGGTCCCGGCCCAGGCGACGCTCCAGACGCGGGCCCGCCGCGCCTCGACGCGCAGGCGCGCGCGGATGAAGTCGAGCCGCACCGCGGCGTCCGCGCGCTCCAGCGCCGCCGCGCCGCCGACGCGGGCGGCGGTGCAGTGGTCGCCGCGCGCGGGCGCCGCCGCGAGGAGCCAGAGCGCGGCGACCAGTCCTACCCGGAGGCCCAACCGGAGGCCCAACCAGCGCCGCTGCCCCGCGCACCGGCGCGGGCGCGCGCGCCGCGCCGGTGCTACGCTCAGCCGCCGATGGCCCATCCCGCCCTCGATTGCCGCACGTGCGGCGCCTGCTGCGTCCCGGAGATCACGCTGCCCTTCTACGTGGGCGTGACCGCGAAGGACATCGCCCGGCTCACGCCCCGCTTCCGCTCGCGCCACGTCGCGCGCGGCTCCATCCTCACGAAGCTCGACCGGATCGGCCACTGCGTCTGCGTCGCGCTGCAGGGGACCGTCGGGCGGCGCGTCTCGTGCACGATCTACGCGCGGCGGCCCGACGCCTGCCGCCAGCTCGAGGCCGGCACCCGCGCCTGCCTGAAGGCCCGGCGCCAGGCCGGGATCGACTAGTCACGCCGACGCCGTGAAGTCGGGGCGGTGCCAGAGCATCCGCACCGTCGAGGCCACGCGGGTCGCGGTCGGGGCGCCGGCGCTGAAGACGAGCTCGCGCGCGGCGCCGATGCCGCGCCAGAGGATCTCGCGCGTGACGGTGCTCCGCACCCCGAGCTCCTCGAAGAGCTGCACCGACGTGTCCTCCTGCTTGGACATGGAGTCGTCGATGATCTCGCGCGCCGACAGGCCGAGGGTCGCGAGGTCGGGCTCGAGGGTCTTCAGCGCGCGCAGGGTGTGCGTGACGATGCGCGCCTGGAACAGGAAGAGCCGCACGCGCTCGCTGTGCCGCATCGCCTTGAGCCACATCGGCAGCTGCTGCACGCCGAGCCCCACGTGGCGCGCCTCGTCCTTCTCGTAGTAGGCGAGCAGGTCGGTCAGCACCGGCTCGACGTTCACGCGGCGGACGAGGTGGAAGATCGTGAGCGCGAAGTTCTCGATCAGGAGCTGCATGCCGAGGACCTTCGCCGGCAGCCACGCCGTCGCGAGCACCGCCTCGAGCACCGCCTCGGTGTGACGGTCGGGCCGCGACGGCGCCTCGCCGAGCGCGGCGAGGTAGTCGTGCAGCACGTAGAAGTGACGCGCCTCGTCGTGAGCCTGGCCGGTCGCGGCCATCTTGGCCTCGAGCGGCTCGAGGCGGTCGGCGAGCTGCGCGCTGATGCGCCACGCGGCCAGCTCGCCCCACATCAGGATCGAGAAGATCCGCGCGAGCGCGTGCCGATCGCGCTCCGTCATGTGGATCCCGCCGTGGCGGGCGATGAGCTCGGCCAGCACCTCGCGCCCGTTCCAGACGAGCGCCTGCCCGCGGTGGTAGATCGACGCGAGCTTCTCGGATCGCCGCGCCTCGTCGGCGCTGCGCGCGAGATCGAACATTCCGTAGGGCAACATGGGCGACACCTCTCAGCCTCTTCGATGCGGCGGCGGCATCGCTCGGCCTGCTACACTCCGCCGCGGAGGAGGACGCGATGGGTGACGGGAACCGTCAGTGGCGGCTGCAGGTCCGGCCGAGCGGCATGGTCAAGGACAGCGACTTCGTCTTCGGGGAGGCGTCCATCCCGGAGCCCGGCGACAACGAGCTGCTCGTGCGCACGCTCTACCTCTCGTGCGATCCGGCGCAGCGGGGCTGGCTCGACGACCGGCCGAGCTACGTGCCGCCGGTGCCGCTCGGCGAGGTGATGCGCGCGATGGGCGTCGGCCGGGTGGTCGCGTCGCGGCACGCCGCGTTCCAGCCGGGGGACCTCGTGCTCGCCCCGCTCGGCTGGCAGGACTACGCCGTCTGCGCCGCCGAGGGCCCCAACGCCGCGCGCGCGCTGCCGCCGGGCGCGCCGCCGCTGCTCTTCCTCGGCGTCCTCGGCGTCACGGGCCTGACGGCGTACTTCGGCCTCCTCGACGTCGGCCAGCCGCGCCCCGGCGAGACCGTCGTCGTCTCGGCGGCCGCCGGCGCCACCGGCTCGGTGGCGGGGCAGATCGCGCGGCTCAAGGGCTGCCGGGTGATCGGCATCGCCGGCGGCCCCGACAAGTGCCGCTGGGTCACCGAGACCGCGCGCTTCGACGCGGCGATCGACTACAAGAGCGAGGACGTGGAGCAGCGCCTCGGCGAGCTGTGCCCCCGCGGCCTCCACGTCTACTTCGACAACGTGGGGGGCGCCATCCTCGATGCGGCCCTCGCCCACCTCGCGCGACGCGCGCGGGTGGTCCTGTGCGGCGGCATCTCCGCGTACAACGCCGCCCGGCGCGGGCCGCGCAACTACCTCAACCTCCTCGTCACGCGCTCGCGCATGGAGGGCTTCATCGTCTTCGACTACGCGGGCCGGTTCCCCGACGCGCTGCAGGAGCTGAGCGCCTGGGTCCAGGCGGGCGAGATCCGGCACGAGGAGGACGTGCAGATCGGCCTCGAGCACGCGCCCGCGACGCTGCGCCGGCTCTTCGAGGGACTGAACCGCGGTAAGCAGATCCTGCAGGTCGCCGACCCCGCGTGAGCGCGGCTGCCGGCGGCGATTGATATTCCCTCCGGACCCGAGGCATAGTAGCGGCGGCCGCGCTCGCGGCGGCCGGTGATCCCCTAGCCTGTTTACGGAGGAGACGCATGATTCGAGGCAGTGGCACGCGGCTGACCGCCGCGGCGATCGTCGCGCTGGTCGCCGGGCTCTCCGTCGCGCCGCGCGCGGCGCGCGCCGAGCATCAGCGCACCTGGGAGCTCGGCGTCTTTGCCGGCGGCAACTTGCTCAACGAGGACGGCTCCAAGCTGGGCACGCCCAACCTCGAGTGGCCGCGCAACTCGGCGGTCGTCGGCGTCCGGCTGGGCTGGGAGTTCGTCAAGCGGCTCTCCCTCGAGGCCGAGTTCGACGTCACGCCCACGACCGCGGCCGTCGTGAGCAGCGGCAACGTCATCATCCTCGGCTACCGCGGCCAGCTCCTGTACCGCTTCCTCGACGGCCCGGCGCAGCCCTTCCTGCTCGTCGGCTTCGGCGGCATGACGGTCGAGTCGTCGGCGGCGAACATCCCCGACAACCACACCCTCGGCGCGCTGCACGCCGGCGCCGGCTTCAAGTTCCCGATCGGCGAGGGCTGGGGCCTGCGCCTCGAGGGCCGCGTCTACTTCCCCGGCGGCTTCGACCACGTCTCGCCGACCTACGCCATCCTCGCGGGCGTCTACAAGCAGTGGGGCAAGGCGCCGCCGCCGCCCCCGAAGCCGGCACCCGTCGATCCCGACCGCGACAAGGACGGCATCCCGAACGAGCAGGACAAGTGCCCCGACCAGGCCGGCCCGAAGGAGAACGGCGGCTGCCCCGACCAGGACACCGACGGCGATGGCATCATCGACCGCCTCGACAAGTGCCCCAAGGAGCCGGGCCCGAAGGAGAACGGCGGCTGCCCCGACCAGGACACCGACGGCGACGGCATCGTCGACCGCCTCGACAAGTGCCCCAAGGAGCCCGGTCCGAAGGAGAACGACGGCTGCCCCGACACCGACCAGGACAAGGACGGCGTCGTCGATCGCCTC
>DASXVK010000646.1:0-8775 GCA_036504295.1 Polyangia bacterium
GGCGAGGACGACACCGAGGCGGCGCATGGACGGCACGCGCACTGTGCCATAGCTCGCGCCGGGCGCGAAGGACCGCCCACTCCGGGCGTACAATGGGTCATGCGCCGCGTGATCGGGATCGCAGTGCTCGCCGCGGCCGTCTGCGCCTGCGCCCCGGAGCCGACCGGCGCGCGGCGGGAGCCGGCCGCGGCCGGCCCGCCCGTCGAGGTCATGCTCGTGCGGGCGAGCGCCAGCGGTGAAGCGCACGACCTCCTCGTACGCGTCACCGCCACCCTGCGCAATCGGTCAGGCGCCCCCCTGACGGTCCGTTCCAACTTCGGCGGCGTCTTCGACGGCCTCACGCTCGTCGCCACGGCCGCGGACGGGCGCGAGCTCGCGCGCCAGGCCTACATCTATCACCAGTCGCCGTACGCCCAGGACACGCCCTACGTCCTGCCGCCCGGTGATACCACCCGGGAGCTGGTCTTCCCGCTCGCCGCGCTGAAGGACCCGCCAGCCGTCGTGCGCCTGCGCCTCGTCGGCGGCCTGCCGGGAACGCCGATCACGGCGGGGCTGCAGTCGCAGGTCGTGACGGTCGCGGTCGCGGACGGCCGTCAGAACCCGTAGCGTTCGAGGTCGACGCAGGCGCCCGGGATCGCCTCACGGCGCCGGCGCGAAGTTGTACGGCTGGCTCACCGTCACTTCCTCGCTCCGCGCGGCGAAGCGCCAGCGCGTGACGACGCGCACCATGCACACCTCGACCGCGCGGTCGCCGAGCGTCGAGCCGCTGACCTCGACCTTCGACACCTGCCCGGTACGGGCGATCGTGAGCACCAGCGTCACCTGGCCGGCCAGGAACCCGAGCGGGTCCAGCCGCTGTCCGTCGCGCAGCACCCGCTCCTCCAGGGTGCCGCCATCGAAGGGCTCGCGCACGAGGATGTGCCGGCCGCGGTCGTCCTGTTCGAGCGCGAAGACGCGCGGCAGCCCGGGGTGCTGCAAGCCCTGCACCACGCGGGCGCTGTAGTCGAACATGTCGACCGAGCTCCACTCCTTCGCGTCGCCAAGGCCGAGGATCTTCACCGCCACGCGCGCCCCGCTCGGGTCGTCGCGGCCCTCGTAGACCGCGCCCATGCCGCCGCGCCCGAGGAGGGCTGTCAGCAGGTACCGCCCGGCAAAGACGAGCGCGCCCCCGCAAGCGGGGCAGGTTGGCGGCCCGGCCGCGAGCGCGCCGCCGCAGTAGGGACATGGGAAGCTCATCGGCACCCCCACCGGCAGAATCGCACCGGCGCGGGCGGAGGGCAAGGGTGGTGGCGGCAAGGGCAGAAGCGGCCCAGGAGGGGGGCCGCCGCCGCCGTCAGGCCAGGCTACTGCTGCTTGAGGATCACGCGCGCGTCGACGACGCGGAGGCCGTGGCCCTCTTCGTAGAGCATGATGGGGTTGGCGTCGGTCTCGGCGATCTCGTCGCCCAGGTCGTACACCATCTGGCTCATGCGGCTGACGACCTCGGCCATGCGCTCCTGGTCGAGACGCTTCTCGCCGCGCACGCCCTGCAGGATCTTGTACGAGCGGATCTCCGGGAACATCCGCAACGCGCACTGCGGCGAGAACGGCGCCACGCGGAAGGTGACGTCCTTCAGCACCTCGACGAAGATGCCGCCGAGCCCGAACATGATCGTCGGGCCGAACTGCGGGTCGTTGATCGAGCCGACGATGACCTCGCGGCCGAGGGGCGCCATCTCGCACACGAGGATCCCGTGCACGTCGGCGTCGGGCTTGTACTCCTTCGCGTTCCTCAGGATGGTCGAGTAGGCGGCGCGCACGCCCGCCTCGTCCTTGATGTTGACCTTCACGCCGCCGGCGTCGCTCTTGTGGATGATCTGCGGCGAGACGATCTTCATGACGACCGGGTAGCCGATCTCCTTGGCCATCCGGACGGCGTCCTCCTCGGAGCGCGCGACGTTCGCGTGGGTCACCGGCAGGCCGTAGGCGGCGAAGACGCCCTTGGCCTCGGGCTCCGTGAGGGCCGTGCGCTTCTCGGCGCGGGCGCGGGCGATGATCCCGCGCGCCTGCGCCTGGTCGACGTCGGTGTAGGGCGTGAAGTCGGGCCGGCAGCCCTCCTCCTCGAACTTCGCCGTCTGGCGCAGCGCCGCGAGGGCCGACATCGCCTTCTCGGGGTCGTCGACCATCGGTATGTTCTCTCCCATGAGGATCTTGCCGGCCTCGACGCACTCCGGGCCGCCGACGAAGCAGGCGACCATCGGCTTCTTCGTCGCGCCGGCCTTCTTGATGGCGCGCACCATGCCCTGGGCGATGTCGACGGGCTTCGTGACGGCGGTCTCGCAGTAGAGCAGCGCCAGGCCGTCGACCCACGCGTGCTTGATGGCGACGTCGATCGCGCCCTCGTAGCCCCCGACGCCGGCGCCGCCGGTGATGTCGACGGGGTTCTTGGGGCTGCCGAAGTCGGGCATGAACTTGCGGAACTCGGCCTGGAGG
This sequence comes from Polyangia bacterium, assembly GCA_036504295.1. GTDB lineage: Bacteria > Myxococcota_A > Polyangia > JACRCY01 > JACRCY01 > DASXVK01. The sequence goes on from DASXVK010000646.1 coordinate 2,473, forward strand.
TCCGCGGGCGCGGCCTTGAGCGGCACGCCGTGCTTCTCGGCCGCGTCGGTGCCGAGGACGCCGATGCCGCCGCCGTTCGTGATGATGCAGATGTTGTCGCCGCGCATCGGCGGCTGCATGGCGAGCGCCTGCGAGCGGTCGAGCAGCTCGTCGAGGCTCTCGGCCTTGATGATGTGGGCCTGCTTGAACGCCGCGTCGTACACCTTGACCGAGCCGGCGAGCGACCCGGTGTGGGACGCCGCCGCGGCGGCGCCGTGGGCCGAGACGCCGGCCTTGAGCGCGATGATCGGCTTGCCCGCGCGGCGGCCGGACTCGATGAAGGTGCGCCCGTTCTTGACGCCCTCGATGTAGAGGCTGATGCAGCCGGTGTTCGGGTCCTGCGCGTAGTAGTCGATGCAATCGGCGAAGTCGATGTCCGCCATGTTGCCGAGCGAGATCATGGCGGCGGTGCCGAGGCGCCGCACGAACGTCGCCATGTCGAGGCCGATGAGCAGCGCGCCCGACTGGGAGATGAGGGCGGCGCGGCCCGGGAACGGCAGGCACGGGGCGAAGCTGGCGTTCGCCTTGCAGGCGTTCATGAGGACGCCGACGATGTTCGGACCGACGACGCGGCCGCCCGCGGCGTGAGCGACGGCGCAGAGCTCCTCCTCACCCTTGCGGTTGCCGACCTCGCTGAAGCCGCTCGTGATGACGATGTAGCCCTTCACCCGCTTCTTCGCGCACTCGCGAGCCACGTCCAGCACCGACTTCTCGGGCACGCAGAACACGGCGATGTCGACCTCTCCCGGGGCATCCATGATGGTCTTGTAGGCCTGGATCCCGCAGATCTCGCCCGCGCCAGGGTTAATGGGGAAGAGCTTTCCTCGGTAACCGCCGTCAATCAGGTTTTGCATTACCTGATTGCCAATGGTCCCCGGCTTGCGCGAGGCGCCGATGACGGCAATCGACTTCGGGTTGAAGATCGCTTCCAGCTGGCCCTTGTCCAACATGCTCCACCTCGTGGCGGCTGACACGGTTCACGTCGGTCCCGCACCGCGGTCGCCGTCGCCGGCGCCACCACGGTGGACTGCCCTGCCTGGCGTCCTGTCCGCGTCTACCTGTCGGTTGGCGGCAACCTACGCGCGCATACGCGATCTGTCCATGCATGAAATGGACATACAGCCGCATTTCGCGATCGCGCGGCGGTTATCCATGCCATTGGACTAATCGAACGACAGGAGGGGAGATGAGCGGACGATACGTCCCGCGGTCAGCGACGGGCGGTCAGCTCCGGCGGCGCCAGAACGCGAGCACGAGCAGCGGCACCGCGAGACCGAGGCCGCCGGCGGCGGACTCCCACGGCGCCCGCCAGGTCGGCCGCACGGGCCGGCCCCCGGCCTGGTCGCGCACCGCGAGCGGCGGCACGGCGACGCAGTCCCCGGCGCCGCAGGCGCAGGCGTCCATCTCGCAGATGCAGCCGCCGGGGCCGCCGCAGGCGCAGCCCATGCAGGGCGCGCAGCCGCAGTCGACGCAGCCGCACACCGTCGGCTGCACGACCGGGACCGGCTGGTAGACGTAGACCGGCGGCGGCGGGTACGGGTACGGCGCCGGGTACATCGGCGGCGGCGGCGGGTAGTACGGCCCGCGCGCGAGCACCCACCAGCCGGCGACGAGCAGCGCCGCGCACGCGAGGACGACGAGCGGCATCCGCCGCGCGAGCGTCTCGACGGAGGCGATCGCGCCCCGCCGCGATTCGTTGGTCATCCCGCCTGTTGCACCCACGCGCGCCTCCCCGATATCGTGTCGACCACGATACCCGCCCGCCGGGGCTCGTGGCAAGCGCGCCCCGATCGCGCGGCCGCGCGCGCTACCGTGAGGGCGACGGGGGCGGCCCGGGCCGGGGTGCGATCCCCATCTGCCACGCGAGGTTCGCGGCCACGCGCAGGTGATCCTGCAGCACCGGCAGGACCCTCGTCGCGAGCGCCTGCAGGCTCGGGTTCTGTACCCGCGGCGCCCGCTGCTGCACCTCGGCGACGTCCTGCCGGTGCTCCCGGACCATGTAGCCGATGTACTCCTGGTCGAAATCCTGGTCCGCGAGCCCCTGGAGCCGCGTCAGCTCGCCGCGCTGCTCGGCGTCGAGGTCCAGGGGCATGGACACCCGGTTCTCGGTCGCCCACAGATGGAGCTGGTTCTCGAAGCTGCCGTGGTCGATGGCCATGCGCCGGCCGAACGACCGCACCGCGTCGGTGCTGCCCTTCCGCTCCGCGAGCTGGCCGAGCTGGACCTCGGCGCGGTTGCCCCGGCTCAGGTGACCGAGGAAGGTCCGATCCGCGGCGGTGATGCTCCCGCCCTGAGCCAGCGCGGGCGCCGCGACCGCCACGCCGGCAGCCACCACGAGGGCGAGCGGCGCGGCGCTCCTCGTCTGCAGGAAGCGCATGTGACTCTCTCCTCCCCCCGGACGTGCTCGTTCGACGCCGCGGGCGCCTCGATTGGTTCCCCGACGGAGGAGAGCGACGGGCCGATTGTGTCAGACTGAGCCAACCTGGCGCAACCTGGCCCAACCTGGGGCGACCTGGCACGACCTGGAGCGCTCGCGGCGCCCGGCGTGCCCTGGAGCGCCGCTTGCATTCGACGTGCGACCGTGTGCCGGGCGCTGCGCTTCATCCTGATCGTCATCGCCGGGCTGGCGGCGCTCGCCGCCGGCGCCGCCTGGATCGCGAGCCGCACGATGCACCGCTGGTCCGAGCGGGACGTCGCCCTGAGCTCCGAGCTGGCCATCACCGGCGCCCGGCAGGCGCTCGTGGCCGCGTGGCGGCGCGACGACGGCGCCGGCGTCCAGGCGCTCCTCGACGAGATCGCGCGCGACGAGCGCATCATGGCCGCGGCCGCGTGCCGCGCCGACGGGGGCCGGGTGGCGGTGACGCACCACTACCCGGCGCACCTGACCTGCCGCGAGCTCCTCGAGCGCGTGCGCCCCGACCCCGGCTCGACGGACGCCTGGCGCGACTGGGGCACGACGCTCCCGCTGCCCGGGGGCGCGGTGCACCTGAGCGCCCAGCCCCTCGTCGACGCCGGCGACGCGCTCGGCTTCGTCGTCCTGGCGCACGACATGAGGTACGCCGAGCGGCGCGAGGTGAGCACGCGGGCGCCTGGACGCCGCAGCGGCTGCGGCAGACGCTGTCACGCTACCTGCGCGGCGAGCGGGTGATCATGGTCGCGAACCGCGAGCCCTACATCCACGAGCACACCGCCGACGGCGGCATCGTCGTCCGGCACCCCGCGAGCGGCCTCGTCACCGCGCTCGAGCCGGTGATGCGCGCCTGCTCGGGCGTCTGGATCGGCCACGGCAGCGGCTCGGCCGACCGGGAGACCGCCGACGCGCAGGGCCGCGTGGCGGTGCCGCCCGGCGAGGGCTCCTACCGGCTGCGCCGCATCTGGCTCACGCCCGAGCAGGAGAAGGGCTACTACTACGGCTTCGCCAACGAGGGCATGTGGCCCCTGTGCCACATCGCCGACGCGCGCCCGACCTTCCGCTCCGAGGACTGGCAGCACTACCAGGTGGAGCGTCGCCCCGACCCGCGGGGCGGTCCCCGGCAGCGGCTCGGCCTGACGCCGCGCGGCCGGACGCTGGACGGCCCGGCCGAGGACTCGGTGGAAGGCGCGCTCGAGCGCGAGTTCCTCATGCTGCCGCGGGAGCAGCGGGAGGCCGCGGCCGAGGTCCTTGAGGCCGTGGCCGCCCGGCTCGCCGATCACGGCTCGCGGCCGCGCCGGTAGGCGGCGCCGGCGAATCCCCGGCGGCCCGCGGCGGCTCTCACGAGGCGCGATGCACCTCGACCTCCTGGCGATCTACGGCGCGGGTCTGCTCACGTTCGTGACGCCGTGCGTGCTCCCGCTGGTGCCCATCTACCTCGCGGCCCTGCTCGGCGGCGCGCCGGCCGGGGCGGGCGCGCGCGGCCGCCTGTTGACCCGCGCGGGCCTCTTCGCCGCCGGGTTCGTCGCGGTCTTCACGCTCCTGGGCCTGACCGCCTCGTCGCTCGGCGGGCTGCTCGCCGCCCACCGCAGCCTGGTGCAGGTGATCGGCGCCGCGGTCATCCTGCTGTTCGGGCTCAAGTTCCTGGGCGTCCTGCGGGTCCCGTGGCTCGACCGCGTGGTCCGGGTCGACGAGCGGCGCCTGAAGACGCGCTTCGGCGCCGTGAACGCGGTCTTCATGGGCGTGCTCTTCGCGGCCGGCTGGTCCCCCTGCGTGGGGCCCGTGCTCGGCTCGGTGCTGACCTACACCGCGTCCGCCACGAGCAGCCCGGCCGCGGGCGCCGGCTACCTCGCCGTGTACGGCCTCGGCCTGGCGACGCCGCTCCTGCTCACCGCCGCGTTCGCCGAGGCCGGCGGCCGCTTCCTCAAGCGGCTGCGGCGGTTCGTGCCGGCGCTCGAGCGCGTGATGGGCGCGGCCATGGTCGTGCTCGCGCTCGCCGCGGGCGTGAGCGGCGCGATCGCGCTGTCGCGCGGGGCGGCCGCCGACGGCGGCGGGCTGGCCGCGCTCAACGTCGGGCCCGGCGGCGCGCGGCAGCCGGTCGTGGTCGAGCTCTACGCCCACGGGTGCGCCGCGTGCCAGGCGATGCAGCCGATCATCGACGGCTTCGCCCGGCAGTGCGCCGAGCACCAGGTCCTCGTCAAGCAGGTCGAGACGAGCACGCCGCTCGGCCGCCTCCTCGGCGAGCGCCACCACGTCCTCGGCGTGCCCACCTTCCTCGTCCTCGATCAGGACGGCCGGGTCGTGAAGCAGCTGGTCGGCGTGCAGACCGACACGGCGCTCAAGGACGCGGTCAGCGGCCTCGCGCGCACCCCCTGCCCGGCCGCCAGCCTCGTGGCGCCCCCGGTCGAGGCCGTGCCGCCGTGCGCCGCCACCCCCGCCGACGCGCCGGGCACCTGCGGAGCGCCCGGGTCGTAGCGCGCCGCCCTACCCCGCCCCCGTCGCGAGGCTCACCACCAGCACGCCCAGCACGAAGAGCGTGATCACGACGTACACCCAGTCGCGCTGCGCCGCGAAGAACGCGACCGAGAGCGCGACGCGCACGACGGGCGTCGCCACGAGCAGGGCCATGCCGAGGGCGATGATGGCGTAGGGCCTGAGGTGCAGCGCGCCCTCGACGACCTGCACGACGTTCGTCGGGAAGTAGCCCGGGCCGCGGCGCTGGTGGAAGGCGAGCAGGTCCCGGAGGTGATGGGGTAGCACGCGGGCGTAGCCGGTGTCGCGGGTCAGCGCGAACGCGATGACGCCGAGCGCGATGACGCCCGCGCTGACGATGACGCCGATACGCAGGACGGAGCTGATCAGCAGCTCCATGCGCGTGAGCGGCTCACGGCCCGGTGCCGGGTCTTCGCTGGGACTCACCGGCCACCTCCGGCGATGCCATGCCACATCATCTGCACGGCGAGGATCACGAGCACGACCAGGAACACCTTGCGGATGTCGCGGCCGCGCAGGCGCAGCAGCAGGCGGGTGCCGGCGACGGTGCCGAGTAGCACGCCGAGCGCGACGGGGGCGGCGATGAAGGGGTTGATGTCGCCGCGGAAGAAGTAGACGCCGGCGCTGGCCGCCGCGGTCACGCCGATCATGAAGTTGCTGGTCGTGGTGGAGACCTTGAGCGGCGCCTTCATGAAGTGGTCCATCGCGATCACCTTGAAGGCGCCGCTGCCGATGCCGAGCAGCCCCGACACCAGCCCCGCGAGCCACATCATGCCGAAGCCTTGCGGCACCCCGGTGACGCGGTAGTCCACCTGCCGCCCGAGCGCCGGGTCGAAGTAGCTGCCGTGCAGCCGGAGCCGGGTGGCGAGCGGGCTCGGGGCAACCTCCTGCGGCAGGTCCTGGTGCCGCGCGCGGAACGTGGTCCACGCCGCGTGGGCGAGCACCAGCCCGAAGAGCACCGAGAGGACGCGCGCGGGGAGAACGCCCGCGGCGAGCGCCCCGGCCACCGCGCCGGTCGTCGTCGCGATCTCGAGGAACATCGCCAGGCGCAGGTTCGTGATCCGGTCCCGGACGTAGGTGGCCGCGGCGCCGCTCGAGGTGGCGATGACCGAGACGATGCTCGCGCCGATGGCGTAGTGCAGGTTCACGCCCATGACCGTGAGCACCGGCACGACGATGATCCCGCCGCCCAGGCCGAGGAGCGCCCCGAGCGCGCCGGCCAGGACCGACGCGAGGAAGACGCCGAGGAAGAAGGTCAGCGGCTCCAGAGGCTCACCCCGGAGGGTTAGAGCCTCCCGGGCGCCGGAAGGTGACCGGTGTGACCGGCGGGGCGGTCAGGACCCGCGCGCCTCGACCTCGTC
>DASXVK010000647.1:0-16962 GCA_036504295.1 Polyangia bacterium
CGCCGCCGGCGGCGGCGCGGGCGCGGCCGCGGCGGGCGCCGGGGACGGCGCCGCCGTACCCACCGCCTCGACGGTGACCACCGGCGCGCCCACCCGGATGTGGTCGCCCGGCTTGACGTGGACCATCGCGACGACGCCCGCGGCCGCGGCCGGCACCTCGAGCGTCGCCTTCTCGCTCTCGACCTCGATCACCCCCTGGCCCTCGACCACCCGCTCCCCGGGCCTGACGAGCACGCGCGTGACGTCGGCCGACTCGATGCTCTCGCCCAGCTCGGGCAGGGTCATGACTCCCATGGTTGCTTCTCTCAGCCTCCCTCAGGTCGTCGGGTCAGGTCGTGCGGGGATTGGCCCGGTCCGGGTAGATGTCGAGCTCGCGCACGGCCCGCGCGAGATCGTCGGCGGTGAGCGCGCCCGCGCGCACGAGCCCGTCGAGGGCGGCGACCGTGAGCGCGCGCGCGTCCACCTCGAAGAAGTTGCGCAGCGCCCGCCGCCCCTCGCTGCGGCCGAAGCCGTCGGTGCCGAGGATGGCCGGCGGCCGCGGCAGGTAGCGCGCGACCGCGGCCGGCACCGCCTTGACGTAGTCCGAGGCGAGCACGTAGGAGCCCTCGGTGCCGGAGAGCGCCTGGGCCACGAAGGGCGTGCGCTCGGGCCCGTTCGGGTGCAGGCGGTTCCACCGCTCCGCGTCGATCGCGTCGGCGTAGAGCTGCTTGAAGCTCGTCACGCTCCACACGTCGGCGGCGACGCCGAAGCGCTCGCCGAGCATCGCCTGCGCCCGCAGCGCCTCGTTGACGATCGGCCCCGACGCGAGGAGGTGCGACGTGTGGCGCGCCTTGGGGCAGTCCGCCCGCTTGAGCCGGTAGACGCCGCGCAGGATCCCCTCGCGGGCGTCCTCGGGCATGGGGGGTTGAACGTAGTTCTCGTTGTAGACGGTCAGGTAGTAGAAGACGTTGTCCTGCTGCTCGTACATGCGCCGGATGCCCTCGCGCACGATGACCGCGATCTCGAAGGCGTAGGCCGGGTCGTAGGCGAGCAGGTTCGGGACGGCGAAGGCGTAGAGCTGGGTGTTGCCGTCCTGGTGCTGCAGCCCCTCGCCGGCGAGCGTCGTGCGGCCGGCGGTGCCGCCGACGAGAAAGCCGCGGCAGCGCATGTCGCCGGCGGCCCAGATGAGGTCGCCGGCGCGCTGGAAGCCGAACATCGAGTAGAAGAAGAAGAACGGGATCGTGTTGATGCAGTGGGTCGAGTAGGAGGTGCCGGCGGCGATGAAGTCCGCCATGGAGCCGGCTTCGGTGATGCCCTCCTCGAGGATCTGGCCCGAGCGCGCCTCGCGGTAGAAGAGCAGCGTCTCGGCGTCGACCGGCTCGTAGAGCTGGCCGGCGTGGCTGTAGATGCCGACCGAGCGGAAGAGCGACTCCATGCCGAAGGTGCGGGCCTCGTCGGGGATGATGGGCACGACGAGCTTGCCCACGCCGTCGTGCTTGAGCAGCTTCGTCAGCAGCCGCACCACCGCCATCGTCGTCGAGACCTCGCGGCCCCCCGAGCCGGAGTAGAACTCCTCGAAGACCTGCTCCGGCGGCGTCCCCAGCACCTGGCAGGCGGCGGTGCGCGACGGCACGAAGCCGCCGAGCTTCGCCCGCCGCTCCTTGAGGTAGCTGATCTCCGGGCTCGCGTCGGGCGGGCGGTAGAAGGGCGCCTCGGCCACCTGCTCGTCGGAGATGGGGATGCCGAAGCGGGTGCGGAAGGTCCGCAGCTCGTCCTCGTTGAGCTTCTTCTGCTGGTGGGTGATGTTGCGGCCCTCGCCGCCCTCGCCGAGGCCGTAGCCCTTGATCGTGCGCGCCAGGATCACCGTCGGGGCGCCCGTATGCGTCACGGCCTGGTGGTAGGCGTTGTACACCTTGACCGGGTCGTGGCCGCCGAGGCGCATCTTGCGGAGCTGCTCGTCGGAGAGGTGCGCGACCAGCTCGCGCAGCGTGGGCGTGTTGAAGAACTGCTCGCGGATGTAGGCCCCGGACTCGACGATGATGCGCTGCCGCTCCCCGTCGACCATCTCGCCCATCCGCCGCACGAGCTCCCCGCTCGTGTCGGCCGCGAGCAGCGGGTCCCAGTCGCCGCCCCAGATGACCTTGATGCAGTTCCAGCCGGCGCCGCGGAACGCGGCCTCGAGCTCCTGGATGATGTTGCCGTTGCCGCGCACCGGGCCGTCGAGGCGCTGCAGGTTGCAGTTGACGACGAAGATGAGGTTGTCGAGGCCCTCGCGGGCGGCGAGGGTCAGGGCGCCGAGGCTCTCGGGCTCGTCGCACTCGCCGTCGCCGAGGAAGGCCCACACCTTGTGGTCGGTCTTGGGGTGCAGGCCGCGGTCGACGAGGTAGTGGTTGAAGCGCGCCTGGTAGATGGCCATGATCGGCGCGAGCCCCATCGACACCGTCGGGAACTCCCAGAACTCGGGCATGAGCCAGGGGTGCGGGTAGGACGAGAGGCCGCCGCCCGAGCGCAGCTCGCGGCGGAAGTTCTCCATCTGCCGCGCGCTCAGCCGCCCCTCGAGGAACGCGCGGGCGTAGATGCCGGGCGACGAGTGGCCCTGGAAGTAGATCTGATCGCCGTCGAAGTGCTCGCCCTTGCCGTGGAAGAAGTGGTTGAAGCCGACCTCGTAGAGCGTGGCGGCCGAGGCGTAGCTGGAGATGTGGCCGCCGATGCCGTGCTCGTCGCGGTTCGCGCGGACGACCATCGCCATCGCGTTCCAGCGGATGAGGCTCTTGATGCGCAGCTCGATCTCGCGGCTGCCGGGGTAGAGCGCCTCGTCCTCGGGCGGGATGGTGTTGATGTAGGGCGTGTTGGCGCTGAACGGCAGGCGTACGCCGCTCTTCTGCGCGTGCACCTGCAGGTCGTGCAGCAGCGCCCGCACGCGCTCGGGCCCCTCGCGCGCGAGCACGTCGTCCAGCGACTCCCGCCACTCGCTCGTCTCGATCTCGGTCTCGCGCCCGTCGCCTTCGGCCATCGGCTTCCTCCCGCATTGACGCGGCGCTCCGTCGGGGGCCCGACGAGCCTGCGGCTTGGATGCAGGGGGGCACGGGGCGGTCGGCGCGGGCGTCCCGCCCTGGACACACCGCCGGGTCGCGGTGAGACTATGTGGCGATGGCGCTCTCCCCGAAGACCCTCAACGACCTCGGCTGGCCCTCGCTCCAGGCGGAGCTCGAGCGGCGCAGCCACACGAGCGCCGGGGCGCGGCTCGCGGCCGTGCTCATGCCGCTCGGCGACGCGGGCGCGGCGCGGCGGCGCGTGGCGGAGGTGGCCGAGGCGCGGCTGCTGCGGCAGCTCGACGAGCCGCTCGTCTTCGGGGGCATCGAGGACGTCGCCGAGGCGGTGGCGCTCGCGCGCAAGGGCGGGGTGCTCGAGCCGCGGGACCTCATCGCGATCGGCGACACGCTCGTCGGCGCGAGCCGGATGCGGCGCCACCTCACGGGCCGGCGCGACAGCTGCCCGCTGCTGGCCGCGACCGCCGAGCGCCTGGCCGAGCTGACCCACATCGCGGGGCCGATCCGCGACTCCTTCGACGACAACGGCCGGCTCGCGGACCACGCCAGCCCCTCGCTGCGCGGGCTGCGCAAGCGCGCCGCCGGGCTCAAGGACGAGCTGATGGGGCGCATCGCGTCGCTGCTCGCCGACCCGGCCATCGCGCCGACGCTCTCGGACAACTTCTACACCCAGCGCGAGGACCGCTTCGTGCTGCCGGTGAAGGCGGCGGTGCGGGCGCAGGTGCGCGGCATCGTGCACGGGACCTCCCAGAGCGGCGCCACCGTCTTCATCGAGCCCGAGGCGGTCGTCAACCTCAACAACTCGCTCAAGCTGGCCGAGCTCGAGGTCGCCGACGAGGAGCGCCGGATCCTGACCGAGCTCACGGGCTACGTGCGCGAGGACGCGGATCTCGTCGTCGTGGATCTGGAGGTGCTCGCGGACCTCGATCTCGTCGACACCTGCGCCGCGCTCGCCGACGCCGAAGGCGCGACCGCCCCGGAGATCGTCGACCCGGCGGACGGCGGGCTCGCGGTGGAGTCGGCGCGCCACCCGCTCATGCTGCTCGCGGGGCGCGAGTGCGTGTCGAACCGTCTCGAGGTGCCGCCCGGCGGCGCGCTCGTGATCAGCGGCCCGAACGCCGGCGGCAAGACGGTGGCGCTCAAGACCGCCGGCATCCTCGTGCTGATGGCCGAGAGCGGCCTGCACGTGCCCGCGGGGCCGGGCAGCCGGCTGCCCTTCTACCGCACCGTCCTCTCCGACATGGGCGACGAGCAGAGCCTCGAGCGCAACCTGTCGACCTTCTCCGCCCACGTGCTCAACCTGGTGGCGTTCCTCGCCCAGGCGGGGCCCGACGCGCTCGTGCTGCTCGACGAGATCGCCGTCGGCACCGACCCGGCCCAGGGCGCCGCGCTCGCCGAGGCGGTGCTGCAGGCCTTCGCCGACCGCGGCGCGACCGTGCTCGTGACCACGCACTACGAGCGGCTCAAGGCGCTGCCGCCGCGCGACCCGCGCTTCGTCAACGCCAGCGTCGGCTTCGACCTCGAGGCGCTCGCGCCGACGTACAAGCTGCACCTCGGCGTGCCCGGCAGCTCGGGCGCGATCACGGTCGCGCGCCGGCTGGGGCTCGACCCGGCCGTCGCGGCGCGGGCCGAGGAGCTGCTCGGCCCGCGCGAGGCCGGCATCGAGCAGCTCCTGCGCACGCTGAGCGACGAGCGCCGGCGCCTCGAGCTCGAGCGGGCCGCGGCCAAGCTCGAGCTCGAGCGGCAGCGCGCCGCCACCGAGGAGGCGGAGCGGCGGGCCCAGGCGCTGGCGGTGCGCGAGCACGACCTCAAGATGCGCGGCCACACCGAGGCGGTGGCGGCGCTGCGCCGGGCCCGCGACGAGATCGAGGCCGCGCGCAAGCTGCTCCGGCGCGGCCCCGACCCGGCGCGGGTCGAGCAGGCCCAGCGGATGGTGCAGGAGGCGAGCGAGGCCGTCGCCGCCCAGGCGCCGGCGCCGGACCGGCCGCCGGGCCGCCCGGCGCGGCCCGAGGAGCTCCACGTGGGCGTGCGCGTGTACGTGCCGCGGCTCGGCGGCACCGGCACCGTCGCCGCGCCCGCGGACCGCGGCCGCGTCACCGTGCTCGTCGGGGCGCTGCGCACCCAGGTGGCAGTGGGCGAGCTGCTCATCCCCGACGGAACAGGCGGCGGCCCCGCGCCCGACGGCCGGCACGCGCGCCGGGTCGACGCCGCGGTCAAGCGGCGGGTCGCGACCGTGGCCGGGTTCGGCGCCCCGCGCGCGGCCGAGCTGGCCGCGGCCGCGGCCGCCGCCGCGCCGGTCGCGGCCGGCCCGACGCGCACGATCGACAACACCCTCGACCTGCGCGGCGAGCGCGTCGACGACGCGCTGCGGCTCGCGGACGAGTTCCTCGACCGCGCGCTGCGGGCCGACCGCGCCGTCGTCTTCCTCGTGCACGGCCACGGCACCGGCGCGCTGCGCAACGCGCTGCGCGAGCACCTCGCCACCCATGCGGTGGTCACCGCGGCGCGGCCCGGCGAGCTGAGCGAGGGCGGGGACGGGGTCACGGTGGTGCAGCTGGATTGATTCGCGAGACCGATCCGCGCCGCCGTGCGTCACCGGGGCGTGCGTGTCGCGCTCCTGGCCCTGGTGCTCCTCGGCGCCCACCGCGCTCACGCCGACGGGCCGGAGGACTGGCTCGCGGCCCTCTACGCCCGGGTCGCCGCCGACCTCGCGCAGGGGCAGCCGCTGGTCGTCCAGGTGCACGTGGCGCTGTGCGACAACACGGTGCTGCGGTGCGGCAATCGCGGCCTCGGCGACGGCGAGTCGGTGACGACGAACCTCTACTGGGCGACCCGCGGCGGCCTGCGCGGCTGGTTCGGGCGCCCCGGGTCCCCGTGGACGCTCGTCGGGCTCGAGCGCCAGCCGCGGGCGGACGTGCTCGAGCGCGCGGTCTACCGCCGGCGCGTCGCCGCCCCGCCGGCCTGGCGCGGGCGCGGCCGGCCGGCGGTGTTCGACGTGGTGGTCGTCGCCGAGGGCTGACGCGGCCGCGCCATCGACCGGGCGGTCGAGGCCTACGTCGCCGACCTCGCGAGCCCCGCCGCGCGCCCGGTGCGCCTGCGCGACGGCACCGTCGTGGCGGGCGGCGGCGCCGCCCACGTCGTCGCCTACGTCGGCCACAACCGCTGGATGGATCGGCCGGACTTCCGCTGGGAGTCGCTCGCGCGCGCCCCCGCCGGCCGCCCCAAGGGCACCATCGCCATCGCCTGCCACACCCTGGCGTACCTCGGCCGGCCGGTGCCCGCCCCGGGCCGCGTGCCGCTGGCGCTCACGGCCGACTTCCTCTTCGCCGGCTCCCACGCCCTCGAGGGCGCCGTCAACGCCGTCGCCGCCGGCGCGTCGTACGCGGCGATCCGGGCCGGGATCACCCGCGGTTACGCCGAGGGGCAGGGTCAGCCCGTCGGCCGCGTCCGCGGCCTCTTCACGAACCCGTCGGACCCGCGCTACCGCCGGGCCGTGCCCGCGAGCTGAGCGCGCCGGCGCCGCCGCCGCGCGACCAGCAGCGCCGCGCCGGCGAGCGCGGCCCACCCGCTACCGCCCGTCGCCGTCGGGGCCGCCCGGCACCCGCCGTCGCTGCCGCCGGCGCCCTGCCCGTCGCGGCCGCCGTCGCCGACCCCGCCGTCGGGCGGCGTGTCGGACCAGGTGACCCGCGCGATGGCCTCGCCGAAGCGTCCGCTCGCGTCGCGCACGCGGACCTTGAAGGCCTGGGTGCCCGCCGCCGCGGAGCTCACCGTGCGCGGCGCCAGCGCGCCGTAGGGCGTGTCCCAGGTGCCGTCGTAGCCGTCGTCCCACTTGGCCTCGAGCGCGCCGGCGCTCCCGTCCGGGTCGACCGCCTGCACCGTCAGCGTCGCGCTCTGCCCCGGCCGGGGGTAGGCGGGCGTCACGGCCACCGTGACCGTCGGCGCCGCCCCGGCGGCGCTGACGCCGAAGGCGCCTGCGGCGTTCAGCCGGCCGAAGCCGTAGCGGTCGTTCGGCACGGCGCCGGTCACGTCGTCGACGAAGGCGCCGGCGCGGATGGCGTCGCGCGCCGCGTCGCCCCGGATCCCCGTCTGCGCGAGCAGGGCCGCGACGCCGGTGACGTGCGGCGCGGCGCCCGAGGTGCCGCCGAACGGCCACATCGCGCCGTGCGGCACGACGAGGTCGCTCGTGCCCCACATCTGGTCGTGCGGCGCGGCCACCCACGGGTTGTCCGGCGCCGCGACGTCGGGCTTCTGCGCGCCGTCGATGCGCGGCCCCCACGGCGAGTAGTCGCGCACCTCGCCGGCCCCGCCGGGCGGGAAGTCGTAGAACCACGGCTCGAGCGCGGTGTGCGGGTGGCCGGTGTGCGCGGCCACCGCGATGCAGTGATCGGCGACCGACGGGATCCCGAGCGTGCTCAGGTCGGTCGCGACGGCCGCGCCCCAGGCCACGCCCTCGCCGAAGCCGGACCGCTCGTCGTACACGTAGGCGTCGACGGTCGCGGCGCCGCTCGCGTCGCCCTGCACGGTGACGGTCCAGGCGCCGGTCGCGATGGCGCTCTGGGCCGGCGTGTCGGTGTAGAGGAACACGTCGACGAGGCGCGTGCCGCGCGGGCTGGTCTCGCCGGTGGGGTAGCACACTGCGCCGTTCGCGAGCGTGCTCGCCGCGGTGAGCGAGTGCGTCTGGCCGCCGGGCTCGGTCAGCGTGAAGACGAGCCCCGCGGCCCCGGGGCCACGGGCGTTGAACGACAGCTCGACCCAGGAGAGGGCGCCGAGCTGGGCCGGGACCGTGAAGGGCAGCGTGGCCGTCGCGCCGGCGGCGACGGTGACCTGGCCGTGCTTGCCGGCGCCGGCCTGGTCGCCGACCGGGCAGGTGTGGATGACGCCGTCGGCCTCGGTCGACTCGTCGATGAGCTGCGAGAGCGCGTCGGTGCCGTCGAGCGGGTAGCCGGTCCAGGGCGACAGCTCGTAGAGCGCGACGTCGGGGCTCTCGCCCATGGCCCAGGCGGCGGTCGCGACGGGGACCTCGAACTCGAAGCCGAGCACGATCTCCGCCTCGGGCGCCATGCCCACCCAGCGGCGGCCGGCGAGCGCCACGTCGCCGGCGACGATGCTGAGCACGCCGCTCGCGTGCAGCGCGTCGCTGTAGCCGTAGAGGCCGTGGCTGTAGTCGATGACCGCGGTGGCGAGGTCGACGCCGCGCTCGAAGACGTGGTCCTCGGTGGCCCAGTTCTGCAGCCGCACCCAGATCTTGCGGAACTTCGAGGTGCCGAGGCGGAAGAAGCGCTCGCCGACCTCGATGGCGCCGCTGCGGTTGGCGTCGTCGGGCACGAAGAGCGGCTCGCCGAACGCGGGCACGGTGTCGTCGAAGCCGGCGGCGGCGCCGTAGTCCCGCGCGCCGTTGCCGTTGGCGTCCAGGTACACCCAGTCGACCGACGGATCGAACGCGTCGGCGCGGGCGGGCACGATCACGCCGCGGTAGCCATCGCGCGTCTCGGCCTTGAGCCAGCGGCCGATCTCGCCGTCGTCGACGCGGCCGTTGCGGTCGAGGTCGATGGCGTCGACGCCGGGGGTGAAGACGCCGTCGCCGTCGACGTCGATCCAGTCGTAGGCGCCGGCGTCGGCGCGGAAGAAGGTCGGGTGGAAGACGTCGGCGTTCGTGTCCATGTCGGCGACGAGCATGCCGGCGCCGGTGAGGAGGTCCTGGGCGGGCCGCGCGCCGCGGGCGCCGGCGACGCCGATGAGCCCCGCCGAGTGGTCGAGCGGCGCGGGGCCGCGGTGGCCGAGCAGCGTCACGCGGGCGACGCTGTCGAGCCCGGCGAGCGCGCCGAGCGCCGCCCGGTCGACGACCGCCGGCACGAAGCGCCGGTAGTGCACCGTCCGGCCGCCGGCCTGGTGCAGCCGCGCGCCGGCCCGCTGCAGCCGCGCGAGCGCCGCGGCGTCGGCCGGGGCGCGCAGCTCGATCGTGACCGGGGCGGTGCGCACCGCCCGCAGCCGGGCCCGCTGCCCGGGGTGCGTGACGAGCCCGGTCGTGAGCGCGCGCTCGATCTTCGGGTCGATCGTGGGCCGGGGCGCCGCCTGGGCCAGGGTCGTGGCGAGGGCGAGCGCGAGAACGAGGGGCAGACGCATGGCGCGAGGGTACCGCAGGGTGGCACGCGTGCACCACCCCCGCTACAGATCCGGCATGGCGGCGATCGACTCCCCGGCCAAGGACCTGCCGCTGCGCGAGGACGTGCGGACGCTCGGGGCGCTGCTCGGCGAGGTGCTGCGCGAGCAGGGCGGGGAGGCGCTCTTCGCGCGCGTCGAGGCGGCGCGGCTCGCGGCGCGCCGGCGGCGGGTCGGGGAGGCCGGCGCCGAGGACGAGCTCACCGGCCTGCTGCGCGGGCTCGCGCCGCCCGACGCGGTCGAGGTCACGCGCGCGTTCTCGGCGTACTTCGGGCTGGTCAACATGGCCGAGCGGGTCCACCGCATCCGGCGCATCCGCGCCTACCTCGCCGAGCGGACGCCGGTGCCGGGGGGGCTCGCGGCGGTGCTGCGCGGCGTGGCCGCGGAGGGTGTCGAGCTCGCGACGGTGCGCGACGCCCTGGCGCGCCTGCGGGTCGAGCCGGTCTTCACCGCGCACCCGACCGAGGCGGTGCGCCGCACGCTGCTGATGAAGGAGCAGCGCATCGCCCGCGCCCTCGTCGACCGTCTCGAGCGCGCGCCCCTCACCCCCGACGAGGACGCCGGCACGCTCGCCCGCATCCGCACCGAGGTGACGGCGGCCTGGCAGACGGCGGAGCAGCCGGCGAGCGGCATCGCCGTCGCCGACGAGGTCGAGCACATCCTCTTCTACCTCGTCGAGGTGATCTACCGCGTCGTGCCGGCCTTCTACGAGCACCTCGAGGCCGCGCTCGCGGCCGCCTACGGGCCCGACGCCGCGCGCGCGCTGCCGCCGGGGCTCCTGCGCTTCGCCTCGTGGGTGGGCGGCGACGCGGACGGCAACCCGAACGTGGGCGCCGCGACGATCACGGCCACGCTCGCCCGCCATCGCGAGCTGATCCTGCGGCGCTACCAGCCCGAGCTCCGGAGCCTCTTCGATCACCTGAGCCAGGCGCGCGCGCGGGTCGGCGTCAGCGCGGCGCTCGAGGCGCGGCTGGCCGCCTACCGGGCGCTGCTGCCAGCGGTGTGGCAGCGGATCCCGGCGCGCTATCACGACATGCCGTACCGGCTCCTGCTCGAGCACGTGGCCGCGCGGCTCGCCGCCGCCGCCCACGACGGCCCGGGCGCCTACCCCGACGCCGCGAGCTTCCTCGCGGACCTCGACCTCATCGGCGCGAGCCTCGCCGCGCACCGGGGCGCCCACGCCGGCCTCGAGCTGGTGACGCGCCTGCGGCGGCGGGTCGAGACCTTCGGCTTCCACCTCGCCACCCTCGACGTGCGGCAGCACGCCGGCGCGCACCGGCGGGCGCTCGCGGCGCTGCTCGCCGATCCCGGCTTCCCTGCGCTCCCGGCGGCCGCGCGCGCGGCGCGGCTGCGCGCCCTGCTCGCGGCTCCGCCCCCGCCCCCCGCGGCGGGCGCCACCGACCCGGACGCCGCCGCGACCCTGGCGACCATGCGCGCCATCGGCGCGGCCCGCGCGCGCCACGGCGCGGCCGCGATCGGCCCCTACATCATCAGCATGGCCGAGGGGCCCGACGACGTGCTCGCGGTGCTCGCCCTCGCGCGCCTCGCCGGCCTCACCGGGGCGGACGACGCCGTGCCGCTCGACGTCGCGCCGCTGCTCGAGACCACGCCCGACCTCGCCCGCGGCCGGCGCATCCTCACGGAGCTGTTCGACGACCCGCTCTACCGCCGCCACCTCGCGACCCGCGGCGGCGGCCAGCTGGTGATGCTCGGCTACTCCGACAGCAACAAGGAGGCGGGGCTCGCCGCCTCGCGCGTCGCGCTCTTCGACGCCGAGGGCGACCTCACCGCGGCCGCCGACGCCGCCGGCGTCGGGCTGACGCTCTTCCACGGCCGCGGCGGCACCGCGAGCCGCGGCGGCAGCAAGCCGCGCGAGGCGGTGCTGGCCGAGCCGCCCCACGTCGTGCGCGGCCACGTGCGCGTGACCGAGCAGGGCGAGAACATCCACGCGAAGTACGGGCTGCGCGGCATCGCGATCCGCACCCTCGAGCTGATGGCCGGCGCGGTGCTCGAGGTGACGACCTGCGGCGGGCGCTGCCCCTCCCCGGCCCCGGCCTGGGTGGCCGCCGCCCGCACGCTCGCCGAGGACAGCGCCGTCGTGTACCGCCGCCTGGTCTTCGAGGACCCGGACTTCCTCGCCTACTTCCGCGCCGCGACGCCCATCGACGTCATCGAGCTGCTGCGCATCGGCTCGCGCCCGAGCCGCCGCACCGGGGCGGGCGGCATCGCGGACCTGCGGGCGATCCCGTGGGTGTTCGCGTGGACCCAGAGCCGGCACATCCTGCCGAGCTGGTACGGCCTCGGCACCGGGCTCGAGCGCCTGCGCGAGCGGCACGGCCCCGCGCTCCTCGCCGAGATGGCGGCCGGCTGGCCCTTCTTCGCCAACCTGCTCGCCGACGTCGAGATGGTGCTGGCGAAGGCCGACATGCCCATCGCGGCCCACTACGCCGAGCTCGCCGGGCCGGCCGGGGCGCGCCTCTTCCCGCACCTGCGGGCGGAGTTCGCGCGCACCGTCGCGCTCATCGTCGAGGCGCGCGGCGCGCGCGAGATCCTCGACGGCGAGCCGGCCCTCAAGCGCGAGATCCGGCTGCGCAACCCCTACGTCGACCCGATGAGCCTCGTCCAGGTGGACCTGCTCGCCCGCTGGCGCGCCGGCGACCGCCGCGACGACGCGCTGCGCGAGGCGCTGTTCACGACCGTCCGCGGCATCGCGCGCGGGCTGCAGAACACGGGGTAGCCGCTTCGACGCACCGCGTAAAGAATGCTTGCACCCGACCAGCGATCGGGCCTACGCTGGCGCGGTCCGGGGGGGCTTCACCAACCACGAGGAGGTGCTTCGCATGTGGTGGGCTGGCATTATCACGATCGTCGGCGGCATCCTGGCGGCTTCGAGCCTCATCATCAAGTCGAAGCCCGACGCGAAGGAGCTCATCGACAAGCTGGTGCCCTACCAGGGGTTCGTGGGCATCGCCATGTTCTGCTGGGGCATCTTCGAGACCATCGGCGTGATCACGTCGATCGGGTGGCTCGGGCACCACCCCATCAACTGGATCTTCCGGCTGCTCGAGGCCATCGCCGACCTCGGCGTGGGCTTCCTCCTCGGCTTCTCGCTGATCTCGAAGTACGCGCTCAGCAAGAACGCCGAGGCGATGGCGCGCGGCCAGCAGCTGCGGGCCAAGCTCGTCGGCGTCCAGATCCCGCTCGGCTGCCTGGCGATCGGCATCGGCCTGATCTACGTCGTGCTCGGCTTCGTCGTCCGCTTCTAAAGGGACCCTGGGAGGGTCCCTTTGACCCCCCGCGCCGAGTGCTGGCAGGCAAAGCCCGCCAGCACTCACGCGAAGTTCTGACCCTCCCTCCCTGCGCCCCGCCTACGCGGCCTTCGGCGTCGCGATCGGCCGGATCACGAGCTCCTCGCGGGCGCGGCCGCGCAGCACGTCCAGCTGAACCTCCTTCGGCTCCGCCAGCACGAGCACGCGCTGCAGGTCGTCGATGCTCGACAGCCGGCTGCCGTTCGCGCCCAGGAGCACGTCGCCGTCCCGCAGGCCGGCCCGCTCGGCGGGCGTGTCGGCGCCGACGCGGAAGACGCGTACGGCCCGGCCCTGGCCGGTCTCCTGCGACGCCGTCGCGTCGAGCTCCTCGCCGCGCGCGGCGATGCCGAGGAACGGCCGGCGCACCTCGCCCTTCTGGATCAGCACCGCCGCCACCCAGCTCGCCGTGTGGGCCGGCACCGCGAAGCCGATGCCCTGGGCGAACGGGATGATGGCCGTGCTCACGCCCACGACCGCGCCGTCGGCGTCGACGAGCGGGCCGCCGGAGTTGCCGGGGTTGATGGCGGCGTCGGTCTGGATGAGCCCCTCGAGCAGCGTGCCGCCCTGGGCCGCGAGGCTGCGGTCGAGGGCGGAGATGACGCCGAGCGAGACCGAGCGCTCGAAGCGCAGCGGGTTGCCGATGGCGACGACGAGCTGCCCGACCCTGATGGTGCGGCTGTCGGCGAGGGGCAGGCTGCGCAGGCCGGCGGCGTCGACGCGCACGACCGCGATGTCGGTGCGCACGTCGCTGCCGACGACCTCGCCGGGCAGCTCGGCGCCGTCCGAGAAGCCGATCTTCAGGCCGTAGGGGGCGCGCACGACGTGCGCGTTCGTGAGCACGTAGCCGTCCTGCGCCAGCACGAGACCGGTGCCCTGGCCGCGGCCGTGCTCGACGCCGACGACGGCGGGGGCGGTGTGGTTCACGAGCTCCTCGAGGTCCTGCGAGAGCTGCTTGAGGAGGGTCATCGGGCGGCCTCGCCGGGCCGCAGGGAGTTGGCTACAACGTCCATGGATCTTTCCTTCAGCATCCGGGCGCCGACGGTGACGCGCGGCCGCGCCGCCGTCGCGGACCTTGTGGTCAATGTGAGTCGCGCCCCCGCGGTTGTCGACTCCCCCGCCCTGCGGGGCGCCGCCGGATCAGGTGTTGAAGAGCCGCTTGCGCGCCGCCTGCGCGACCTGGGTGCGCACGTTCAGCCCCTTGGCGATGACGCGCAGGTCGGCCGGCGTGAGCCGGTTGATGAGCCCGAGGGCGAGGGGGAGCGGGGTGCGCGGGTTGCGCACGAGGGCGAGGGCGATCTGGGGCGAGCTGCCCCACGACGGGTGCTGCAGGAGCGCCTCGGCGGCCTCGGCGGCGAGCTGGGGGTTGCGCGCGAGCGCCTGGGCCTCGTCGAGGGTGAGCTTGGGGTTGCGCACGAGCCCGACCTGCACCGGGCCGGCGCGGTCGCGGGCGAGCAGGGCGCGCGCGTCGCGGTCGCCCTGCATCGCGAGCTTCATCTTCTCGCTCACGCTGAGCACCTGGATCCGCTGCGCGAGCGGCAGTCGGCCCGCGTCGCGCGCGGCGTGCTCGGGGCGCGCCGGGACGGCCTCGGCGGGCGGGGCGGGCGCGGGCGGCTGCGCCGTGGCCGCGGCCGCCGCCTCGACCGCCGCGGCGATCGGATCGATGGCGGGCGCGGGCGGCGCCGCGGGCGCGGGCGGCGCGCCGGTGAGGAGCCGCACGCCGGTGAGGAGCCGCACGCCGGTCCGCGCGGGCGCGGCCGCGACCCCGGCGCACAGCGCCGCGACCGCCGCGCCGAGCGCCGGCCGCGCCTCGGCGTCGATCTCGACGCACAGCGACTCCGGGGTCGCGAAGGTCAGGCGCGCGGGGGCGGCGACCGGATCCGCGCCCGGGAGGCACAGCAGCACCGTGACCGCGGCGAACGGCGGCAGCCCGGCCGGCGGCGCCACCCGGACGAAGAGCCCCCCCACCTTGAGCTCGGCCTCGTAGTCGTGCCGCAGGCCCGCGGGACCCGCGTAGCTGACCTCGATTGTCACCGTCACGCTTTCATTCTAGCATCGGCCGCGCGGGCCGACCCGGGGCGAGAGAACCTTTGGCAGCTCCCGTGCGTACGAGCCTCACGGACCCGCAACGGAGGAACTCATGCCTCGCTCGCGTTTCACCGCCGGCCTCGCGGCCGTGCTCGTCGCCGCGGCCCTCACGGCCTGCGGCCCCGCTCCCGCCACCTTCGTCAAGGCCGACCAGGCCGCGCTCGGCCGGGTGGTCGTCTACCGCAACGGCATCGCCTACTTCGAGCGGCGCGCGCGGCTGCTCGGCGACAAGCTGACGCTGCGGGTCCCCGCCGACAAGGTCGACGACTTCCTCAAGTCGCTCACCGTCGCCGACGCCGCCTCGGGGCAGGCGCTGCCGATCTCCTTCCCCAGCCGCAACCTGGCGAACCTCAGCACCACCGGGATGATCGACATGGTGATTCCGGTCACGGGCACCAGCACCAAGGACGTGCTGCTCACCTACGTGACCGAGGCGCCGGCCTGGAAGCCGAGCTACCGCGTCGTGATCAACGAGAGCGGCAAGGTGACGCTGCAGGGCTGGGCCATCGTCGACAACACCTCGGGCGAGGACTGGCAGGCGGTGCGCGTGGGCGTCGGCTCCAGCTCGGCGCTGTCGTTCCGCTTCGACCTGCACAGCATCCGGCTCGTGCACCGCGAGACGCTGCAGACGAACGATACCTTCGCCAAGGCCCCGCCGCGCGGCGGCAGCGTGGTGCGCGACGAGCGCCCGAGCGAGGAGGTCGTCCTCGGCAACCTCGACGACAGCAGCATCCCGCGCCAGGCCGGCCACCCGGATCAGGTGGCCGAGGCCGAGCGCCGCGTCCGCGTCAGCGCCAAGTCCAGCATGGGGGACATGGGTGGGGGCTACGGCGGCGGGGGTGGCGGCGGCCGCGGCCCCAGGGCGATGGGGCGCAAGGCCGCCAAGGCGCCCGCCTACCCGCAGGCGCAGGCGCCGACCGCGCGGCCGCGCTACGACGCGCAGCGCGAGCAGCCCGCGCCGCCGCCCGCGAGCGGCATGGACGAGGGCCGGCTGCAGGCGCTCGCCGACTCGCTCAAGAACCGCCGCGGGCGCATCGTCATCGAGGGCTACGCGAACCCCGGCGAGCAGGACGCGAGCGGCCGCGCCGCCGACCGCGCCAACAACCTGCGCAACGAGCTGATCCTGCGCGGCGTGGCGCCGGCCCAGGTCGTCGCCGCGGGCAAGGGCGTCGCCGTCGGCCAGCGCGCCGGCGTGCGCATCGTCGAGCAGGCCACCGCGGCCGACAAGTCGAAGACCCCCGGGGCCGAGGACGCGGCCGGCAGCCCCGTCGGCGAGACGCACTTCGAGTCGAAGTCCGCGATGACCGTCGCCCGCGGCCAGAGCGCCATGGTCTCCATCGTCCACGGCCCGGCGCAGGGCGAGATCGTCTACCTCTACGACCCGGAGTCCACCTCGGGCAGCGCCCGCTTCGCCTTCAAGGCGGTGCGCTTCCGCAACCCGACCACCTCCGCGCTCGAGAGCGGCCCGGTCACCGTCTACGGCGACGGGCGCTTCATCGGCGAGGGCCTGACCGAGGCCATCCCGGCGCAGGCGACGGCCGTGGTCCCCTTCGCGCTCGACCGCCAGATCGTCGTCGACCGCGAGGGCAGCAGCTCGGACCGCATCGCGCAGCTCGTCAAGGTCTACCGCGGCATCCTCACCGCCGAGTGCCAGCACCTGAAGCTGACGAAGCTCAAGGTGACGAACCGCCTGCGCACGCCGCAGACGCTCCTCGTGCGCCACACCGTCGCCCGCGGCTGGCAGATCACCAAGGCGCCCAAGCTCTCCGACCAGTTCGGCGACGCGCGGCTGTTCGAGATCGCCCTCGGCCCGAACGAGACCAAGACCATCGAGATCGAGGAGGCCACGCCGATGGTCCGCACGCTCGACCTGCGCTCGCCGATCGGCATCGACCTCGTGCGCGTCTACCTGCGCACCCCGCGGGTCGACCCGGCGTTCCAGACGGCCATGGACCGGCTGCTCAAGATCCACGCCGACATGGCGCAGCACGAGGAGACCATCGAGAGCCTGCGGCAGCGCGGCGACGAGTACCGCACCCGCCTCGACGAGCTGCACGTGCAGATCATGAGCCTGCAGGTGGTCAAGGCGAAGGGCACGCTCCTCACGCACCTCGGGCAGAAGATGAAGGAGATCTCGCAGCGGGTGCAGGACAACACCATCGCCATCGTCGACCACCAGGAGAAGCTCATGGTCGCGAAGGTGAAGTTCAACGAGGGCCTGAGCGAGCTCAGCCTCGGCAAGGGCGCGACCGCCGTCGCCGGCGCCGTCAACTAACTCCCCGCCCGCTGGACCCGCACGGCCCCTCTCGGACTCTAACCCTGGTGCGTCGCTTCACGACCCGCGCCCTCGCGGCGCTCAGCCTCGTCCTCGCGGCGGCGTC
>DASXVK010000648.1:0-7076 GCA_036504295.1 Polyangia bacterium
CCACGACGCCTGCGTCGCGCGCCTCCGCGTGGGGTGGCGCCTGGCCGCGCTCGTGGCGCTCCCCGGCGACCCCGGCGACGCCGGCGACTCCGGCCCGGAGGGCGAGCGCGAGCTCTGCGCCGTGCTCGCCGACGACGCCGCCGGCACGCTCGAGCTCGCCACGACGCGGGTGACGGCCGCCGGTTACCCCGCCCTCACCGTCGCGGCCCCGGCGGCCCAGGCGCTCGAGCGCGAGCTCTTCGAGACGCACGGCATCCGCCCGCAGGGCCACCCGTGGCTCAAGCCGCTGCGCCGTCACGCCGACCTCGAGCCCGCCGCCGCCGGCGCGCCGGTCCACGACTTCTTCCGCGTCGAGGGGCCGGGCATCCACGAGGTCGCCGTCGGCCCGGTGCACGCCGGCATCATCGAGCCCGGGCACTTCCGCTTCCAGTGCCACGGCGAGACCGTGCTCAGCCTCGAGATCCAGCTCGGCTACCAGCACCGCGGCGCCGAGGCGCTGCTCCTGGCCGGCTCGCCCGCGCGCCGGCTCGTGGTCGCCGAGTCGCTCGCCGGCGACACCGCCGTCGGCCACGCGCTCGCCTACTGCACCGCCCTCGAGGGCCTCGCGGGCGTCGACGTCCCGCTCGCGGCGCAGGTCCTGCGCGGCGTCGGGCTCGAGCTCGAGCGCCTCGCCAACCACGTCGGCGACCTCGGCGCGCTCGCCGGCGACGTCGGCTACCTCCCCGGCGCGGCGTGGCTCGGCCGCCTGCGCGCCGAGTTCCTGAACGCGCTCGTCGAGCTCAGCGGCAACCGCTTCGGCCGCGGCCTCGTCGTGCCCGGCGGCGTGCGCCGCGGCATCGACGGCGTACGCGTCGGCGACCTCCTCGCCCGCCTCGAGCGCGCCGAGCGCGACCTGACGACCGTCGTCGAGGTGATGCTCGGCACCCCCTCGGTGATCTCGCGCTTCGAGCACACCGGCATCGTGTCGCGCACGACCGCCGACGACCTCGGCCTGGTCGGGCCGATCGCCCGCGCGAGCGGCTGCGACCGGGACGTGCGCCAGGACCATCCCGCGGGCGTCTTCCGCTTCGCGATGATCCCGCTGAGCCGGGCCGACAGCGGGGATGTCCTCGCCCGCGCCTTCGTCCGCTCGCTCGAGGCGCAGCGCGCGCTCACCTTCGTGCGCGAGCAGCTGCGCGAGCTGCGGGAGGGGCCGCTCGCGACGCCGCTGCCGCCGCTCGCGCCCGACGCCCTCGCCGTGGCCCTCTGCGAGGGCTGGCGCGGCGAGATCGCGCACGTCGCGGCGACCGGCCCCACGGGCGAGCTCGCCGCCTACAAGGTCGTCGACCCGTCGCTGCACAACTGGTTCGGCCTCGCCATCGCGCTGCGCGGCAACCAGATCTCGGACTTCCCGCTCTGCAACAAGAGCTTCAACCTGTCGTACGCCGGCCATGATCTGTAGGCGGCGGAGGATCGCATGCTGAACCTGCTCAAGGCGCGCTTCCGGCAGGGCACGCGCACCATCGCCTTTCCGCCGGCCGAGCTGCCGGCGCTGCCGGCGTGCTTCCGCGGGCGGCCGCGGCTCGCGCCCGCGCGCTGCCCGACCGGCTGCGCCGAGTGCGCCGCGGTCTGCCCGACCGGCGCGGTCAGCGCCGCCCCGCTCGCGCTCGACCTGGGGCTCTGCCTCTTCTGCGGCCTGTGCGCGGAGGCCTGCCCGCACGACGCCCTCGCCTTCACGCCCGACCACCGCCTGGCGACCGCGCAGCGGGCCGACCTGCGGCTCGCCGGCGACGAGCTGCGGCTGGCCGCGGCGCTCGCGGCGCGCACCCGCGCGCTCTTCGGCCGGTCGCTCAAGCTGCGCCAGGTCTCGGCCGGCGGGTGCAACGGCTGCGAGGCGGAGCTCAACGCCGCCGGGAACATCGTCTTCGACCTGGGCCGCTTCGGCATCCAGTTCGTCGCCTCGCCGCGGCACGCCGACGGCGTCGTGGTCACCGGGCCGGTGACCGCGAACATGCGCCAGGCCCTGCTCGACACCTACGCCGCCGTCCCGTCACCGCGCCTGGTGGTGGCCGTGGGCGCCTGCGCGATCGGCGGCGGCCCGTTCCGCGGCAGCCCCGCGTGCCACGACGGCGTCCCCGCCGAGCTCCCCATCGACCTCTACCTGCCCGGCTGCCCGCCCCACCCGCTCACGGTCATGGACGGGCTGCTGCGCGTGCTCGGGCGGCTGCGCTAGACCGCGCGCCAGTATTCGGACCCATGGCAGCGGGCACGGGCAGGGGCACGGGCACGGTCGCGAGGGCGCTCAGCCCCGAGGGGGCCGCCCTTCGCGCGTAGCCGTTCGTGGCCGTGCCCCTGCCCGTGCCCCTGCCCGGCATCTTCCTCTCTACAGGTGGCCGGTGATCTGGAACGCGGCCATCTCGTACGGCGGGCCGGCGCAGGTCTTCTCGACGGTGATGAAGATGTCGGTGCCGTCGCCGTAGCTGCCGTAGCCGGGCGCGAAGCTGCAGCTCCCGTCGCTGGTCGCCTGGCACGAGTAGGTCGACACGCTCGTGATCGCGGTCAGGCGGTAGCAGCCGGGGTTCGTGCTGCCCACGACCTGGAACGTGAGCGCGATGTCGTCCTGGCACAGCGAGCCGCCGCTGGCGTGGACCAGGAACCAGTCGGGCGCCGCGCCGGTGGTCGGGGTCCAGCCCTCGACGGCCGGGCTGTGGGCGCGCTGATCGCTCGGCACGAGGCCGGTGATGTCGAGCTGGCTCGCGCCGTCGTTGCAGGTGTAGGACCCGAGGGCCACCGCCGTCGCCTGCGTGTGATTGCCGAGCGGCGTGTCCGTGATCTCGCAGCCGTCGGCGGGGTCGCCGTTCGCGTCGTAGTGCTCGCCCTTGCAGACGAAGGTGCAGTCCGGCGCCTGGCAGGTCACCTCGGCGGTGGGCTGGCCCGCGCCGGGACACGCGGTGGCGCAGGTGCCGCAGTGCTCGGGCGTGGTCGCGACGCCGGGGCAGCCCACCTCCTGGCAGCCCGCGGGATCGGGCGCCGTGCACGACGCCTTGCACCGCGGCACGGCGGCGCTGCACCGGCCGAAGCGCTGCGACGACGCGTCGCAGGCGCGCTGCCCGGTGCAGGTGCCGCTCTCGTTCGTCAGCCCGCACGCCTGGGCCGCGGTCACGCGGTCGCAGAAGCCGCCCTGCGCCTCGAGGCAGGCCGCCGGGCTCGCCGGCAGGCACAGGCGCCGCGTCGCCCCGCCGACGGTCACGTCGGCGCAGGTGTAGTCGGCCGGGCAGGCGCTGGGGCCGGCCAGGGCGCAGTCCACGTGGCAGCTCCGCGCGGCGTCGCCGGGCGGCTGCACGCAGGCGGTCGCGAGCGGGCCACAGTCGGCGTCGACGGCGCAGGTCATGCAGTGGACGGGGCTCTTGGGGGTGCAGTAGCCCGCGGTCGTGCCGGCGGCGGCCGGGTTGCAGAAGTAGTCGGCGCCGTCGCCGCAGTCGGCCTGCGCGGTGCACGGCGTGGCGCACGCCTTGAGGCCGGCCGGCACGAGCGGCAGGCACTTCGCCGCGGCGCAGTCGGCGTCGGCCGTGCACGGGGCCCCCAGCGGCAGGAGGGCGATCCCCGCGTCCCCGCGCCGCGCGTCGGCCGCGGGCCCGTCGGCGCCGCCGTCCCCGGGCTCCTCCGCCGGCAGCACCCCGGTGGCGCACCCGAGCCCGGCCCACAGGAGAAGCGCGACGCTCCATCGCCCCGGCGCCATACCGTCCATGGTAGCAAAAGCGCAGGTCGCGGTCGCGGTCGAGGTCGAGGTCGATGATCCCTCTCTGCGCCGTTCAGCCGCGGCCGGGGCTGGGACCGGGGCCGGGGCCGGGGCCGGGCCCGGGCCCGTGCGAGGCCGGCGCGCAGTAGGTCGCGGGGTCGCACGACAGGCACGCCGGGTACGAGCAGCACAGCTCCGTGCAGCTCTCGTTCTCGCCGCAGGTCGAGCTGTCGGTGCAGGTGGTCAGCGAGCGGCAGCCGGTGCGCGGGACGAACTGCTGGTCCGCCGGGCAGACGCAGTAGTACCGGTGGCAGTACTTGCCGAAGCCGTACGACTCCGCGAAGCCGGTCGCGTCGGCGCAGAAGGGATCCTGCGCGAGGGCGCACGCCTCGCAGTAGCCGTCCGGGTTGCAGAACTCACCGTAGGCATTCGTAGGCCGTGCTGCCACGCCGACGCCCGCGGCCCCGCCGCCCGCCACCTCACCGTCGACGCAAGGACCGACCGCGCGGTCAACGCCGCCCGATTGCAGCCATCGTGCCAGCGCCGCGTCGGGCCTAAGCCGACGAAACCACGGCCGGCGCCCGCCCGGGTGCAACCGTTGCACCCGTGTGGCAGCCCGTTTTGGCGTACCATGCCGGGTCCCGATGCTCCGCTTCGCGCTCCACCTCGTGCTCCACGTCGTCGCGCCCGCGGCGCTCGCGCGCGTCGTCGCGCCGCGGCGCTGGGTGTGCGGGTGGCTCGTGATGCTCGCGACCATGGTGGTGGACCTCGACCACCTCCTCGCGCACCCGGTGCTCGACCCGCAGCGCTGCAGCCTCGGGTTCCACCCGCTGCACTCGCCCTGGGCGATCGTGGCCTACGCGCTCCTCGCGGCGCTGCCGCGCACCCGGCTCGTCGGCCTCGGACTGCTCCTGCACATGGCGCTCGACGCGCTCGACTGCGTCCTGCAGCGCTGCTGAACGCCGCCCCGTTGTCTTGGGGCGGAAAGCCATTACAGTTGCAGTGAACGGCCGAGGGAGCGGTGCCAACCGTGGAACGCCAGTACGACGTCGTCGTCATCGGCAGCGGCCCGGGGGGCGAGGGGGCGGCGATG
This sequence comes from Polyangia bacterium, assembly GCA_036504295.1. Classification (GTDB taxonomy): domain Bacteria; phylum Myxococcota_A; class Polyangia; order JACRCY01; family JACRCY01; genus DASXVK01. The sequence goes on from DASXVK010000648.1 coordinate 4,812, forward strand.
CAGGCCGCCAAGCAGGGCCACTCCGTCATCGTCATCGAGCGCTACGCCCAGGTCGGCGGCGGGTGCACGCACTGGGGCACCATCCCCTCCAAGGCGCTGCGGCACGCGATCCAGCAGCTCATGGACTTCCGCCGCAGCCCCCTCGTGCGCCAGGTGTTGCCGCAGGTCCCGACGGACATCCCGGAGCTGCTGCGGGCCGCGGGCTCGGTCATCACGAGCCAGGTCGAGCTGCGCCGCGACTTCTACGAACGCAACCAGGTGGAGGTGCTGCAAGGCGCGGCCCGCTTCATCGACGGGCACGACCTGGAGGTGACCGGACCCGACGCCAGCGTCATGCGCGTGCGCGGCCAGCACTTCGTCATCGCCGCCGGCTCGCGCCCGTACCGCCCGCCGGATATGGACTTCACCCACCCCTGCATCTTCGACGCGGACACGATCCTCAAGCTCGACCGCACGCCCCACACGCTGCTCGTGTACGGCGCGGGCGTCGTCGGCTGCGAGTACGCGTCGATGTTCAAGGGGCTCGGCATGAAGGTCAACCTCGTCAACACGCGCGCGAAGCTGCTCGAGTACCTCGACGACGAGATCATCGACGCGCTGTCCTACCACCTGCGCGACCAGGGCATCCTCGTGCGGCACAACGAGGAGTGCGCCCGCGTCGAGCCGCAGGGCGACCGCAGCGTGGTCATGCACCTCAAGTCGGGCAAGCAGATCAAGTGCGACGCCCTGCTGTGGGCGAACGGCCGCACCGGCAACACCGACCGCCTCGGCCTCGACACCGTCGGCCTCGCCGCGGACGCGCGCGGCAACCTGCGCGTCGACGAGCACTACCGCACGGCGGTGCCGCACATCTACGCCGTCGGCGACGTCACCGGCCCGCCGGCGCTCGCGAGCGTGGCCTACGACCAGGGCCGCTTCGCCGCCCGCCACATCCACGACCCGCTGACCAGCCACGGCCTGGCGCCCTTCATCCCGACCGGCATCTACACGAGCCCCGAGATCAGCTCCATCGGTCCGACGGAGCGCGAGCTCACGGCGGCGCAGGTGCCGTACGAGGTCGGCCGCTCCCCGTTCAAGAGCCTCGCCCGCGCCCAGATCACCGGCCAGACGGTCGGCATGCTGAAGCTCCTCTTCCACCGCGAGACGCTCGAGATCCTCGGCCTGCACTGCTTCGGCTACCAGGCCGCCGAGATCGTGCACATCGGCCAGGCGATCATGGCGCAGCGCGGCGGCGGCAACAGCCTCGACTACTTCATCGACACCACCTTCAACTACCCCACCATGGCCGAGGCCTACCGGGTGGCGGCGCTCAACGGCAAGAACCGGCTGGCGTAGGCCGCGGCCGCGCGCGGGCGAGCATGAGCGACCTCCCCGTCGAGCGCTTCACGGTGACGAGCGGGCCCGCCACGCTCGCGTGCGTGCGGTTCGGCGCGGGTCCGCCGCTCGTGTGCGTGCACGCGCTCGCGTTCTCGAAGGAGTACTTCGTGGCCGCCGCCGCGGTGCTCGGCCGGGCGTTCACGTGCCTCGCGTTCGATCAGCGCGGGCACGGCGAGACGGTCGCGCCGGAGGACGCCGACGCGCTGAGCCCGGCGGCCATGGCGGCCGACATCGGCGCGGTCCTCGACGCGGCGGGGCTCGCGTCGGCGACGGTCGGCGGCACCTCGCTCGGGGCGGCGACGACGCTGCGCTTCGCGCTCGCCCATCCCGCGCGGGTGGACCTGCTCATCCAGGACCTGCCGGCCTTCGGGCCCGGCCCGCAGCGCGACGCGGCGCACAGCGAGGCCGTCGCCGCCGCGCTCGCGGCCGGCGACCTCGACGAGGGCGCGCGCCGGGCCGCGGCGGGGCTCTTGCCGGGGCCGGCCCGCGCGCTGGCGGCGACGCTGCGGGCGCAGTGGCAGCCGTTCCCGGCCGCCGCGCTGGGGCCGAAGCTCGCCGCCGCCTTCCGCGCGACCGCGGGCTGGCGCGTCGTCGACGCGTGGCCGGGCGCGCTCGCGTCGCTCGCGGTGCCCACGCACGTCCTCGGCCTCGCCGGCGACGGCGGCCACCCCCTGGCCGTGGCCGAGGCGATGGCGCGCACGCTGCCCCGGGCGCGGCTCTGGCCGCGGGTGCCGTCGCTCAAGCCAACCGACGTCGCGCGGCAGTGGGTGCAGGTCGCGACGGCGCCGCGGCCCGGAGGCGGCCGCGCGGCCGGCGCGGCCGGCGCTTGCGTCGCGCGCGCCGTCCCCCGTACCATGCGCCGATGGGACGCGTGATGCTGGTCGCGCT
>DASXVK010000649.1:0-10907 GCA_036504295.1 Polyangia bacterium
CAGGAGGGCCCGGCGGCGGTGGCGGAGGAGACGGGGTTGGGGTAGCGGGGGCGCGCCCGCGCCACGCCTTCGCCACGAACACTCCTCCGCGCCGCCCGGGCCGCGCCGCGGCCGCGCCCGGCGGCCGGGGCCTGCTCGCGAGCATGCTCACCACGCCGGCTGCCGCGCCCCCGCGCCGCGCCGCCGCCGCCGCCCTCGTGCGGCTCGGCGGCGCCGCCGTCGCGCTCATCGCCCCGGTCCACACCCTCTTCCGCCCGACCCTGCTGTGGACGTGCCTCAACGCGCTCTCGGGCGCCGCCCTCGGGGCCACGGTGGCCTGGTCGCTCGGCGCGGCGCTCCCGGCCGGGCGCCGCGGCCGCCGGCGCGCCGCCGCGGTCGCGGGCGCGGGCGCCGCCGCCGCGGTGATCCTGGGCCGCCTCGCCCTGCGGCACGCGGCGCGGCTCCCGGTGCCGGTGGAGACGCTCGCCTGGGCGGTCTACCTCCCGGCCAGCGTCCTCCTGTGCCTGCTCGCCGCCGCCGTCGCGCGCGACGCGCTCACCGCCGCGCTCGGCCTCGCCGCCCCGCGCTGGCTCGCGCGCCTCGGCGAGCGGCGCCTCGCCGCCGCGGCGCTCGCCGCCGGCCTGCTCCTCTGCGCCCACGGCGTGCACGAGGCGCTGCGGCCGCCCCGCGTCGCCGCCGCCGACGTCCCGATCGCGGTGCTCGCGCCGGCTCTCGACGGGCTGCGGGTCGTGCACCTGACCGATCTGCACGTGGGGCAGACGCTCGGCGCCGGGTTCGTGGCGCGCATCGTCGCGCAAGTGAACGCGCTCGACCCGGACCTCGTGGTCGTCACCGGCGACCTCGTCGACTTCGGCGTACGGGAGACGGCGCCGAAGCTCGCGCCGCTCCAGCGTCTCCGGGCGCGCCACGGCGTGTACTTCGTCACCGGCAACCACGAGCGCGGCTGGGGCGTGCGGGCCTGGACGCGGGCGCTCAGAGGCCTCGGGCTCGACGTGATCGACGACGACGCGCGCGTGATCGCGGCCGGCGACGCGAGCCTCGTGCTCCTCGGCGTCGGCGACGCCGCCCTGCGCGGGCCGGGCGGGCCGGCCGCGGGGCTCGCCCGCGCGCGCGCGGCCGCGGGGCCGGCGCCCGGCCCGCGCCTCCTCCTCACACACCAGGCCGCGCCGGCGCTCGTCGCCGCAGCGGCGGACGCGCAGGTGGCGCTGGTGCTCGCGGGTCACACGCACGGGGGCCAGTGCTTCCCCGGCCACCTCCTCGCGCGTCGCATGCACGGGCCGATCGCCGGCCTCAGCCGGCACGGCCCGACCTTCGTCTCCGTGAGCCGCGGCGCCGGCTTCTGGGGGCCGATGCTGCGGGTGGGCGCGCCCGCCGACATCGGCCTGCTGCGCCTGCGCGCCGGGCCGCTGCCCGGGCCGCGGGACCGGGCGCCGGCGCTCCGGTCGGCGGCGCCGCTGCACTTTCCGGCCGGGCCGTCTATCGCCGCGCCGCGGCGCGGCGTACAATGCCGATCGACTTCAGGAGGGGCGCTCCATGTCGCGACTACTGCTCTGCTTCGTGCTGCTCGCCGGCTGCGGGACGGCCACACCCCCGGCGGCGGGCGCCGTCTCCGACGACGACGAGACCGGCGACGCCTACGAGCCGTTCGACGAGCTCGGCAAGGCCGACGGCGTGCAGATCCCGCGCGGCCCGGTCGCCTTCGCGGCCGCGTGCGCGGGCGGCGACCGCGTCAGCATCGCCGCGGTGGGCGACGTGCTGCTGCACGGCCCGCTCCAGCAGCAGGCCGTGCGCACGAGCGACCGCTTCCGCAGCCTGTGGCGCGACGTCGAGCCGCTGCTGAGCCGCGCCGACATCGCCTACGCGAACCTCGAGGGCCCGACCGCCGCGGGCGTGACGGCCGCGGGCAAGTCGGTGACCGATCCCGGCTTCGTCTTCGACGGCGTGGTCTACTCGAGCTACCCGCAGTTCAACTACCACCCGTTCCTCGTCGACGACCTGCTCGCGACGGGGATCGACGTGGTCTCGACCGCGAACAACCACGCCCTCGACCGGCGCCCGCTCGGCATCGACCGCACGACCGCGGCGCTCGAGGCGGCCGGCCTGCCCTACACCGGGACCCGCGCGCGGGGCAGCGCGCGCGCCTGGCACACGACCAGGAGCAGCGCCGGCTTCACGCTCGCCTTCATCGCCTGCACCTACGCGACGAACGGCATCCCCGACCCGAACGGCCAGGTGCTCGACTGCTTCGAGCAGGAGCCCGAGCTGACGGCCGCGGTGCGCGACCTCGCCCACGACGCGACCATCGACGCCGTCATCGTCACGCCGCACTGGGGCGTCGAGTACAACGCGAACCCCGAGCGGTCCCAGGTGCGCCTCGGCCACGCCCTGCTCGACGCCGGCGCGACCGCGGTGCTCGGCAGCCACCCGCACGTGACCCAGCCGTGGGAGCGCTACCTGACGGCCGACGGCCGCGAGACCTTCATCATCTACTCCCTCGGCAACTTCGTCTCGGGGCAGACGAGCCTCGCGCGCAAGTCGAGCCTCCTCGTCACCCTCGGCCTCACCCGCACCGACGGCGGCGTGATGGTGAACGGCGTGCGCTACGTCCCGCTCTACACCAGCACCGTCGCCGGGCGGCTCGCCGTCCGCCCCGTCGGCGCCACCGGCGCCGCCGACAGCCGCGCCCTCACGGTCAAGATGTTCGGCCTCTTCAACCTCGACGCCCCCGACGCGCCCCTCGAGACGACCCCGCAGTGCTACCCGGCGTGGACGCCGGCGACGCACTAGGAGGACGCTTGCGCGCGAGGGGGCCCAGGCAGCGCCTGTGGATGCTCGCCGCCAGCGCGCTCGCGGTCGCGGCGGCCGCCTGCTCGTCGACCACGCCCGGCGCGCTCGGCGACCTGTCGGGCTACGTCGTCGACGAGGTCGCGCTCGCCCCGGTGGTCGGCGGCGACGTCCGGGTCGCGGACCGCTTCGCCACCACCGGCCCGGCCGGCGAGTTCTTCGTGGCGCAGCTGCCGACGGGCTCCCAGCGCCTCACGGTCACCGCCCCCGGCTACGTCCCGTTCACCGCGACCGTCGCGGTCCAGCCCGGCCCGAACGACGTCGGCCAGAGCCACGGGAAGGCCCGCGACCGCTCGGCGTTCCCGTGCCCATCGGCATCGCCGTCCAGGCCCGGCTAGGCCTCAGGCAGCCCGCCGAGATCGATCAGCTCGAGATCGCCGAGACCCCGGAAGTGCGCGCCGTTGTCGGTCACCAGCTTCCGGATGCCGTGGGTCTCCGCGGTCGCCACTATGCCGAGGTCGTGGACCCGCTTGCCCGCCACACGGATCTTGCGCAGCGCCGTCAGCAGGCGGCGTACCACCGCCTGAGTCTCTTCGAGCAGCCGCGTTCGCGTGAGGATGGCTTCGATGTTGCGGCGAGCATCTGCCATCGTGAGCGCCAGCCCGTTCACCGCTTCTGGGCGCGTCGCGACGGCGAGATACTCCCGCACGACCTGCCCGCTCACGCAGAGCTCGACCCCCTTGGCCGGCCACGTGTTGAGCACCGTCTGCGCCGCCACATGCAACGGCCGTGCCGGAGCCGTCGCGATCAGCAGCACGTTCGTGTCGACGAAGACCGCGTCACCGGGCGCGATCATCGTAGATTTCTTCTCGGTGCCACGGGCGCGTACTGCGGCTCGTCGAGAGCGTGAGCCGCAGCGGCTTCATCTCGGCCGCAGGCAGCGTCGCGCGCGCGGCATCTTCGAGGATCGCATGCAGCTCACCCTGCAGCGACCGATGGTGCAGCTTGGCGCGTTGCTTGAGTCCGTCCAGGACGGGTGCGGGTAAGTCCCTGACCTGCAGCGACGGCATACTGAAATGATACTGGTATCATTCCGGCCGCGTCAAGGCATACGGCGTTCTTCCGCTCCCCCGTGCCCGGCGAGCGCACCCACTCACGCCCCGCCGCCCCGGCCCCCGCGCGGCTTCCCCGTCCCGCTGCCCTCTGGTATCGTCGCAGCGTGAGCCTCTTCAGCGACTCCCTGCGCGCCTTCCTGCGGCCCGTCCTCCCGTACCTCGACGACCCCACCGTCAGCGAGATCCTCATCAACGCGCCCGCGGAGGTGTGGTTCGAGCGCAAGGGGCGGCTGCAGCGGGCCGAGGCCACGTTCACCGAGGACGGGCTGCTCGCGGCCGCCCGCAACATGGCGCAGTTCGTCGGTCGCCCGCTCACCGACGAGCAGCCGCGGCTCGACGCGCGCCTCCCCGACGGCTCGCGCATCCACGTCATCCTGCCGCCCATCGCCCGCCGCGGCGCCTGCATCTCCATCCGCAAGTTCCACCAGGGCGGCCTCACGATCGCGAACCTCATCGAGAGCGGCTCGCTCACCCCGGAGCTGGCGCGCTTCCTCCAGGCGTGCGTCGTCACCAAGCGCAACATGGTGGTCGCCGGCGGCACGGGCTCGGGCAAGACCACGCTGCTCAACATCCTGTCGACCCTCATCCCCGACGAGGACCGCATCGTCACGATCGAGGACTCGGCGGAGCTGCAGATCCGCAAGCCCCACCTCGTCTCGCTCGAGTCACGCCCCGCCGACCGCAACGGCCGCGGCACCGTCACGCTGCGCGACCTGCTCATGAGCTGCCTGCGCCTGCGGCCCGACCGCATCATCGTCGGCGAGGTCCGCGGCGGCGAGGCCTTCGAGCTGCTGCAGGCGATGAACACGGGCCACGGCGGCACGCTGTGCACCACCCACGCCAACACGCCGCTCGAGACCCTCGCGCGGCTCGAGAGCCTGTGCCTCCTCTCGGGCGTCGAGCTGCCGCTGCGCGCGGTGCGCTCGCAGGTGGCGACGGCGCTGCACATCGTCATCGTCGCCGCCCGCCTCGCCGACGGCACCCGCCGCGTCACCCACGTCGGCGAGGTGCTGCCGCTCGACCAGCGCGGCGACTACCGGGTGCAGGACCTCTTCGTCTACACGCAGACGGGCCGCGACGAGGAGCGGGTGCACGGCTACATGTCGCCGACGGGCTGCCTGCCGACCTTCCGCGAGCGCCTCGTCGCCGAGGGCTTCAGCGACATCACGCCCGAGTTCTTCGACCCGCGCATGTACGGCTACCCCCCGCCGCCCTTCTTCACCGCCCCCGACGAGCCGCCACCGCGCCCCCGCTTCGCCCGCGAGGACACGAACCCGGGCGTGGACCCCGACCTGTAGCGTTGACGCGCCCCGCCGGGGCGAGCACATCCGCTGCCAGGCGGTCCGTCAGCTCGCCGGGTCGAGGAGCCTGCGAGCCGGATCCGCGACGAGGCGGCCGAAGTGCCGGGCGTTGAAGGTGACGAGCCGCGCCTCCACCTTCTCCGCCGCCCTGGCGATGAGCGCGTCGTAGACGATGCCGCCCCGGAGGCCCCTGCCCGCCACGCCGGAGATGACAGCCCGGTAGTCCGCGCCCGACAGCGGCACGAGCCGCGCGCGGGCCTGGCCCAGGATGTCGTGCTCGATCAGCCGGTGCGCCCGGTCCGCGCCGATGGGCGGCCGGATCGGGAGCGAGGTGAGCGTCGAGAAACACTCCGCGAGCGAGTGGGCGGCCACGAACAGGGCGACCTGCCGGGCGCGCCCGCGCGCGAGCCACGGCAGGGCGATCGCATGCTGCGGATGCAGCTCGACCAGCGCCGCAACGAGCACGGAGGTGTCCAGCAGGACGCGGTTCAACCCCACACCGTGCGGTCCCGGGCGGCCCGCTGCCGCTCCACCGCCCCCGGGAGCGTACCGGGGTCATCGATCTCGCCCGTGGCTACCAGGAACCCGTCCCGCTCGACGAGGCCATCGCTGGCCTGGACCACATCGAGGAACAGCCCGCCGCCGCGCTCTTCGACCCGCAGGCGGGTGCCCGGGGCCAGCCCGAGGCGATCCCGCAGCGGCTTGGGGACGAGAATCCGCCCGAGGGCATCGATGCGAACCGTCATTGCCAGATCCTCCTGGTAAATGGTAGCGAGATCTGGCAAGCAGGGCAAGCCTCCTCATCAGCGCTAGCGTTGACGCGCCCCGCCGGCGCGAGCAGACTCCAAGGCAGGGGGCAGTGGAATGACGAAGCGGCCTCACGTCACCACTCGGGTCGCAAGGATGCGCGTGCTCGGCGTCGTCCTGCTCGTGGCCGCGGCGACGTCCGCCGTGTGTGGCTGCCATGGGCCGGCGGCGCAGGGGAACGGGAGCCCGGCACCCCCGGATGGCAGCGCGGACGCCGCGGCGACCGACGCGCCGGACGCCGGTCCGGGGTTCGCGAGCATCAAGGCGCTGCGTCAGGCCGTGCCGTCCCCCTCGACGCCGGTGCCGGTCGCCCTGGGCCCGACCGTGGTGACGGGCGTGCGGGCTCCCCGCAAATCGTATGTCTGGATCGCCGATGCGGACGGCGGGCCGCGGTCGGGCCTCGCAGTGTATTGCCCCCCCGACACCCCGCAGCCGTGTGCCCCGAGCGGCGCGGCGGATGGCGGGCCCTGAGCCGCGCCCTCGCTACCGCTTGAACAGCTTCTCGAGCTTCATCGCGAGCGGCAGGCTGCCGCTGATCTTGAACTTGCGCAGCGCGAGCGCGAGCACCGCGCTCATGCGGCCCTCGGCGATGGCCACGTAGTCCTTGGCCGCGGCGCGCAGCACCACGTCCGGGTTGGGCTGCGCGCCCTCGCCCACCGCGAGCGCGCCGTCGCGGATCTGCACGAACCACGTGCCCCCGCCCGGGCCGCTGAGCTCGAACTGATAGGTGGCGTTCAGCCGCGCGGCGGCGTCCGGGCGAAACGCCGCCGGCATGGCCGCGAAGTACTCCTTGGGGGTCATATCGCTCATGGTCTACTCACGAGTACATACCACGGAGGGGCCAAATTGTCAGTGCGGCTTTGACAGATTGTCACGGAGCTGCTAGCCTCCAGCTCACACACAGCCCGGTTGTCCTTGTAAGTACCTGTCACGTCCCGAAAAATTGCGCGACATCGCAGGTCTTCGAGCTGGCACCAGGATTGAATGACTGGTGCCCCCTGCCTGGGGCGGAACCCGGAACAACGATGAGTGATACGCTGCCAACCCTGCTCGTGGTAGATGACGAGCGGCCGATCCTGGAGTCCCTGGCCAAGACCTTCGAGCGCGAGGGCATCGACGTCGTGTGCGCGGCCTCGGGCCAGGAGGCGCTCGACGTGCTGCGTCAACGCCGGGTCAACGTGCTGCTGACCGACCTGATGATGCCGGGGATGACGGGCGCCGACCTCCTCAAGGCCGCGCGCACCATCGCCGTCGAGACCGACGTCATCGTCATGACGGCCTACGGCACGGTCGAGGCGGCGGTCGACGCCATGAAGGACGGCGCCTACGACTTCGTCACGAAGCCGCTCAAGCGCGCCCACATCGTGCGGGTCGTGCGCAAGGCGCTCGAGAAGCAGAGCCTCATCAGCGAGAACCGCTCGCTGCGGGCCCAGCTCGAGGCCACCCGGCGCCGCGCCATCATCGGCCAGAGCCTGATGTGGCGCCGCACCATCGAGATCGTCACCCAGGCCGCGAGCTCCCAGGCGACCGTGCTGCTCCTCGGGGAGAGCGGCACCGGCAAGGAGGTGCTCGCGCGGCTGCTGCACGAGCTGAGCCCGCGGGCGAGCGGGCCGTTCGTGCCGGTCAACTGCGCCGCCATCCCCGAGACCATCCTCGAGGCCGAGCTCTTCGGCTACGAGCGCGGCGCCTTCACCGGCGCCGTCGCCCGCCGCGACGGCCGCTTCACCGTGGCCGACCGCGGCACCCTCTTCCTCGACGAGGTGGGCGAGATCTCGCCCGCGGTGCAGGTGAAGCTGCTGCGCGTGCTGCAGGACGGCGAGGTCGAGCGCCTGGGCGGCCGGCCGGTGCACGTGGACATCCGCCTGTGCGCGGCCACGAACCAGGACCTGCAGAAGGCGGTGCGCGAGGGGCGCTTCCGCGAGGACCTGTACTACCGCCTCAATGTCATCGCGGTGGCGGTGCCGCCGCTGCGCGACCGGCGCGATGACATCCCGCTGCTGTGCGACCACTTCCTGCGCCAGTTCTGCGCCAAGAACAACAAGCAGATCACGGGCTTCGCGCGCGAGGCCGCCGACCGGCTCGCCAGCTACGAGTGGCCCGGCAACGTGCGCGAGCTGGAGAACGCCATCGAGCGGGCGGTCGTGCTGACGCGCGCCAGCGTGATCGGCGAGGACGACCTGCCGCGCGAGGTGCGCCAGAGCGACCGCGGCGGCGGCGACAGCCGCACGCTCTCGATCCCGATCGGCACCCCCCTCGAGGAGATCGAGCGGCGCGTCATCCACGAGACCCTGCGCCACACCAAGGGCGACAAGCGGCTGTGCGCCCAGCTCCTGGGCATCGCCACCCGGACCATCTACCGCAAGCTCGAGAGCGAGCGCGCCGAGGGCGACGACGGCGCGCTCGAAGGCCCCGGCGTCGGCGCCGCCCTCGACGACGGGCCGACCGCGGGTCAGGCCGTGCTCGCGACGGCAACTCCGTCGAAAGACCCGTCGCCGTGACATTGTGGCACGGCGTGAGGCGCCCCCTCCCATGAACCTTCCCCTGATCTCGCCCATTTGGGCCCACTGCCCGGTGGCATCCCGGTTGCAGTGCTTGCGTCCGCTGACACTCGACCGCCGTCCGTACGCCGGCGGTCGTCGCGGGGCCGCGCCCCGCCCGAGGCCATGGTGATTGACCTCCTGAAGAAGTATTTCTGGGGCCTGAACCTGATCGTGATCGGCTCGTCTGCCTACTTCGCGGCGCGGGCCTCCCTGCACCTGTTCGAGGGCTCGTACCTGTCGGACGAGGCGTCGGTGCAGAAGGGCGCCGCCCCGCGGCGCACGGCGCTCGCGCCGCCCCCGCCCAAGTCGTCCCACGGCAAGGACACCCGCGGCATCCTCGAGCGCAACATGTTCTGCTCGGACTGCCCCCCCATCCTCGCCAAGGAGAAGGAGGGCCCCGAGGGGGACGACAAGAAGGGCCAGGAGGTCAAGACCAACCTGCCCATCGCGCTCATCGCGACCATGATGTCGACCGACCCCGAGTGGTCGTTCGCGGTCATCAAGGACACCCAGGGCCGCGAGGTCGACGACGACCGCGGCAACCGCGTCAAGGTCTACCCCTTCAACATCTACTCGCGCGGCCGCCGGCTCGAGGGCCACGAGGCCACCATCGACCACGTCGAGGAGCGGCGCGTCTACCTCAAGGTCGGCGAGCACGTCGAGTACGCCGACCTGCAGGGCGTGACCGGCCCCGACAAGACCCTCGTCTCGACGAAGGCGCCGGGGCCCGGCGGTCCGGCCACCGGCGACCTGCAGAAGGGCGTGCGCAAGATCTCCGAGACCCAGTACGAGATCGACCGTCAGCTCCTCGAGAAGGTCCTCTCCGACACGAACGCCATCGCCCGCTCGGCGCGGGTGGTGCCGTCGGTGTCGCCGAAGGACGGCAAGCCGAACGGCTTCAAGCTCTACGCCATCCGCCCCGACAGCGTCTACAGCACCATCGGCCTCCAGAACGGCGACACCGTCTCGGCCATCAACGGCCAGGAGATGAACTCGCCCGAGAAGGCCTTCGAGCTCTACGCGAAGCTCCGCACCGCGAGCCACCTGCAGATCTCGATTGTCCGGCGCGGCAACCCGATGACCGTCGATTACTCGATCCGGTAGGAGACCACCGAGGATGCGCATTACCTTTGGGCAGAGGATGTCGGCCGCGCGACGCGCGCGGTGCCGCCGCACGGGCTGGGCCGCGCTGGCGCTGCTCCTGTGCGCCGCCAGCGCCGGGGCGCAGCCGGGGCCGCCGCCGGGGCCGCCGGGGCAGCCGGGCCGGCCGGGTGGACCGCCGGCGGGCCGCCCGCCGCGGCCCGTGATCAAGCCCCCGGAGGGGCTGCGTCCGGGTGGCGCGCCGCCGGTCGGGCCAAAGGGGCCGATCCTCGGCGGCAAGCCCGGCACCGGCGGCCCGCCGCCGGCGCCCGCGGGCGCGCCGCCGCCCGCGGCCGGCCGCCCGGGCGCGCGCACCGGCCTCGACACCGAGCGCGAGTTCAACGAGTGCCGCCGCGTGCCGGCGGGCAAGAAGATCAAGCTCACGCTCAAGCCCGACAGCGAGCTCGCGGATCTCGTCGGCTGGATCAGCAGCATGACGTGCAAGCGGTTCATCCTGCCGTCGAACGTCCGCAGCCAGAAGATCACCATCATCTCGCCCGAGCCCGTGACCGCGGGCGAGGCCTACCGCCTCTTCCTCGCCTCGCTCTCGACCATGGGCCTCACCGTCGAGTCGACCGGCCAGTTCCTGCGCATCATCGAGTCCAACCGCGCCAAGGAGTCGAACATCCCCAGCTGCTCGCCCGGCGAGGACTGCACCCACGACGACCGCTTCGTCACGCGGATGGTGAAGCTGCGCAACACCGGCGCCGACGAGATCATGGCGGTGCTCAATCGCCTCAAGAGCAAGGACGCCGACATCATCGCGTACCAGCCGACCAACACGCTCATCATCAGCGAGTGGGGCTCGAACCTCGCCCGCCTCGTCGAGATCGTGAACGAGCTCGATGTCTCGGCCGCCGGCGAGAAGATCTTCATGATCAAGCTGAAGTACGCCTACGCGACCGAGATCGCGGCCAAGCTCCAGGAGATCTTCCAGGTGAGCGGCGGCACCACCGGCGGCGCCGCTCGCCCCGGCGGCGGCGGCTACAGCCCGCCCGGCGGCGCCCGCCCCGGCGCGCCCGGCCGCCCCGCGTACGGCCAGCCGCAGGTGGGCGGCCACGGCGAGAGCGTCGGCGAGAGCGCCTCCGAAGTGAGCATCTCCCGCATCGTCCCCGACGACCGCACCCACAGCCTCCTCATCGTCTGCACCGACAAGGCCTTCGAGCGCCTGCGCGTGCTCGTGCACAAGATCGACGTGCCGCCCTCGCTCGGCCGGCAGC
>DASXVK010000650.1:0-2739 GCA_036504295.1 Polyangia bacterium
CTTCGTCAGCCTGGGCGATGCCACCGGACGCGTCCCGGCGGTGACGCCGGTCGCGCCGCGGCTGCAGCTCCTGGAGGACTGCCACGACCGGGGCCTGCACTCGGTGATGCTCCTGCGGCCGCTGGTGCGCGAGTGGACCGACCCCGCGGGCCTGCGCCGGCTGCTCGCTTCCGCCGAGGGCTGCTGCGACGAGGTGGTGCTCTCCGGGCTGCAGCTCTCGCCGCCGGTCGAGGCGTCCCTGACGGCCGCCGGCTGGCCCGTCCCGGAGATCCCCGCCGGGGACAACGGCGGCCTCGCCCCGGAGTTCCGTGCCGTGGTCCGTGCGCTCGCGACCTCCGTCGTCCGCTCCGTCCCGGTCTCCGAGCACCGCAGCTGCGCCATCAACCGCAGGCTGCGCCTGCGCTGCGTCGTCACGCGGCAGGCGAAGCCGGGGGCCGGCCCGGGGGCCTCGGCGCTGTGCGTGATGGCCTGCTGCGGCCCGGACATCACCGCCGGCGCGCCGGTGCGCATCGACGGCTACTGCCGGCTGAAGGTCGCCGCATGAAGGGCCTGCGCCACCTGGCGGACCTCGACCTGGGGGACCGGGCGGAGGTCGGCTCGAAGGCGGCGGTGCTCGGCGCCCTGCTGCGTCGCGGACTGCCCGTCCCGGACGGCTTCGTGGTCGTGGACGCGTCTCGATGGAGGGGCGCCTGCCCGCTCGAATCGGCGACCGGATTCATCGCCCGCTCGTCCGCCGCGGTGGAGGACGGCAGCGCGGCCTCGTTCGCGGGTCAATTCGAGAGCCTCGGAGGGCTGCGGACGGAAGCTTCGGTGCGCACCGCCGTCCGCAGGATGTCGAAGCCCGGCGCCCGCGCCCGGGCCTATGCCGCGCGCCTTGGACTCCCGCTGCCGGGTCGCATCCCCGTCCTCGTCCAGCGGCAGGTCGAGGCGGCCCGCGCCGGAGTCCTCTTCACCGTCGATCCGCTCGGCCAGGATCCCAAATCGTTCGCCATCGGCTGGGGCGGCAGTTCGGCCGTCACCGATGGCCGCGAGGGGCAGTTCCGCAGATTTGGTCCTCTCGCCGCCCATTCCGCCGCTTCCTTTGCCGACCCGGTCGTCGCACGCGCGCTGCCTGAGTTGGTCGAGCACGCCTTCGCCGCTCTGGGAATTCTGTCGCGAGACGAGCCTCTCGACCTCGAGTGGGTGGTGGACGCCGGAGGGCGGCTCTGGGTCGTCCAGGCGCGGCCGGTGACCACGAAGGGCCTCCGAGGAAACGAGGCGGTCGAGCGGCTCGTCTCCGAGGGTTACCTCCTCGTCTCTCCACGTCCGGCTTCTCGGCTCGCCCAGCACCACTACGCGACCGCCGCCGAAGTGGATCGCCGCGCCGCCGTCTTCCATCACGCCCATTTCGAGCGCCGCATCGAGGGAGGCTGGCTTCTCGCGCTGCGGGTCAAAACGTCGTCCCGCAAGAAGATCGATGCGGGCAACCCGCTCGCGTTCGGCGCGCGCTTCCTCTGGCACCGGCGCCGCAACCTCGCCTTCGCTCTGACGCACTTCTCGGAGTGGGCCCTGGTGAGCCGCGTCACGACGAACCGGGCCGAGCGCCTCCTCGCGACCGACCTTCGCGACGCCTCCGATCGGCAAGTCGACCGGCTGCTGGCCGATGCCCTGCGCACCTACGACCGCGTCCGGCGCGTCCACGCGGCGCTCTGGTACCCGGTGGATCTCGCCAAAGACCTCGCGTCCTTCGAGAGCCGATTCGGCTGGTCTGGGCTCTTCGCCTCCCTGCCGTCCCCTGCTCGGCGAGCCTCCCGCGACCGCGAGACCGCGCAGCTCGTCCTGCAGATCAGGCAGGGACACCAGGGAGCGACCCCGCGCTGGAGCGCGCTCTCGCCCGCGGAACGCAAGACCGTCCTCGGCCACCTCGCGCGGCATCCCTACGCCTTCGGCTCCGCCGCCGAGGTGCAGGACCTGGCCGGGTGGTCTTCGTGGATCGAGCAACCGGAGCGCTGGTGGGCGCAACAATCCGCGGTGAAGGGCGCCGAACTCGAGCGGCTGGCGCTCGCTTCCAGCCGCCGTCCCGCCTCGTCGCCAGTGCCTTCTTCGCCGCTCACCCGGCTCGTCGGAGGAGCGCTCTGGCAGGTCGCGGCACGCTTCGCGCCTCTCAAGGACGACCGTGTCGAGCTGCTCGCGCTCGCGGCCTCGGCGCTCCGCCACGTCCTCGTCGAGATCGAACGGCGCGCAGGGACGAGCGATGCCGATCGCGGATGGGTGTTCGAGCTCGAGCCGGCCGAATTGCTCTCGCTCTCGCTCTCGCTCCGCACCCGGCCCCAGCTGAAGGTGACCGCCGTCGCACGTCTGCGGAGCCGGCTCCTCGCGGGCTTCAGCGTGCCCCGGCAGGTGGAGACCGTCGCGCAGGCCATCCAGCACTCCGATGGACCCGGCGACGAGCTCGTCGGGCTGGCACTCTCCGGCGGAACTGCCTCGGGCCAGGCTCGCGTGGTCCGCACCGCCGACGAGGCGCGCCGATTCCTGCGCTCCGGCGAGGTGCTCGTCACCGAGGAGATCCGCCCCGCCTTCACGGCGGTGCTTCCCCGCGCCTGCGCGCTCGTCTGCCGGCGGGGCACCCCGCTCTCGCACGCGGCCATCGTCGCGCGCGAGCTGTCCATTCCCGCCGTGTCCTTCGAGGAGGTGAACCGGATCCAGAACGGAGCAGCGCTGCTCGTCGACGGGGACCGGGGGCGGCTGCGCCTGCTGGCC
>DASXVK010000651.1:0-24860 GCA_036504295.1 Polyangia bacterium
CGACGCCGGCGTGGCCGTCGTCACGCTCAAGGTCGCCCGCGGCGAGCGCTGGCGCGTGTCCCTCGCGCTCACCGTCGTCGCGCCGGACGGCGCGCGCGCCACCCATCGCGCCAACCTCGGCGTCGCGCGGGTGTGGGAGCCGACGCCCGCGGTGCTCGTCCGCCCCGAGCGGGTGCTCGTGCCGCGCGGCGTCCCCCTCGCCGCCGAGGTCCTCTCGTCGCTGAAGGACGGCATGGCCTACCTCGAGGCGGTCAAGGACGGGCAGACGCTGCGGACCGCCGCCGGCCGGCTCGTCGACGGGCGCGCCCGCATCACGCTGCCGCTGGATGACGGGGTGTTCGGCACGGTCAGCCTGCGCGGCGAGGTGGTCGACGGGACCGGCCGGCGCGGCAGCCACGAGCGCCTGGCCTACGTCGAGCGCCGCCGGGACCTGCGGGTCGAGGTCACCCCCGACAAGGCGGTCCACGCGCCCGGCGAGCAGCTCACGGTGCGCTTCCGCACCGTCGACGGCGTGACCGGGGCGGGCACCCCGGCCCAGATCGGCGTGGTGATGGTCGACGAGGCCGTCCTCGCGCTCGCGCCGGTGCGCACCGGGATGGAGCGCGTCTTCTTCACGCTCGGCCGCGAGCTCGAGACGCCGCCGCGCTCCGTCCGCCTGGTGCCGCACGGGTACACGACCACGCGCCTCGTCGGCGAGACCGGCCGCGAGGCGCTGCGCGACCGCGTCCTGCGACTCTTGCTCGCGAGCGCCCGGCCGCCGTGGGCCTCGCGCGCCGAGAGCGACCCGTGGTCGCGCCGCCGCACCGAGTGGGAGCGGCAGGCGCGGCGCCTCCCCGGCCTCGTCGAGAGCTTCATGGTGACCCACGTCGCCGGCGTGCGCGAGGGCGGCCGCTGGCGCTTCCGCGACGACCTCTTCCCCGCCATGGAGGCCGCCGGCACGCTCCCGGCGGCCGCCGCGCGCGACCCGTGGAACCGGCCGCTCACCCCGGCCGCCGTCGCCAGGGTGGCCTGGGGCTTCCGGTACGACGACTACGCGCGGCGCGCCGTCGTCCAGAAGCTGCGGCGCGCCTACGCCTCGGTCGCCGCGAAGGCGGGCAGCCTCCCGCGCGAGCGCGTGGCCGGGCGCCCGGCCACGCAGTCGCCGCACGTCTGGACCACCGACGACGCGCGCCGCCTGTGCACCGCGACGGACCTCATCGATCCATGGGGCAACGAGATGCGCGTCCAGCGCGGGCCCCGCTACCTCTACGCGTTCTCCGGCGAGTTCCTCTCGCGCCACGTGCTCACCTCCGCCGGCCCCGACGGCGAGTTCGGCACGGACGACGACGTCCAGCCGGACGGCGACGAGTACCGCCCGCCCAAGAAGGGCCAGCGCGTGAAGTCCGTGCGCGGCGGCGTGCTCGCCGTGCTCTCCGGGCGCGCCTCGGGTAGCGTCTACGGCATCGGCGGCCTCGGTCTGAGCGGCACCGGCCGCGGCGGCGGCGGCGCCGGCATCGGCACCATCGGCCTGGGCTCCTTCGGCACCATCGGCCGCGGCGGCGGCGTCGTCGAGCGCGTCCGCGAGAGCTTCCCCGAGACCATGCTGTGGCGCCCCGACCTCGTGACCGACGCCAGCGGCGCCGCGACGCTGAGCGCGACCGTCGCCGACAGCATCACCACCTGGCGGCTCCTCGCCGTCGCGACCGCCGAGGACGGCCGGCTCGGCGTAGCCGAGCTCGGCGTCCGCGTCTTCCAGGACTTCTTCGTCGACGTCGACCTGCCCGACCGGCTCACCCAGGGCGACGAGCTCGCCGTGCCGGTCGCGGTCTACAACTACCAGAAGCGCCCGGCGCACGTCGCGCTGCGCCTGGAGGAGGCGCCCTGGTTCACCCGCCTCTCCGACGCCGCCCAGGAGCTCGATCTGGCGCCGGGGCAGGTGGGGGTGCGCTACTTCCGCGTCCGCGCCCTCGCGGTCGGCCGCCACGCCCTGACGGTGCACGCGCGCGGCGGCGCCCTCACCGACGCCGTCCGCAAGTCGACCGAGGTCGCGCCCGACGGCGTCGCCGTCGAGACCTCCCACAGCGAGCGCCTCGGCGCCGCCGGCTCGTACGCCGTCACCGTCCCCGCCGACGCCATCGCCGGCGCCTCGCGTCTCGCCGTGCGCGTCTTCCCCGGCGCGATGAGCCAGACGCTCGACGGGCTCGAGGGCATGATCCGCATGCCGTCGGGCTGCTTCGAGCAGACCTCCTCGACCACCTACCCGAACGCCCTCATCCTCGACTACCTGCGGCGCACCGGCACCGCGAGCCCCGCGCTGGTGCGCCGCGCCGCCGAGTACCTGGCCCTGGGCTACCAGCGGCTGCTCTCGTTCGAGGTCCGCGGCGGCGGCTTCTCCTGGTTCGGCAACGCCCCCGCGAACCAGGTGCTCACGGCCTACGGCCTCAACGAGTTCCACGACATGGCGAAGGTGCGCTTCGTCGACCCGCGCCTCATCGAGCGCACGACGCGGTGGCTGCTCGCCCACCAGCGCCCCGACGGCGGCTTCGACCCGGACAAGGAGAACATCAACGACGGCGCGGTCGACGCCATGGCCGGCGATCGGCTCCGGACGACGGCGTACATCGCGCTGGCGCTCGCGCGCGCCGGCACCCGCGGGCCGGCCACGCGCAAGGCGGCCCACTTCGTCAGCGCGAACCTCGCCAAGGCGCGCGACCCCTACACCCTCGCGCTCGCCGCCGACCTCTTCGCCGCGCTCGGCGACGCCGAGGCGGGCCGCACGCTCGCGCGCCTCTGGCCGCTGCACGAGCGCGCCACCCGCGGCGTGAGCTTCGCCCCGGCGCGCGCGACGGTGTTCCACGGCGGCGGCAACGCGGGCCGCATCGAGACCACCGCGCTCGTGGCCGAGGCGCTCGTCACGTCGCGCCGCGATCCCGCCCGCGCCCGGCAGACGCTCGACTTCCTCATCGCCTCGAAGGACGCGCTCGGCTCCTGGCACTCGACGCAGGCGACCGTGCTCACGCTGCGCGCGCTGCTCGCCGGCCTCGGCGGCCGCGCCCGCGGCGACGTGACCGTGGACGTCGACGGCGCCCGCGCCGGCGCGCTCGTCCTGGGCGGCGCCGACGGCGACGCGACCCGGGAGCTCGACCTCACGCCCTTCGCCCGCCCCGGCGCGCACCGGATCGATCTCAAGTTCCGCGGCCAGGGCGAGCCCCTCGTCCACGTCGTCGCGCGGGCGTTCCGGCCGCGGGCCGCCGTCGCCGCCGGCGGCGCGGCGCCCGGCGACCTGCGCCTGAGCGTCGAGTACGACCGCACGGCCGTCGCGACGGCCGAGGCGGTCACCGCCCGCGTCCGCCTCACCACCGCCTCCCGCACGCCCATCAACATGCCGGTCGTCGAGATCGGCGTGCCGCCCGGGTTCGGCCTCGACGAGGACGCGCTCGAGCCCCTCGTCCGTCGCGGCCTCATCGACAAGTACGAACGGGGGCCGGGCAAGCTCGTGCTCTACGTCAGCCGCCTCGCGGCCGGCGCCCCGCTCGCGTTCGACGTGCCCCTGCGCCCGCGCATGCCGCTGCGCGTCCAGGCGCCCGCGTCCACGGTCTACGAGTACTACCGCCCCGAGAGCCGCGCGGAGGTGGTGCCGGTCGTCCTGACCGTCCGCGGCTCCTGAGCTAGCGCCCGCGGAGGGCGGGAGCGGCCTCGACGTGCTCGACGCCGGGCACGCGGCGCACGACCTCGGTCACGGGACCGACGTTCGCCTGGCTCTGCAGCCCGCTCACGCGGACGTGGCCGTCGTCCGCGGTCACGTCCAGCGCCAGGTCGGCGGTGCTGTCGTCGGACATGAGCCGGGCGCGCACCCGGCTCGCCAGGCTGATGTCGCGCAGCCGGGCCAGCGACTGTTCGGTCGGTTGAAAGCAGGGCAGGTGGGTGGCCGCGACCAGCAGGTCCGCCACGGACTCGACGCTCATCCACTCGAGGTTGAGCACCATGTCGTACAGGGCGGGGTCGGTCCAGTCGGCGCCGTAGAAGTTGCGCGCCCAGCGCGCCCGCCCGGCGTCGATCATCTCGATGTGCCGGTGGGCCTCGAGCTCGGACAGGTGCTCGCGCTCCATCGCGAGCTTCACCCGCTGCGCCCGCGGCGCCACGATCCGCACCTTGAGCGTGTGGCCAACGCCAGGCAGGAGGAGGTGCGCGACGTGGCCGTGGTAGACGACCCGGTCCTGCCCGACGAGGTCGCACAGGCTCGCCTGCACGGCGACCAGCATGCGCTGCCGTGAGGTCACCGCCGCGCCGGCGAGGGGGGGCTCGAGCTCGCGCAAGCCGTCGAGCACCTCGGCGCTGATGCCGTACGTCTCGGCGACCCGCTTGAAGAGCGCCTCGCGGCTGATCACGCGGTACCCGAGCCGCTCGGCCACGAGCGCCGCCAGCTGTTCGCCCGCCGTGAACGTGCCCCTGGAGATGGTGACGATCGCCATGCCAGCCTCCTTGCGGAATGCCCGAACCGGGCGCGAGGCCGCGTTCCGCCCGTCCCCGCCGCCGGCACCGAGCCTCCCTCGCGACCGAGGGACAGCAGACCACGTGGCTCCGCGGATTGCAACGATGAAAAGCGGATCGACGAGCGGTCGTGGTACGCTCGCCGTCGAGGCCTCGCCATGAAACCCGGCGCCGGCGGGCGCGTGCTGGTGATAGACGACGAGGCCGTCGTCTGCCTGAGCTGCGTGAAGATCCTCACCGCCGCCGGGCACGCGGTCGAGTACCGCCAGCAGGCGGCGGTCGGGCTCGAGGCGGCGCGGACCGGGGCCTTCGACGTCGTCCTCCTCGACCTGATGATGCCCGAGATGGACGGGCTCGAGGTGCTCGCGGCGCTGCGCCAGGAGGGCGTCACCGCCGAGGTGGTCATCATCACCGGCTACTCCACCGTCGAGACCGCCGTCGAGGCGATGAAGCGCGGGGCGAGCGATTACGTGCCGAAGCCCTTCACCCCCGACGAGCTGCAGCTCGTCGTGCACAAGGTGATGGAGCGCTCGGCGCTGCTGCGGGAGGTGGCGGCGCTGCGCCAGGAGCTCGAGACGCGCCGCCAGTTCGAGGGCTTCATCGGCGAGAGCCCCGCGATGGCGCGGGTCTTCACCGTCATCACGCGCGTCGCCCCGTCGGAGGGCACGGTCCTCATCACGGGCGAGAGCGGCACAGGCAAGGAGATGGCCGCGCGCGCGATCCACCACCTCAGCCCGCGCTGCTCGCTCCCGTTCGTCGCGTGCGACTGCAGCTCGCTCGCGCCGACGCTGCTCGAGAGCGAGCTCTTCGGGCACGTGCGGGGCTCCTTCTCCGGCGCGGTCGCGACCAAGCAGGGGCTCTTCGAGCTCTCCCACAAGGGCACCCTGTTCCTCGACGAGGTCGCCAACATCGGCCTCGAGACGCAGAGCAAGCTCCTGCGGGTCCTCGAGACGCGGCGCGTGCGCCGGGTCGGCGACACCGCCGAGCGCGAGGTCGACATCCGGCTCGTCGCCGCCAGCAACCGCGACCTCGCCGAGATGGTCAAGACCGGCGCGTTCCGCGAGGATCTGTACTACCGGCTCAACGTCGTGCCCCTCTCTCTGCCGCCGCTGCGCGAGCGCGCCGGCGACATCCCGCGGCTCACCGTCGCGTTCCTCGAGCGCTTCCGCCAGACCGCCGCGGTGCGCGTCGAGGGGTTCACGCCCGAGGCCATGCGCCTGCTCGAGCGCTACGCGTGGCCGGGGAACGTCCGCGAGCTCAAGAACATCGTCGAGCGGCTCGCCATCCTGTGCGACGCCGCGCGCGTGGCGCCGCCGCACCTGCCGGCGGAGATCCGCGCCGCGAGGCCGCCCCGGATCGCGCCGCGGCTGCCGCCGACCTGGGACGAGTTCAAGGACTTCAAGCAGCGGGTGCGGGACGCGACGATCGCCGACCTCGATCGGCAGTTCCTGCTCGAGGCGCTGCAGCGCGCGGGCGGCAACGTCACGCGGGCCGCGGAGGCGGTCGGGATGCAGCGCACGAATTTCCACGCCCTCATGCGCAAGCTCGGGCTCGGCGGGGAGCCCGAGGAGTGAAGCCGGCGGTGGGCGAGCGGGCGCTACACTGTACGACGCGATCGTACACTCGCGCGCGCGGCCTGCGCGCGGGCGCCCCGTAGTTCCGGCGACTTGCGCCGCCGGGCGCGTTGGCACGGCGCGTGTAAGGGCTCCTCGGCGAACGCGGGGAGGCCCCCATGAGCGCGCACGCGAGCCTGCTGGTGGTCGACGACGAAGAGATCGTCTGCCAGAGCTGCACCCGGATCTTCAGTCGGCAGGGCTTCGAGGTCGAGACCAGCACCGATCCGGTCGAGGGTCTGCGCCTCGCCACCCACAAGGGGTACAGCGCGATCCTGCTCGACCTCATGATGCCCGAGCTCGACGGCCTCCAGTTCCTCGAGCGGCTGCGCCAGGCCGACTCGCGGGTGCCGGTGATCCTCATCACCGGCTACTCGAGCGTGCAGACCGCGGCCGACGCCATGCGGCTGCAGGCGGCCGACTACGTGCCGAAGCCCTTCACCCCCGAGGAGATCACCGCGGCCGTCGCCCGCGTCACCCCGCTGCCGCGGGGGCCCGCGGCCCCGGCGGTCCCGCCCGCGGTCAGCGCGTGGGCGGCGGCGAGCGGCGACTTCCGTTTCCTCGGCCAGGGGTGGGCCGAGCTCGGCCACGACGGCACGGCCCGCGCCGGGGCCTTCTTCCCCCGCGCCGAGGCCCAGGCCGTGGTCGCCTGGCGCACGCCGCGGCCCGGCGAGCTCGTCCACCGCGGCCTGCCGCTCGCCGAGGCCCGCTTCGCCGACGGCACGACCCGGGTCGTCCCGGCGCCGCTCACCGGCAGCGTGCTCGCGGTGAACGCGGAGCTCGCGCGCGGCCCGAATCGCGGGTGGTCCGACCCGTGCGGCGCCGGCTGGCTGGTGCACCTCCAGCCGCGGCGGGCGGAGGCGGAGCTCGAGACGGCGGCGGCCCGGTCCATCGTGCTCGCCTGCGCCGACGCGGCGCGCGAGCGGGAGCACCGCGCCGCGCTCACGCGGCTCGGCTGCGAGGTCGCGACCGCCGGCGGCGTCGACGCCGCGTTCCGGGCGCTGCGCCAGACGCGCGCGCGCGCGGTCGTGTGCGACGCGGACTCGCTGGGCGACAGCGGGCCGGAGCTGTGCCACCAGCTCGCGGCCGCGGCCCCCGAGGTGCGGCTCATCGTGGTCGCCACCGGCCCGTGCCCCCACGAGGCCGCCTACCGGACCGGGCGGATCTTCTACTACGCCGTGGCGCCCTACGCCGACCAGGAGATCATCGACGTGCTCGACGCCGCCTGCGGCGACGCGGCGACGGCGCCGGCGGTGCGCCGGGAGACGAGCGCCTTGCCCGCGGACATCCGCAGGCTCCGGCTCACGAACCGCGACGGCACGACCGCCGCGTTGCTCGTCCCGGGCGGCGCCCTCGTCGAGAACGCCGGGGTCGGCGCCGCGGTGATCCGCCGGCTCCTGGATGCCGCCTACCCGGTCGAGGTGACGCTCGGCGCCGATCGGCTCGCCGCGAGCGACGTCACGCGCGCCATCGCGGAGAGCGACCGCGTGCTGCTGCTGCTGCCGCAGGACAGCGGGCGCATCGCCGGGACCGTGGCGACGCGCTCGGCGGTCCTCGGCGGGACCGGGATCGCCGGCGAGACCGCGAGCAAGGTGATGACCTTCGTCGTGCAGCCCGCCCCGGGCGGCCTGCTCGACTACGACGCGCGCACGACCGAGGCCCTGGCCACGCTCATCGTGGACGCGCTCACGACGACCGGGGTGGCCGAGGCTGGCTGACTGGACAGCCCCCGGGGCCGGTGGTACGAGACCGAACAGGCCCGCGCGCTGTGAGGCGCGGGCGCGAGGGACCATGCCGATGCACCTGCGCGAGATCCTCGAGCCGCACCGCCCCGAGCTGATCGACGCCGTCGTGATGGGGCTCCGGGCCTCGGGCGCGCCGCACTACCAGACCGTCGATCCCGGGCTCCTGGCGCGGCGGGCCGCCACCCTCGTCGACGCCTTCGTCGCGGCCGACGGTGAGCCGGAGCCGTTCATCGGGTACATCCAGCAGCTCAGCCACGAGCGCATCACCGAGGGCTACTACCTCAACGAGATCCAGACGGCGCTCAACCTCCTCGACCAGCGCGCCTGGGCGGCGGTGGCCGAGCACGCCGGGCCGGCCGACGTCGTGCGCCTCGTCGCGCGCGTCTGCCGCGCCGTCGGCGCCGCGAAGGACGAGCTGGCCCGCATCTACCTGCTGCGGACGCGGCAGGCGGAGGAGCGGGTCGTGCACCTCGAGCGCCAGCTCAAGGAGCTCTTCAAGGGGACCGACGGGGGAGTGGTGCCGGAGGATTAGCGCGACGACGGCTACGGGTAGCGCTGGCGGCAGCCGGCGCCGGCCGTGCCGCAGTAGGGGTCGCCCAGGTAGTTGTCGATCGAGCCGCAGACGCAGAGGCCCTGGCCGGTGCACGTGCCGCCCGGTGAGGAGCCGAGCGGGTCGGTGGCGGTGACGACGCGCCACACGCCGCTGGCGTCGTAGTGGAGCACCACCGGCTTCCAGTACTGGCTCACGGTGAGGCTCCGGGTGAAGACGGCGTCCTGCGCGGTGCCGTCTTTCTTCGCGGGCACGCCGTCGACGAAGACCTTGAGCGTCACGCCGACCGCCGCGGTGACCGCGGTCGGCTCGTAGCACACGGCCTCGGGGTCGGTCAGCGAGGCGCGGTGGCCGCGGCGGTTGCAGTAGTAGTGGGCGTAGACGCTGTAGTACGTGTCGCGCGGCGGCTGCGTCCCGCCGATGCTGCCGAAGTTGATGTTCTCGGGATTGCAGCCGGCGACGTCGTCGATGTCGAGGCTCGGCTTGACGGGAATCCAGGCGGGCACCTTGTCGTTCCAGTAGCACGTGTCGCCGCTGACGGTGCCGAAGAGCGGCGCGGTCGCGCCCTCGACGAGCTGCAGGTCGATGTCGACCGAGCGGTCCCAGGTCAGCTCGAGGTGGATGCTCGCGTGCGGCTTGACCCGCACCAGCACCTTCACCTCGGCGCTGTCGCAGCCGCTGGCGTCGCGGGCGATCACGCCGACCACGTAGTCGCCGGCGAGCTGGGCGAAGAAGGTCGGGTGCTGCTGCGTGGAGACGTCGGCCGGCGTGCTGCCCGGCGCGCCCGACAGGCCGGCGCTGTTGCCCGCCGGCGCCGACACGAGCCGCCAGTGGTAGCTGAAGGTCGTGGCGCCGTCGGCGTCGGTGGCCGCGCCGGTGAGCGTGACCGTGTCGAGCGGCCGCGCGGTGATCGCGTCGACCATGCCCGCCGGCAGCGGGAGCAGCGGCGCCGCGGTCGGCGCGCTCGCCGTGGGCGTCGCGACCGGGTTGTGGCGGTCGAGGGTGCCGCTGCAGGTGAGATCGCTCGCGGCGGCGTAGGCGGCGCCGGAGGCGACGCAGGCGTCGGCGGTCGCGGGTAGCACCTGCCCGGTGCACGCGTCCCAGGCGCCGGCGGTGCAGGTCTGGGTGCCGCCGTGGCAGGCGCCGACGCCCGCGGTCGCCGCCGGGCCGGTGTAGCAGCCGCGGCTGGCGCCGTTGACGCAGTCGCAGCCGGGGTTCGGCGTGCCCGCGCCCACGCAGCTCGCGTGCGCGCAGTCGTTCGCCACCGGGGCGACCTCGCCCTGGCACGCGCCCCAGGCGTAGGTGCCGCCGGTGAGGGTGCAGGCCTGGGTGCCGGCGTGGCACGTCCCGGTGCCGGCGGTGCCGGTCGGGCCAGTGTAGCACGGCTGGGTGTCCCCGGCGCTGCAGGCGCAGCCGCCGGCGCGGTCGTTCAGCGTGCCGTTGCAGTCGTGGTCCTTGCCGTCGCACTGCTCGGCCTCGGGCAGCCGCTCGCCCACGCAGTCGCCGAACGCCGCCCCGCCCGCGCCCGCGACGCAGGTCTTCGTGCCCCCGTGGCAGGTGCCGACGCCGGCGGTGTTCGCCGGGCCGGTGTAGCACGGCTGGGTGTCGCCGACGGTGCAGCCGCAGCCCGGGTTCGGCGTGCCGGCGCACGAGAGCGCGGCGCAGTTGCTCGGCTCGGGCGCGACCTGGCCGGCGCACGCGGTCCACGCGCCGTCGACGCACTCCTGGGTGCCCGCGTGGCAGGTGCCCACGCCGGCGGTCCCCGCCGGCCCGTCGTAGCAGCCGCGGGTGGTGCCGTTGGTGCAGGCGCAGCCGCCGGCGCGGTCGTTCGGGACGCCGTTGCAGTCGTGGTCCAGGCCGTCGCACTCCTCGGCCTCGGGCAGCTGCTGGTTGCGGCACGCGCCCCACGTCGGCACGCTGGCGCCGGCGACCTCGGCGCACAGCTGCGTCCCCTGGCGGCACACGCCGACGCCCGCCTGCGCCGCCGCGCCGTCGAAGCAGTAGCGGGTGGCGCCGATGACGCAGTCGCAGCCGGGGTTGGCGACGCCGGCGCAGCTCAGCGCCGCGCAGTTGCCGGGCTCCGGCGCGATCGCGTCCGCGCACGCGCCCCACCGCCCGCCGGTGCAGGTGGCGACGCCGTCCTGGCACGTGCCGACGCCGCGCGTCTCCGCCGGACCGGTGTAGCAGGGCTGGGTCGCCGCCTCGTCGCACTCCGGCGGGGCGGTGTCCCCGCCCGGGCCGCCGTCGTGGGCGGCCGGCAGGCCAGCGGTGCTCGAGGCGCAGCCAGTCGCGGCGCAGGCGAGAGCGAGGGCGGCGGAGAGCAGGGTCGTGCGCATGAGCGGGCCTTTCCCGGGTGACCGGGGGCCATTCTCTTGAAGGCGCCGTCCGTTGTAAAGGGCTCTGCGCCGGGGGCGCGCGGCGCGTGTTGCGTCCCGCCTTTCGCGGTCCACGATCGCGGTGCGCGAGCCGACCGGACGGTTGACGCGACCCTGCGCCACTGGTCCAATGGTGCGAGGGGGTGCGCTTCATGCCGCGGCGCCGTCATCTTTGCCTCGCGCTCGGCCTCGGAGCGATGCTCCTGGGCGTCGCGTGCAGCCCGAGCCAGCCGGCGCCGATCGCGACCGACGCGGCGCCGGGCGAAGTCGCGCCGACCGACGGCGGGCCGGGCGACGGCGGGTGCGGGGCGCTGCCCGTCGGGTCGGGCGAGCAGCGAAGCTGGACCGAGTGCCCGGCGGCCTTCGGCATCACCTGCGATGACCTGGGACGGGGCGGGTACACCACCGCCTGCGCCAACCACGGTTGCTGGCGGTGCCTCGCCGGGCGGTGGCAGGGCGAGGCGTGGGATTGCCCGGTGTGCACCTGTCCCTCGATGGCGGCCACGGGCTGGCCGTGCGGCACCGCGATGTGCTGCGAGTATCAGCTCGGCGGCTGCTGCGGCCGGACGGTCGCCGGGCTGATCTGCCGGTGCGAGGCCGGCTACTTCCGGTGTGTGACGAGCGATGCCTGCGCGCCCGACGCCGGCTGCCCCGACCTCGACGGCGGCTGGCCGGCGCCGGTTCGCTGCGAGTGAATAGCCGTGGCCGGAAGCGCGCGGTGCCGACCGCGCGCTTGGCTTCAGGCACGAAGGGGAGCATGATCAGCGTGTTCTGGACCGACGCCGGCAGCGAGACCAACGACAGCGGCCGGGGGCAGCGGCCGGCGGCGGGGCCGCGGTGGCGGAGGAGCGGTGGAGCGAAGCGGAGAGGGGAGGCGCGGCCGCCCGCGCACACCGTGGTCGGAGCTTCAGGCGAGCCGCGCCACCGCCGCGCGCACGGCTTCGGCGTCCTGCGCGGCGCCCAGCTCGATGAGCAACGCCTCGAGCCGCGCCGCGTCCTCGGTCACCGCCAGCTGCGAGGTCGCCTCGCGCGCCGCCGCGCTGCCCGCCTTGGCGCGCACCAGGGCGAGACAGGCCACCCGCAACCCCTCGAGGCGGCCCTTCTGCTCGCCCTCGAGGCGGCCCTCGAGTTGACCCTCACGCCGGGCCTTTTCGAACGCCTCCGGGAACAATTCCTGATAGAGCGTCGATTCCATCAGCATCTCCCGCGGCACCAACCTCAAGAGATCATGCACATCGAAGCGCTTCTCAGCAAGCACGCACATGACCGCGGCGAGGTCACGCCGCAACTCGAGCTCTGGCACCTGCTGCTCGATCTGCGCCCAGGCGCGGCCTACGTCCCCGAGGGTCGCGCCGCCGCACAGTGCCACCGTCGCCCACAGCGCCGGCGCCGGACGCGCCAGCACCTCGCCCGCCACGAGCCGCCACCAGCACACCGTCTCGAAGCGAAACTCGAGCACCGGGCGGCCATGCGCCTGCCAGCCGTAGGTCTCTTGCGGCGGCCGCGCCTCCGTCCCCGGTGTCAGGTAGAAGACCACCGGCCGGATGGGGCGCCCGTTCAGCCCAAGGTGCGCGAGCGCGCAATGGCGGAACATCCGCAGCCCGGTGTCGCTGCGGGGCTCGGCCTCGAACTCGACGTGGAAGACGGTTCCGTCCTCCTCGTCGTCAGCCAACTCGAGGCACCCGTCGAGCGCCCGCGGCAACGGCGGGGGAGGCGCGAACTCCTTGTCGAGCAGGCGCAACGGCCGCGTCGGGTTCACGCCCGGGAGCAGCCCGAGCAGGTCGTGCGCCCGGGCCCGCAAGAGCAGCTTCAGCGTCGCGTCAAAGAGGCCCAAGGTCGCGCTCCTGGCTGGCATCGCGACCCCATGCACTCGGCGGACCACACGCAAGCACGCGACCTCACTGGCGCGCCGGCCTGTCGGCGTGTCCGGGTTCCGGGCCGGTGGCCGGAATCCGGACGCGGCGGCCGGAACCGACCGGCGGCGAGCCGCGGTGGCGGAGGAGGAGCGGTGCAGCGGGCGGAGGGGGAGGAGCCGCGGGCCGGCTACAGCCCGCGCAGCGGGAAGCTGACCTGCATCTTCGGCATGTCGGCGACGAGGTTCGCGCACGGCGGCAGCCCCATCATGCGCCGGCACTCGGCCTCGAGCTCCTCGGGGGCCATGATCATGCCGCCGACGCGGCCGTAGAACTCGACCGGCGTCTTGCCGGCGACGACCGCGCGCACGTCCTCGACCATCTGGCCGCAGGAGAGCTCGGTGACGAGGATCTTCTTCGCCCCGGTCATCCGAACCGTCTCGAGCAGCGCCGCGTCCGGGTAGGGGAAGAGGGTGACCGGCCGGAAGAGGCCGACCTCGACGCCCTGCTCGCGCATCTGGTCGATGGCGGTGCGCGCGATGCGCGCGACGCTGCCGTAGGCCACGATGAGGACGTCGCGGGGGCCCTCGACGTTGTAGGTCGCGTGGCGGACCTCCTGCTGCATCGCGGCGAACTTCTTCTGCAGGTCCCAGTTGTGGTTCTCGAGCCCCTCGGGGTCGAGGTAGAGGGAGTTGACGATGTTGCGCCCGCGTCCCTTGCAGCCGGTCGTCGCCCACGGCTTCGCCGGGAGGTCCTGCGGGTCGATCTCGCCCTTGAACTCGACCGGCTCCATCATCTGCCCGATGAGGCCGTCGCCGAGGATGAAGACCGGGTTGCGGTATTTGTCGGCGAGGTCGAAGGCCAGCATCATGAGGTCGGCCGCCTCCTGCACCGTCGACGGCGCGAGGACCAGGCAGCGGTAGTCGCCGTGGCCGCCGCCCTTGACCGTCTGCATGTAGTCCGACTGCGACGGCAGGATGCCGCCGAGGCCGGGCCCGCCGCGCATGATGTTGACGATGACGCACGGGAGCTCCGAGCCGGCCATGTAGGAGATGCCCTCCTGCATGAGGCTGATGCCCGGGCTCGACGACGAGGTGAAGACGCGGCAGCCCGCGCCCGCGGCGCCGTACAGCATGTTGATCGCCGCGACCTCGCTCTCGGCCTGCACGAACGTGCCGCCGACCTGGGGCAGGCGGGCGGACATGTACTCGGGGATCTCGTTCTGGGGGGTGATGGGGTAACCGAAGAACAGCCGCGCGCCGGCCTTGATGGCGGCCTCGCCGATGGCTTCGCACCCCTTCATGAGCTTCTTGGCCATGTCCGTGCTCCTCCCGGGTGCCTAGTTGACGGCCTTGGTGGCGGTCGTCTTGCCGAGCTCGAAGCCCCGGGCGAGGGCGGCGTGGTTCGCCACCACGATCTTGGGCTTGCTCGCGAAGGTCTTCTCGATGATGCCGCGCACGCGCGTCACGTCGGCGAGGTCGGTCGCGCCGAGGAGGGCGCCGAGGGCCACCATGTTGGCCGCCTTGGCCGCGCCCGCCTCCACGGCGAGCTCGTTCGCCGCCACGGCGACGACGGTCACGTCCGTGCGCTTCGGCATGCGGGTGACGAGGGACGTGTTCACGATGATGGTGCCGCCCGGGCGGACGTCGTCCTCGAACTTGTCGAGCGAGGGCAGGTTGAGGGCGATGAGGCAGTGGGGGCGCTTGGAGATGGGCGACCCGATCTGCCGGTCGGACAGGATGACGGTGCAGTTGCAGGTGCCGCCGCGCATCTCCGGCCCGTAGGCCGGCATCCACGTCACCTCGTGTCCGGACTCGAGGCCGGCGTAGGCGAGGAGCTTCCCGATGAGGAGCACTCCCTGCCCGCCGAAGCCCGCCAGGATGATCTCAGAGTACATGCGTACCTCCCAACCTTAGGCAGTCACGGGCTCGGGCGTCTTCACCTCGCCGAGCGGGTAGTAGGGGACCATGGTCTTGTCGAGCCAGCCGCACGCGTCGTGCGGCTGCAGGCCCCAGCCGGTCGGGCAGGTCGACAGGATCTCGACGAGCGAGAAGCAGGTGCCGTTGATCTGGTGCTGCAGCGCCGTCCGGATGACCTTGGCCGCCTGCAGGATCTGCTTCGAGTCGTGCACGGCGACGCGGGCGAGGTAGGCCGGCGTCTTGAGCGTCTTGAGCAGCTCGACGACGCGGATGGGCCAGCCGGCGAGGTCGGTCGAGCGGCCGAGCGGGCAGGTCGAGGCCACCTGGCCCGGCATCGTCGTCGGCGCCATCTGGCCGCCGGTCATGCCGTAGATCGCGTTGTTGACGAAGAAGACCGTGATCTTCTCGCCGCGGTTGGCGGCGTGGATCGTCTCGGCCATGCCGATGGAGGCGAGGTCGCCGTCGCCCTGGTAGGTGAAGACGACGAGATCCGGCCGGCCGCGCTTGACGCCGGTCGCCACCGCCATCGCGCGCCCGTGCGAGGCCTCCTGCATGTCGGTGTTGAAGTACTCGTAGGCCACGACCGAGCAGCCCACGGGGGCGATGCCCACGGTGCGCTCGCGGACGCCCAGGCGGTCGATGGCCTCGCCGATGAGCCGGTGGATGACGCCGTGGGTGCAGCCCGGGCAGTAGTGGAACGGCTTCGGCTCGAGCGCCTCGGGGCGCTGGTTCGACTTGCCCTTGACCTCGACGGTCACGGCCAGGTCGGGGCACACCATGTTGCAGTGGCGGCAGCCGTTGCACTGGTCCGGGTTCACCACCGCCGGGACGAAGTAACCCTTGGCGTTGATCTCCCGTGACATCGCGAGCACGTCTTCGGGGCAGGCGTGCACGCACAGCTCGCAGCCTTTGCACCGATCATTTTCGAAAGTGACGGTAGGCACCGGGCCGACTCCTTTCTCACACGGCCAGCGACCGACGCGAGCCGGGCCGCCGCCGCACATGCGGCGGCACGATGTGACGCACCAGGGGGAAGAGGGGCACGCCGTCGCTGCCGCCGGCGGCGGCGACGGCGTCGCAGACGGGGGCGAGCGCGGCGGCGCAGCGGATCGGCAGGCCGGCCCTGCGCGCGAGGGCCCGCGCCACGGCGAGGCCGCCGCGCACGTCCGCGGCCGTGGTCTCGTCCATGAGGTGGGTGTTCGCGACGAGCGCGGTCACGCGCAGGTGGGCGGCCGCCTCGACCTCCTGCAGCATCCGGAGGATGGCGGCCTCGTCCTCGGCGAACGGGCGGTTGGCGTTGACCACGAAGAGCAGGTCCACCGCCTCGGGGCGGAGGAACCCGGCCAGGCTGCCGAGCGCGCGCGCCCCCGTGTCGTCGCCGCCCACGTCGAAGATGGTCGAGACCTCGCCGCGCACGGCGCGATCGGCGGCGCCGCGGAGCTGCGGCACCACGATCGGCAGGTCGGCGAAGAAGCGGTCGCCCTCCGGGGCGATGAGCTGCACGCCGCGGGCCTCGAGGTCCTCGCGCACGAGCCGGCAGCGGAAGTACGGCTTGACGACGTCGAGGTCGCCGAGCACGACCCGGCGGCCCTGTTCCTGCAAGGCGAACGCGAGGTTGACCGCGATCTCGGTCTTGCCGCTGCCGAAATGGCCGACCAGGATCGTGACCGGTCGTCCGAACTGGGAGAGCAGCTCCACTCGCGTCCTCCACCGCGCCCTGCGGCGGGTTTCTGCCGAGGCCGCGCCCACCTGCCAACCTCAGCCGTCGCGGCCGAGTTAGGTATAGCACACGCAGATCCGGGGAATGCAAGAGGTATGTGCCCGGCGGCGCGGCCGGGTTCGCGGGCGGACGCGGTTCAGGTGGGCGGCGTCGGGGCGGTCGCCGGCGCCGGCTTCGGCGGCGGGAAATGCTTCGCGAGGTCGCGGACATCCTTGGTCATTTTCGACTCGCGGTACTTGCGCACCTTCTCCTTCGTCACGATCCAGCCGTAGATCCCGCCGACCACGACCGTGAGCCGGATGCGGATCTTGGTGGTGCCCCGGTCGGCATTCGGCTCGATGGCGGTCTCCCACTGGACCTTGACCCCGCTCGGCCCATCGATGAGCTCGTAGCGGACGAGCCTGTTGTGGGTGTTGCGGAACCGGACGTGCTGGGGCTTCGGGAAGGTGTGCGACTTGAACTGGATGACCGCGTTCTCGCGCCCGCCCGACTTGACCGCGGACCAGGCGATGTCCGAGAAGAGGGCCGGCCACTTGGCGTACTCGGTCAGCGCGCGGTACACGGTGCTCGGGCGGGCGTGGACCTCGACCTCCCCTTCGGTCACGGCGCCGTCCTTCGGCTGCCACACGCGCGGCCCGGCGGCCGCGGGCGCCGCGGTCAACGCACAGGTCAGCGCCACGATCCGCGCCAGGCGGCGTCCGGCTCCATGAGTCTCATGCATGGGCGTCGTCCGGGTCGGTGGGCACTATAGCGTAGACCCCGGGCGGGCTCCAAGTGTTCACCGCGGCCGCCTGGGGGCGCCTGGGGGCGTTGACAAAGCGCTTTGGTCTTGCGACCATGGGTCCGCGATGACCGACGCTGCGCCTGCGAGGGTAACGAGGTGGCGGCGGGCCGGCGCGGTGCTCGGGGGCGCCGCGCTCGTATGGCTCGCCGTGGGGTGCGCCAGCTCGAGCGGACCGGGCGGCCCGGTGCTCGACGCGTCGAGCCGGGACGGCGGGCTCGGCGATCACATGTTCGTCCAGGAGGACGCGCCTCCCTTCATCATAGAGGACGGCGGGGACGACGCCGCGGGCCAGGAGGACGCCGGCGCGCCGGATGCGCGCGCGGACGCCCCCGGCGACGCTGCGCTCGCGCAGGACGGCGGCCAGCTCGACGGCGGGCAGCCGGACGCCCCGCCGCCGCAGACCGATGGCGGCTGCGTACCCGGCGACGGCGGCGGCACGTGCTTCCCGGAGCCCGACGAGTCCGCCGGCGGCAACTCGTGCGCCGCGGCCATCGACAAGGGCACCCTCTCGGATGTCGCGAGCGCCCACCTCAGCATCGTCGGCAACATCTGGCCCGACTGCGACGTGGACTGGTACAAGGTGCACTTCGAGGACTCCCCCGACGACGCCGGCGGGTGTGACAAGTTCAACGTCCGCATCGGCTTCGCCCAGAACCCCGGCACCCGCTACCGCTTCGACGTCGTGCTCGACGACTGCGCGGCCGTCCCCACGTGTACCACCGGCGTGACCACGGGCCTGACGTCGTTCACCTGGGACGACTCGGGCGAGTGCCCGTGCGTGGCCGTCACGACCGATCCGCCGAACACCACGGATGGCGTGCACATCTGCACCGACCACTCGGTGACCCTGCGCGTGCGCGTCTATCGCGCCTCGGGCGCCGCGGTCTGCGAGAACTACGAGCTGACCCTCGACAACGGCTGAGGGCGCTCGGCTCCCCCCGGAGGTTCCTCATGCGCCGAATCACCTTCATGAGCCTGGTTGCTGCTGTCTTCCTCGCCGCCGGCTGCGGCCCCAAGGGCCCCGCCAAGGGCGCCGCGCCGCCGCCGACCAAGGCGTCGCTCCTCGCCGAGGGGCAGCAGCGCGTCAAGCGCGCGCTCGCCGTCGTCGACGAGGTGGAGCAGGTCAAGGTCGCGATCCTCGCCGCCGCCGCCCCGGCCCCGGCCGCGGCCCCGGCGCGGGTCGCGGCCCCGCCCGAGCCGAAGGCCGCCAAGGCGACCAAGGGCAAAAAGGCGAAGAAGGGCAAGAAGGTCGAGGCGCCCGCCCCCGTCGCCGCCCCCGCGCCGGCGCCGGCGCCCGCGCCCGCGGTCGACACCAAGGAGATCGACGCCCAGATCGCCCGCGCCCGCGAGCTGAAGGATCAGGTCGTCGCGCTGCGCGAGGAGCTCGCCGGCGCGCTGGAGACGGCGGTGGACCCGCTCGCCGGCAAGGACCTCGACCGGGCGAACCTGCTGCTCGCGCGCATGGCCGAGCGGATCGGCGATCTGCGCGACGTCAAGAACCGCGCGCTGGAGCTGAAGCCGAAGGAGCCCGAGAAGGAGAAGCCGAAGCCCGCCGCGGCGCCGGCCGCGAAGCCCGCGGCGCCGGCCGCCGCCCCCGCGGCGGCCCCGGCCCCGGCCAAGAAGTAGCCGCGACCTACTTCAGGATCTTCCCCAGCAGCGCCGCCGCCTCGACCACCTGATCCGTCGAGCAGGAGAACGCGACCCGGATGTGGCCTGCGCCCGCGGGGCCGAACACCTCGCCGGGTGCGCTGCCGATGCCGGCCTGCTCGCTCAGCCAGTTCGTCATCGCCCAGCCGGTCGGCTTCGGGTTCGCGGCCGCCCACTCGTCGTCGATGCGAGCCCACAGGTAGAAGGCGCCCTCGGGCCGGAACGCGTGCACGAGGCGCGCCGTCTCGAGGTGGGTCCAGAGCGCGTCGCGGCGCTTCTGGTACTCCTGCGCCATCGCCGTCGTCGCGTCCTGCGGCCCGGTGAGCGCGGCCACGCCGCCCCACTGCGTGGCCGAGTTCACGCCGTTGATGGTGCAGCGCAGGAGCTTCGCCATGCGCTCGAGCAGCACGGCGTCGTTCACCGCGACGTACCCGAGCCGCAGCCCGCTCATGGCGTAGCTCTTCGAGAACGAGAAGATCGACAGGACCTTGTCGTAGCCGAGCGCGCCGGTGCTCACGTGCTCGCGGCCGTCGAACAGGACGTGCTCGTAGGCCTCGTCCGAGACGATCCAGACGTCGTGCTTGGCGGCGAGATCGACGATGGCCTGCAGCTCCGCCCGCGTGCACACCATGCCGGTCGGGTTGTGCGGCGAGTTGACGACGATGGCGCGGGTGCGCGGCGTCAGGCGCGCCGCGATGGCCGCGGCGGTGTAGCGCTCGCCGTGCGGCTCGTCGAGCGGCACGCGCACCGCCACGCCGCCGCCGAGCGTGACGTTGTCGGCCGTCTCGGTCCAGGTCGGGTCCGGCATGAGGACCTCGTCGCCGGGCAGGCACAGCGCGCGGAACGCGATGTAGAGCGCGTTCATGGCGCCGTTCGTGACCAGGACGCTCTGCGGGCCCGCCAGAGGGATGTGGTTCTGCTCGGTGAGCTTGCGGTAGATCGCCTCGCGCAGCGGCTTGATGCCGGCCCCGGCGGTGTAGTGGGTCTGCCCGTCGCGGATGGCCTTCTCGATGGCAGCGGCGACGTGGGGCGGGATGCTGAAGGAGGGATCCCCCGACTCCAGGCGGAAGACCTTCTTGCCGCGCGCCTGCTGGTCGATGAGGCGGTCGCGGACCGTCACGATCCCGCCGAGCTCGATACTGTCGACTGCGTGTCCCACTATCACCCTGCACCCTCCTGTCCGGTGTCCGGTGCCCAGATATGACCGTACCGGCCAGCGTTGCCACCCATTGAGATGCACGAAGTCAGAAATTGGCGCAGTGCGTCGCCAGCTCGGAATGTTCCCGTCGGCACGGGCCGTGTTATAACCGGAGCACTCCCGGAGGGTCCGTGCCTGCTGCGCGCTTCGCCGTCGTGCTCCTCGCTCTCGTCATCGGGTCCACCGCGCCCGGCTGCGGCGGCAACACGCCCGCCACGCCGCTCCCGGAGTTCCTCTGCAAGCCCTGCAGCTCCGACGCGGACTGCGGCGGGTCGGCGAACCGGTGCCTCGACCAGCCGGGCGGCGGCGTCGCCTGCGGCACCGACTGCAGCAGCGTGAGCTGCCCCGCGGGGTACCTGTGCGCCAGCGTCGCCGGCGGCGGCCGGAACTGCATCCCCGGGGGCGGCCTGTGTCCCGCGCTCGGGCCGTGCAACGGCGGCTGCGCCGACGGCTGGCGGTGCGACGAGGCGAGCAACTCGTGCCTGCCTCCCGGCGACGCCGGCGTCACCCCCGACGGGCCGCCGGCGCACGTGGGCCCGTGGCCGCAGCAGGATGGCGACGTCGTGGACCTCGGCGACGTCGGCATGCTGCGCTTCACCGTGGCCGGCGACGTGCGGCCGGCCGATCCCGGCGGCGCGTACCCGACGACGATCATCACGAAGATCATGCAGCAGATGGACGCGAAGCAGCCCGCGTTCGGCGTCTTCCTCGGCGACTACATCTTCGTGTCGCCCTCCAACACGGTGCAGGCGAACCAGCAGTTCGGCTACTTCCTCGGGGCGCGGCGGAGCTTCGGCCCCGAGATGTACTACGTGCTCGGGAACCACGAGGCGTACAACGAGAACCTCGACGCGTTCCACCGCCTGCTGACGACCGCGAACTACTACGCGCTCGTCGGCCAGACGGCCAAGGGCTCGATGAAGATCATCGTCATCGCCGACAACCGCTGGGAGCCGAACTACCAGAAGAAGTTCGTCCAGGCGCAGCTCGCGAAGCCGACGACCTACACCTTCGTCGTGCACCACTACCCGAGCTACGCCTCGGCCTCGTGGGAGCCCTCGAACGGCGACGTGCGCGCGACCCTCGCGAACCAGAACATCACGCTCGAGCTCGCCGGCCACTACCACCTGTACGACCAGCGCAACCGCGTGGTCACGGTCGGCAACGGCGGCGCGCCGCTGGCGTCCTCGTCGGACTTCTACGGCTTCCTGCTGGTCGAGCTGCAGGCGAACGGCAGCGTGCTCGGCACCGCCATACGCCAGGACACCGGCCTGCCGGTGGACTCGTTCACGGTCACCCCGTAGCGCCCGGCGTCGCGCCGGCGCGGCCCAGTTGACCTCTGGTCGCCCGCGGAGTAAGGCTTCCCGTCATGGAAGGCATCATCGCGATCCTGGCCGTCTTCGGGATGCCGGTCGCCATCGTCTTCATCGTCAAGTACTTCAAGGCGCTCGAGAAGGGGCTGATCGGGCCGAAGGCGCGCGCCGCTGGCCTGGCCGCGCCCGAGCGGCAGCAGATCGAGGGGCTGCTGCGCGAGCGGCAGCTCCTCGAGGCGCGGGTCCAGAACCTCGAGACCATCGTCTGCTCCGTCGACCTCGAGCTGAACGGGCGGCTCAACCGCCTCGCCGCGGAGCAGAGCCGCATGGGCCTCCTGCCGGCGCCGGCCCGGGCCGCCGCGAACGGCGCCGCGGCGGCCGCCCCGGCGGCGTCGCCGGTGCCGGGCGCCGCGCCGCCCGCCGCGCCGCCCGCCGCGCCGGCGGCGGTGCACCTGCCCATCGTGCCGGCCGCGGCCGCGACCGCCGCGCTCGGCGGCGAGATCGCCCTCGGCGCGACGCTCCTCGGCCGCTACCGCGTCGAGAAGGAGCTCGGGCGCGGCGGCATGGGCGCCGTCTATCTCGCGCGCGACGCCGAGCTCGGCGAGACGGTCGCGCTCAAGGTGATCTCCGGCGCGTACTGCTGCGATCTCGCCGCGGCCGAGCGCTTCCGCCGCGAGGCGAGCGCGGCGCGCAAGATCACCCACGCCAACGTCATCCGCATCCACGACCTCGGCAGCGACAACGGCATCGTCTTCATCTCGATGGAGTACTTCGCCGGGCTCACGCTCGCCCAGGTGCTCACCCGGCGCGGCGCCCTGCCGCTCGACGAGGTGCACGACATCTTCACCCAGGCCGCCGACGGCCTCGCCGCGGCGCACCACGCCGGCGTCATCCACCGCGACCTCAAGCCGCAGAACGTGCTCGTCGACGCGGCCCGGCACGTCAAGCTCATCGACTTCGGCCTCGCCAAGGCCTCGTTCATGGAGGGCATGACGGCGACGGGCCTCATCCTCGGCACGCCCGAGTACATGGCGCCCGAGCAGATCCGCGGCCGTCCGGTCGACTACCGCACCGACATCTACGCCCTCGGCTGCGTCGCGTTCCACATGCTCACCGGCGCCCCGCCCTTCCGCGGCGAGAGCCCCATCGCCGTCGGCTTCGCCCACTGCACCCAGCCGCCGCCGGTGCTGCGGCAGATCCGCCCCGACGTGCCCCCGCCGTGGGAGGCCGCCATCGCGCGGGCGCTCGCGAAGGAGCCGGCGGCGCGCTTCGACTCCGTCGAGGAGATGAAGCGGGCGTTCGGGTAGACGGCGCCGCGTTGGCTCGCGCTCAGGCGGCCGCGTCGCGATCCAGCTCGCGCCGGATCCGCTCCGCGAGGAAGATCTTGATGAGGGACTGGTACGGCACGTCCCGCCGGTTCGCGAGGCGTCTCAGCTCCTCGAGCATCGACTCGGGAAGGCGCAGCGAGATGGTGCGCACCGACGGGTGGAGGTGCGGCAGCGCCACGCGCTTCGCCTTGGACCAGTCCACCTCGCCGGCCGAGTCGTGGTTGGCCCAGTACTCGCGCTCCTCGTCCTCGGTGCGAAAGCGTGGTCGCTTAGCCATGGGCTCGATAGACCTCCCGTTCCTTCTTCGTCATGTCACGCGCCGAGATGACCCGGATCAGCTCCCCCCGGATGGTGCAGACCAGGAACAAGGCTCGGCGCCGGTTGGTGTGGCCCAGGACGAAGAAGCGCTCCTCGCGGGCAGAGTGCTCTTCGTCGTCGGCGACCACCAGCGGCTCGTTGAAGAAGACCTCCTCGGCCTCCCCGCGCGACACCTGGTGCTTGACCCAGTTCTTTTCGGCATTCCCGTCGTCCCACTCGAAGCCGATGCAGCCCCGCAGCCGTTCGACCAGGTCCACTCATCGTGTATATGCCACCGATATACGGGCCGTCAAGTCGCCGCAGTGCCCGGCGGGCCCGCACCACGCGCGGCCGTCGGGACCGCGTCAGGACCGCGTCCACCTCGTCAGGACCGCGCCCGTTGACAGGCGTAGCGCGGCGCGGCATCGTGGCGCGGGTGCAGCGGGGCGGGTGACGGGGGTGCGTGGCCGACGGAGCGCGTGATGCGAGCGAAGCAGACCCTCTGGACCTTGACGTGCGGGCTCGTGCTGGCGGCGGGGGTGGCGCCGGGCTCGGGGTGCGCGACGCTCGTGCCCTCGATGACCTACGCCTCGGGGCTCAAGACCGAGCGCGTGCCGGTGCGCGTGGACGTCGAGGTGCAGGCCGACCCCGGCATCGTGAAGGTCGGGGACGGCTCGCCGGAGCGGGAGCGGCTGCGCGCGAACATCGGCGCCCTCGGCCAGACGTTCCGCGACGCCCTGCTCGCGGACCTGCGCGCGAACGGCCCGTTCACCCCGGATGAGGCCGCGCCGCAGGCGGTGCTCGCGGTGCGCTTGACGAGCATCGTCGTCAACCCGCCCGGCCACGTGTACTTCCTCCTCGCCTGTGCCCTCCCCATCGCGGCGCCCGTGGTGCTCCTGCCGTACCTGTGCGGCGCGCCGGGGCAGTACACCGACATCAGGATCGCGGCGCTGGCCGAGCTCATCGACGCCCGCGGGCACGTGCTCGAGCGCGCCGAGGTCACCGAGGAGCGCACGACCTGGACCGGGGCGTACTACAACCACGAGGTCACCCTCGGCCGGACGGCGAAGCTGGTGGCCGAGGCGCTGCGGACCCGCCTGGCCGCGCGGCGGACCGCCATCCTCGCCCGGCTGCAGGGGCAACGCCCGCCGCTCGCGCAGGTGGCCGTGCCGGAGGCGCTGCGGCGCACGGCGGCGCCCGTGGCGGCGGCCGGGCCCCCGGCGGCGTCGTCGCCCGCCCGCCCCGCGGCGGTCGCGCCGGCGGTCCCGGTCGCCGCGGCGAGCCCGGCGGCCGCGGCCGAGGCGCTCGTCGCCGGCGCGCCGCAGCCGACCGCCTATGCGCTCATCATCGGCATCGGCCGGTACCGCGACGTCCCGCCGGTCCCGGGCGCCCTCGACGACGCCCAGCGCTTCCGGCAGCTCGCCCGCACCACCCTCGGCATCCCGAACGCCAACGTCCGCGTTCTGCTCGACGAGCAGGCGACGAAGACGGACATCGAGACGGAGCTCGACTGGCTCAAGGCGAACGTCCGCGCCGGGGGGCGCGTCTACTTCTACTTCAGCGGCCACGGCGCGCCCGATCCCTCGGCCGGCTCGCCGCACCTCCTGCCGTACAACGGCAAGCCCGCGGCGCTCGCCCGGACCGGCCTGCCGCTCGCCGAGGTCATGCGGGCGCTCGGCGAGACGCCGGCGCGTGAGGTCTTCGCCTTCGTCGACTCGTGCTTCTCCGGCGCCGGCGGGCGCTCCGTCCTCCCCGACGGGGCGCGGCCGCTCGTGGCCGTGAAGGCCCCGGCCGCGGGGAAGCGCCTCGCCCTCTTCGCCGCCGCCAGCGGGGCCGAGATCTCGGGGCCCGACGCGAGCGGCCACGCGGGCGTCTTCACGAAGTACCTGCTCGAGGCGCTGGGGCAGGGCAAGGCCGACGTCAACGGCGACGGGCAGCTCTCGCTGCAGGAGCTCCTCGACTGGATCCGGCCGCGGGTGGCGGCCGAGGCGAAGCGCGCGCACCGCGACCAGCACCCCACGCTCGTGCTCGGCGACGGGCTCGGCCGC
>DASXVK010000652.1:0-3295 GCA_036504295.1 Polyangia bacterium
CGCGGCCGTGACGTCGAGGCCGTAGGGCAGCGAGCGACGTGCCAGACGCTCCGGCGGCTGGCGCGCCGCTCGCCCCGCAGGCCGAGCCCGGGCGGCAGCGGCCCCGGACCGGGCCGGACGCCGAGACCGAGACCGAGCCGATGCCGACGCCGACGCCGACGCCGAGACCGAGACCGAGACCGAGACCGAGACCGAGACCGACGTGAAGCGGAACCGGACCCGCTGGCTCGGGCTACTGGTCTCGGGGCGACTCTATGCGCGACAGGCTCCTAGCGGCCAGCGCGACGAGGGGCGGGAGCGCGCGGCGCGCTTCCGCGCCCGGTTCCCGCGGAGCCTCTTCCTGCCGCTCGTCGAGCAGGCGGGCCGATCGCTTTCCGACACGGATCCGCTTGGCTCGGTCCAGACCCAGGGTGGGGGACGATGATTCCCCGGGAGGATCCCATGCGCACCGCGCTCGCGCTCGTCGCCACACTGCTCCTCGGTTCCGCGTGTACGAACACCCAGGACCTCGGCAATCACCCGAGCGCGCTCGACGCCGTGCTCGGGCAGTGGGACGGCTACGTCGAGGACTACCAGTTCCCGTCCGGCAGCGACCGCGTCACCGTCACGCTGGCGCCGGACGGCACCGGCGGACTGGCGGGTACGCTCGTCGTGGGCGTCGGCGACCCGCCCCCGCCACCGACTGACCCGAACGCGATGTACCCGCCGAGCGTCGATACGAATCTCGTCGACCTGAATCCGATGAACCACCCCATCGAGGGGATTCCCTACACGATTCGCGATCCCGCGCTGACCGATGCGCGCCTGCGGTTCAGCGTCGCAACGCCGGAGCTCTGGGTGCAGTGGTGCGCGCTGCAGACTCCGTATTACTGGCCGGAACCCCAGCTGTACTACTGCACGCCCCACGGCGTCACCGAGCGCGACGGGACGTGCTGGTTCGTGGATCCCAGCTCAGGCGTCGAGACCCACCGTGACTGCGCCACCCTCGCTCTCCCGTTCAGCTTGGGGAATGGAATGGGCTGTGCCTGCACGGCCGACGGCTGCTCGCTGGATCCCGCGCAACAGATCACGATGCACCTCGACATGGCGATCCGCGGCGACATCGCCGACGGGACCGCCGCGTGGGGCGACGCGGCGTTCCCGACGTGGCCATCGCACACCCTGCGCCTCACCCGCACTCGGTAGCTCGCCCGCCCCCGTCCCGCCCCTACGTCGCGTAGCGCTGGTGGTAATACCGGAACCGGTGGTACGCGAGCCCGAGGCGGCGCGCGGCGGCCGCCTGGTTGCCGCCCGCGGCGGCGAGCGCGTCGCGGATGACCTGGCGCTTGAACCCGTCGAGCTGCGCCGCGAACGTCCCGTCGCGCGCGACGCTCGGCGCCGGCGGCAGCAGCCCGACGTCCGCCGCCGTGATCTCGTTCGTCGTGTCGCGGTACGCGGCGCGCTCGATGACGTTCTTGAGCTCGCGGACGTTGCCGGGGAAGTCGTAGGCCCGGAGCGCCGCGAGGCCGGACTCCGCCAGGCGCTTGCCGCCGAGCGCGGGGATCTCGCGCATGAACTCGTCGAGGAAGTGCC
Organism: Polyangia bacterium; assembly: GCA_036504295.1. Lineage (GTDB taxonomy): Bacteria > Myxococcota_A > Polyangia > JACRCY01 > JACRCY01 > DASXVK01. The sequence goes on from DASXVK010000652.1 coordinate 1,573, forward strand.
GGGCGAGGAGGTCGACGTCGCCCTCGCGCTCCCGCAGCGGCGGCACCGGGATGACCTCGAACGACAGGCGGTCGTAGCGGTCGCGCAGGAACCGCCCCTGCTGCATGCGCTGCTCGAGGTCGGCGTTCGTGGCGGAGATGACGCGCACCTCGACGGCGAGCTCGACGGCGCCGCCGACGCGGGTGAACGTGCCGTACTCGATCACCCGCAGGAGCTTCTGCTGGAACGGCAGGCTCATGTTGCCGATCTCGTCGAGGAAGACGGTGCCGCCGCGCGCCCGCTCGAAGGTCCCGTGCGCCACGCTGTCGGCGCTCGTGAAGGCGCCCCGCTCGTGGCCGAAGAGCTCGCTGTCGAGGAGGGCGTCGGTGAACGCGGCGCAGTTGACGGCGACGAAGGGGCGGGCGCCGTTCGTGCCGGCGTCGTGGATCGCGCGCGTCTGGACCCGATCCTGTCGGCCTACTTCCGCGACGTCGCGCAGAGCACGCACATGCTCGATCTGCTCACGCACCGCGAGGAGATCCAGCGGCGGGCGACGGAGGAGCTCGGCCGCCGCTTCAAGGACTACGACATCAACTGCGTGGCCGTGCTCATCGGCCGGCCCGAGACGAACGCGAACGTGGCCGAGGACCCGATCGAGCGCCTCTTCGACCAGCTCCGGCAGCGCCGCCTCGCCGAGGAGCAGATGGCGACCTACGGCACGCAGGAGCAGGCGGCGCTCACGCTCAAGGACCTGCACCACGCCGAGGCGCTCGCGGGCAAGCAGACCGAGCTCACGCAGACCGGCATCGACGTCGCGATCGCCGGCAACCGCGGCGAGGCCCAGCTCGCCGAGGCGCGGCGCCTCGCGGAGCGTGACGTCGTGTGCGCGGGCGCCGCGTCGCAGGCGCGGGAGCTCGTCGGGCGGGGCGAGGCGGCGCGGGTCGCGGCGGTGGGTCAGGCCGAGGCGGCGGTGCTCGAGCAGAAGAACCGCGCGTACGGCGATCCGCGCCTCCTCGCGCTCGCGGTCGTCGCCGAGAAGCTGGCCCAGAGCGCGCAGCCCCTCGTGCCCGAGCGCCTCTTCGTGACCGGGGATGGCGCCACGGGCGGGGCGGGCGGCCGCGGCCTGCTCGCGCAGCTCATCGGCCTGCTCGTGGCCGAGCGCGCCGGCTTCGCGCTCGAGGCGGGGCCGGCGGCGCTCCCGCCGGCGGTCACCCCGGCGGTCGCCGCGCCCGACGGCGTCGCCGCCGCGCCGGCGGCGGCCGCGTCCGCAGCCTGATCACAGGACCTTGCGCTTCAGCACCCCCGCGAACAGGTTGTGACCCGCGCGCCGGCAGGCGCTGGACTCAACGGCCGGCCGCCGCGGAGACGATCGTGCCCAGCGGGCCGCGGCAGACCAGGCGATAGCCCTCGCTGGCCACCGTCCCGACCACGGGCCCAACGAGCCGCCGCAGGCGCGTCACCGCCATGGTGACCCGCGCGCGGTGGCGCAGCGGGTGAAACCCCGGGCCCCAGAGCCGGGCGTAGATCGCCTCGGCGGGCACGACCTCCAGGGGGCGTTCGGCCAGCAGCAGCAGGAGCTCGAGCAGCTGGGGCTTGCGTCGCAGGTCGAGGGCCCGTCCCGCGACCCAGGCCGTGGCCCCGACGGCGTCGATCAGGAGCGCGTACGCGGCCGCGTCGATGGACGACGCGTGCGCCGGGCCGAGGTGCAGCCGCTCGCCCCCGGCGCACAGGACGCGATCGGGGA
>DASXVK010000653.1:0-4368 GCA_036504295.1 Polyangia bacterium
GATCGACACCACCTTCGCGCCGCAGTCGTTCCCGGCCCCCGAGGAGACGACGCCGCAGTTCCGGCTGCAGACCGCGCTCGAGCGGACCCGCAAGGAGGTCGCGAACGTCATCGGGCTGGTGCCCGGCACCGACCCGGCGCTCAGGAGCGAGGTCGTGGTCGTGGGCGCGCACTACGACCACCTCGGCCACGGCGGCCTCGGCTCGCTCGTGCCCGACGAGAAGAAGGTCCACCCCGGCGCCGATGACAACGCCTCGGGCGTCTCCGGCATGCTCGCGATCGCCGAGGCCGCGGCCAAGGGGCCCAAGCTCAAGCGCTCGCTCGTCTTCATCGCCTTCGCCGGCGAGGAGGTGGGGCTGCGCGGGTCGAGCCACTACGTCGCCAACCTGCCGCCGGGGCAGGCGAAGGTCGTCGCCATGCTCAACCTCGACATGGTCGGCCGCCTGCGCGAGAAGCGCCTCATCGTCCAGGGCGCGGACTCGGCGAAGGAGTGGCGCGCCCTCGTCATGAGCGCGAACACCGATCAGCTCAGCCTGTCCCTCGGCGGCGACGGCTACGGGCCGAGCGACCACACGGCCTTCTACGCCCGCGGCGTGCCGGTGCTCTTCTTCTTCACCGGCGCGCACGAGGACTACCACAAGCCGAGCGACACCGCCGACAAGCTCAACTACGACGGCATCGCCGCCATCGCGAAGCTCGGCTACCGCGTGGTCAAGGACGTCGCCGACCGCCCCGCGGGGCTCACCTACGTGCGCAGCGAGCCGAAGTCGCTGGGCGAGGGCGGCCGCGGCTACGGCCCCTACCTCGGCACGATCCCGGACTTCGGCGAGGCCAAGGCGGGCGCGGGCGTCAAGCTCAGCGGCGTGCGCAAGGGCAGCCCGGCAGAGAAGGCCGGGCTCCAGGCGGGCGACGTGCTCGTGAAGCTCGGCGACACGCGCCTGCGCAACCTCGAGGAGTACGCGATCGCGCTGCGGCAGCGGAAGCCGGGCGACGTGGTGAAGCTCACCGTCCTGCGCGACGGCAAGGAGCTCACCGTCGCGGCGACGCTCGAGCAGCGCAAGTAGCCGCGCCCCGCCGCGCGCCCCCGGACGGAGGACGGGAGATGACCACACGCCTGGAGGAGTTCCTCGCCGACCTGCCCGCGCAGGGCGTGGCCGAGGAGTACGTGCCGCACTACCGCACCGCGCTCGAGGCCTTCGAGGAGTCGCTCGGCCGCGCCGCGGCCGCGGGACGGTTCAGCAAGTACGAGGTGAACCGGTTCCTGACGCAGCGGCAGCGCGCCGGCGCCAGCGAGCAGGACCTCAAGAACCTGACCACCGCCTGCGAGGCCTACCTCGCGTGGGCCACGGCGCGCGCGCCCGCCCCGGCGCCGCTGCTCCCTGAGACCGCCGTGACCGCGGCCGCGGCGGCGGATCCGGAGCGCACGCTGCCGCCCTGGCTCAAGGGGCGGGTGCACCTCATCGGCCTCGGCGTCGTCGTGCTGCTCCTCGCGCTGGTCGGCAGCTGCGTCGCCGACCAGTTCCGCGGCGCCACGAAGATCCGGGCGTTCTCGGAGGCGGTGCGGCTCGAGGGCAAGCGGGTGCGCGACCGGGATCGGGACGCCCTGCGCCGCCGCGTGGTCGAGCTCGCGGCGCAGCACCGCGCGCGCGTCAAGCCGGAGCAGATCCTGGTCTCCATCAGTGACCTCGGCCCCGGGAACATGAGCAAGCTGCCGCCGGCCGAGCGCATGGACGCGATCGCGGCGCTGCAGAGCCGCTCCCAGCCGGTGGCGCGGGAGTTCGCGCGGGGCGGCGGCGCGCGCCCGGCGGTGCAGGGCGACCTGCTCTACGTGGAGATCGACGTCCTCGGCGAGGCGCCCGGGCTCCTCGGCGCGCACAAGATCGACTTCGAGCACCACCTGATGGTGGACCTCGACCGCGCGCCGCCCCCCTGAGGCGAGCCGCAGGCGAGCCTCGACGTTGCCTGAGGCGAGCCAGGGGCGAGCCTCGTTGTTGCCTGACGCCTCAGCCGCGGCCGCGCGGCCGCGCGCCCGCGCGCAGCGGCTCGCACAGCCAGATCTCGATGTCGTCGGTCAGGTCGCCCATCGGCTCCCACAGCTCCATCACCGCGGGCGCGACGTGGGCGAGCACCTTGGCGCGCTGACTCTTCCAGGTGAAGATCTCGACGAAGCAGGCGCGGCCGTCCCGGTCGGTGCAGCGCAGCAGCTGCGCCGGGGCGCCGACCACGAGGCCCTCGGCGTCGAGGGTCGCCCAGTGGCGCGCGAGCAGCCGGTGCAGCCGCGCCGTCGCGCCCTTCTTGGGGCGGTAGATGCACAGGACCGGGACCGGCTTCGTCATCGCGGCCCTCACTCGACCCAGTCGGCGACGTAGACCTGCGGCGGCCCGCCGCCGCGCGATGAGGTCCACAGCAGCCGCTTGCCGTCGGCGCTGAACGACGGCAGCCCGTCGAAGCCGTCGGTGTAGGTGACGCGCTCGAGGGCGGTGCCGTCGCGCTTCATCAGGTACAGCTCGAAGTTGCGGCTGCCCTCGGGGTTGCTGGCGAAGATGATCGACCGGCCGTCGGGGTGCCAGTAGGGCGCCCACGAGACGAAGCCCAGGCGCGTGAGCTGCCGCTCGTTCTTGCCGTCCACGTCGATGAGGAAGATCTCCGCCGTGCGGCCGTCGCCGCGGAAGGCGCGGAAGACGATCGCCTTGCCGTCGGGGGCGAAGAACGCGCCGCCGTCGTAGCCCGGCGTCTTCGTGAGCCGCCGCGGCTGGGAGCCGTCGGCGTTCATGACGTAGAGCTCGAGATCGCCGTCGCGCTGCGAGGTGAAGACGATCTTCTTGCCGTCGGGCGAGTAGGCGCCCTCGGCGTCATAGCCCGGCGTGGTCGTGAGGCGCCGCGCGTTCTTGCCGTCGAGGTCGGCCTCGAAGATGTCCATCGCCGGATCGAAGTCCCAGGCGTACGAGCCGTGGCCGCGGGGCGGCTCCGGCGGGGCCTGGTCCTTGGCCGGGTCGAACGCCTGCGGGTCGGCCTGGGTCGAGGCGTAGATGAGCTTCTTGCCCTTCGGGGCGAAGAAGCCGCAGGTGCACTTGCCGCGGCCGCTCGAGATCATCTTCTGATCGGAGCCGTCGGCGTTCATGACGTACATCTGGTAGTACGGCGAGGCGCCGCGGATCGACTGGAAGATGACGCGCTGGCCGTCGCGCGAGAAGTAGGCCTCGCCGTTGCGGCCCTCGGTCGTGAGGCGCCGGACGTGGCGCAGGTGGCGCGCCTCGCCCTCGGGCCACTCGGCCGCGATGGGCTTGCGGCACGGCGCCGCCGCGGCGGGCGGCTTCGGCGCGGGCGGCCCGCCGCCGGGGCGGCCCGGGCCGGGCGGCGGCTGGGCGGAGGCGGTGGTGCAGCCGGCGGCCGCGAGGGCGGCGCACAGGAACAGGAGCGCGCGCATGGGGGAATGGTGGCGAAGGCGGGGCTCCGGATCAAGCCGGGAAGATCGGCGTGCGGTGGTGACGCGGCGGCGCGCGGCCCGCACGCGCGGCGGCGATGTCTTATGCTGAGGGGGATGCCCGCCACCGCCCCCGATCTGGTCATCCTCGCCGGGCGCGTCTTCACGGGCGATCCGGCGCAGCCCGCGGCCGAGGCGGTCGCGCTCGCGGGCGAGCGCGTGGCCGCGGTCGGGCGCACGGACGCCATCGCGGCGCTCGCGGGGCCGGGCACCGTGGTCGTGCGCTTGCCCGGGGCGCTGGTCGTGCCCGGCTTCAACGACGCTCACGTGCACCTGCTCGAGGGCGGCGAGAGCCTGACCGGGCTCGACCTGCGCGACGCGGCGGACGAGGCGGAGGTGCGGGCGCGGGTCGCGGCTCACGCGGCGCGGCTGCCCGCGGGCGAGTGGGTGCTGCACGGCGGCTGGGACCACGAGCGCTGGCCGTCGCGGGCCTGGCCGACGCGCGCGCTCATCGACGACGTCACCGGCGACCACCCCGCCCTCATCACGCGCGTCGACGGGCACATCGGCCTCGCGAACCGCGTCGCGCTGGCGCGTGCCGGCATCACGCGCGCGACCCCGGATCCGCCCGGCGGCACCATCGCGCGCGACGCGGCGGGCGAGCCGACCGGCATCGTCATCGACGCGGCGCTCGAGCGCTTCCTGCCGCTCGTCGCCGCGGCGACGGGCCCGGCCACGCGGCGGCGCCACCTCGAGGCGGCGCTCGCCCACGCGGCGCGGCTCGGCGTGACGAGCGTGCAGGACAACGTCGAGCCCGCGACCTGGGACGCCTACGTTCAGCTCCACGCCGAGGGGCGCCTCACCGCGCGGGTGAGCGCGTGGCTGCCCCTCGGAGAGGACGTGGCCGGCCTCCCGGCCCCCGGCGGCGACGCGTGGCTGCGCCGC
>DASXVK010000654.1:0-16858 GCA_036504295.1 Polyangia bacterium
CGCTCGCCGACTACCTCGTACGCAAGGGCTGGAGCGAGCGCGACGCGGCCCTCATGGGCGAGGTCGCGGGCCTCGACCTCGACCAGAAGACCGCCGCGGCCCCCGACCGCTCGCGGCTGCTGCCCCTGTCCGAGCTGGCCCAGGCGAACCTCGGCCCGCTCGCGGCGCTCGGCGAGCGGCGCGCGACGCAGCTCCTGGCGCACCTGGCGGCGCGCTTCGACCCGGCGGCGCCGCGGGCCGAGCGGCTCGCGGCGGCGTGGGCCGGCGACGGGCGGGAGCTGGTCCTCGACCTGGGCAGCGGGCGGCTGCGTCCGCGCGAGCGACCCCGGGCCGGCGTCGGCGCGCGCGGCGGGCCGGAGCGCGGCCAGCCCGGGGATGGCGCGGCGCTCGATGAGAGTGTCGCCCTCACCGCCGCGGCGAAGGAGTCGCTGCGGCGGATCCTGCGCCTGGAGCCGGCCGAGCCGGCGGTCGCGCCCCTGAACCTCCTTCAGGTCCGGCTCACCGTGCCGCCGCGTTCCCGGCGCAGCGTCCGGATCACGTACACGCAGGTGGCCCACCGTAGCGCCGCCGCGCCGGCGAGCTACCAGGTGGCGGCGGTGGTGCACCCGGCCACCCTGTGGCGCCGCTCGGCCCCAATCCACCTCGCCGTGACGGCGTTCGCCGGCGTCCCCCCGCGCGTCTCCGCCCCGTGCCCGCCCGCGCTCGATGGCGCCGGGTGCCGGGGCGCGGTCGCGACCGCGCCCGGCGAGGTCGTGATCGCGCTCGACGCGGCCGCGCTGGCGCGCACGGCGCCGGCCCCCGCCGCGGCGCCCGACCGGCCGACGCCGGGGCCCGTGGAGGCGCCGCCCACCCCGTGAGCGGCGGCGCGCGCCTGCGGCCAGCGGCTGCGGTAAGATAGGCGCGCACGATGACCCTCAGCGAATTCTTCCTCACGACCTACGCGTGGGCGGTCCAGCACCGCGAGGTGATCGCCGTCACCGCGGCGCTGATCCCGGTCGTCGGCACCGTCGCCGCGCGCCTCGGCAAGGCCGGGCGCACCGACGCCGACGGCCGCGTCATCGCCTCGGTCGTCGTGGGCGTGGGCGTGCTCGCCGTGCTCCTCGAGATCGCCGCCGTCGGCGCCGCCTACACCGCGTTCGACGCGAGCCTCCTCGCGGCCGACGCGCTGCTCGTCGCCGCGCCCGTCGTCTGCTTCGCCGGCTGCCTGCTCGGCATCCGCTGGGTCTTCCCGCTGTCGGAGCTCGCCTCGGTCCGCACCCTCAGGGACGTGGGCATCTTCCTCGCTGCCTGCGCCGGGCTGGTGTGGTTCTTCTCGAAGTTCCGCGGCTGGGGCATCTTCTTCGTCGGCGGCGTGCTGCAGCTCGTCGTCCTGCTCGCGCTCACGTACTTCCTGCTGCGCCGCCTCCTGCGCCGCGCCTTCGCCCGCCACGGCGACTGACCGCGCCCGCGCCCGCAGGCAAGGACGCACCAGCCCGCGCTCGCGCAGGCAACGGCGGAGGAGCCCGCGCCCGCCGTGCACAACCCGAAGCAGAACGCTACCGCCCGAGCAGGGCCGCTGCGACCCATGCCTGGCAATCCCGTCGCCACGCGATGATCGCTACCGGGATGCCCGGTCATGTGGTCGAGGATCGTCGCCTGGCGACGGAATTGACAGGGATGCCGCGTACCGGGGTGGCCGGCAGGTGGCCGCGGCGGCCGCGGTGGCCGGAAGCTGGCTGGGGGCAGAGTGGAAAGTCCGCGCGGAATCGCGGCCCCGTGGCCGGATTGGCGGCCGGATTCCGGACGGCGTCCGGCATCCGGCCGGAGGCGCCGTGTCCAGCCGCCGACGCAAACCGGTGGCAACGGGCGCGCCGTCGGTTGATAACGCCTGTGGCGGCGTGTGCTTGGCGCGCGTCCGGTTGCGGGCGCGCGTGGTTCGCTCGACGCTCCAGCTGGCTGGCCTGTGCCTTGCTCTTGCTCGGCGCATGCTCTGCCATTTCGTTGCACATGCGGTCGGGCGGCTGGCGCCGTTCGTCGTTTTCGAGGTTGCTGCCCTGGCGTGGCGGCGGCTCCGCGTGGCCTTCCCGCTCGCGTTCGCCGTGGTGCTGATGCCCGAACACCTGCACCTCCTGGCCGCGGTCGCGGATCCAGACGCGGCCCGCCGCCGCCTCGGTGCCGTGCTCAGCGGCGTCGCGCGCAGCGCGGCCTACCACGGGCCGCTGCCTCTGTGGGCGCACGTGCCGCCGCCAGAGGAAATCCCCAACGCGAAGCACCTGCGCCGGCTGGTGCGGTACGTGGCCCTGAACCCCTGCCGTCCCCCCGCGCTGTGCGCCGACCCGCTGAGCTGGCTGTGGAGCACGCATCGCGACGCGACCGGCGCGGTCGTGGATCCCTGGGTCTGTGCGTCCCGCCTGGCGGACGCGTTGGGAGTCCGCGTCAGCGGCTTCGAGGCGGCCCATCACCTTTATGTGTCCGGCGATCCCTGCGTTCGGGTCGAGGGCACGCCGGCCCCTGCGCCGGTCGCCCCGACGGATACGCCGGCCGTGCCCCTCGAGGCGATTGCGGTCGCGGCCGCGACCGCGCTGCGCGTGCCGCTCGCGGCCATCATGACCCGCCCGGCCGCCCGCCGGCTCTTCGTGCAGCTCGCGCGACACCAGGGCTGGCGCGACGCGCGCCTGGTTGGCCGTCGCTGCGGGCTCGAGCCAGTGCAAGTGCGCTACCTCTTGCGGCAGCCCGCGGCCGGACTCGCGGCCAGCGCGCTCTGCCTCGGCGACCAGCGTCTGGTGGCGTGGACCCATGTACCGCAATACCGTCGCGAAGCGATGATCCGGGCGGGGATGCCCGGGCATGTGGTCCAGGATCATCGCCTGGCGACGTTTTGACGGCCGATGGGTCCGCGGCGCCCGGGACCGAGCGCCGGCACGCCCCGGCGCGGCCAGCGCGCTCCACGCCGGCGCGCTCCTGGTGTAAGATGGCGCCGCCCCGCCGACGGCGGCGCCGCGGCGGGTGGGGCACTCAAGGAGGACGGTCGTGGAGTACACCTACGAGGATACGTTCCCGCTCGGCAAGGACGGCACCCGGTACCGCCTGCTCACGAAGGACCACGTCAACGTCGCGACGCTCGACGGCGAGGAGGTGCTCAGGGTGGAGCCCGAAGGGCTCGAGCTCCTCGCGCGCGAGGGCTTCCGTGAGATCGCCTTCCTGCTGCGCCCGTCGCACCACGAGAAGGTGGCGCAGATCCTGCGGGACCCCGAGGCCACCGAGAACGACAAGGTCGTCGCCCGCGTCCTGCTCGAGAACGCGGTCGTCGCGGCCGAGGGCCAGCTCCCGTTCTGCCAGGACACCGGCACCGCGACCATCGTCGGCAAGAAGGGCCACCGGGTCTTCACCGACGGGCGCGACGCCGAGTACCTCTCCCGCGGCGTCTTCCGCACGTACACCGGCGAGAACCTGCGCTACTCGCAGACGGCGCCCCTCTCGATGTACGAGGAGAAGAACACCGGCAACAACCTCCCCGCCCAGATCGACATCTACGCCGGCTCGGGGATGGACTACCGGTTCCTCTTCGTCGCCAAGGGCGGCGGGTCGGCGAACAAGAGCCTGCTCTTCCAGGAGACCAAGGCGGTCCTCAACCCGAAGAGCCTGGAGACCTTCCTCGTCGACAAGATCAAGGGCCTCGGCACCGCCGCGTGCCCGCCGTACCACGTCGCCATCGTCGTCGGCGGCACGTCGGCCGAGACGGTCATGAAGACGGTGAAGCTCGCGTCGACGGGCTACTACGACCACCTGCCGACCTCCGGCAGCATGGGCGGCCGCGCGTTCCGCGATCTCGAGCTGGAGCACCGACTCCTCGAGCTGTCGCAGAAGATCGGCCTCGGCGCGCAGTTCGGCGGCAAGTACCTGTGCCACGACGTGCGCGTCGTGCGCCTGCCGCGCCACGGCGCGTCGTGCCCGATCGGCATCGGCGTCTCGTGCTCCGCCGACCGCAACGCGAAGGCGAAGATCACGCGCGACGGCATCTACCTCGAGGAGCTGGAGCGCAACCCCGGCCGCTACCTCGTGGGGCTGCCGCCGATGGCGCTGCCCCCGTCGGCGGTCCGGATCGACCTGAACCGGCCCATGCAGGAGGTCCTCGCCGAGCTGACGAAGCACCCGGTGAAGACGCTGGTGCTGCTCACCGGGCGCCTCATCGTCGCGCGCGACATCGCCCACGCGAAGCTCAAGGAGCGGCTCGACCGCGGCGAGGGCCTGCCCGGGTACCTCAAGGACCACCCGGTGTACTACGCCGGTCCGGCCAAGACCCCCGCGGGCATGGCCTCCGGCTCCTTCGGCCCGACGACGGCCGGCCGCATGGACTCGTACGTCGACCTCTTCCAGTCGAACGGCGGGTCCATGGTCATGATCGCCAAGGGCAACCGCTCGAAGCAGGTGACCGACGCGTGCCAGAAGCACGGCGGGTTCTACCTCGGCTCGATCGGCGGCCCGGCGGCGATCCTCGCGAAGAACAACATCAAGAAGGTCGAGGTCGTCGAGTACCCGGAGCTGGGCATGGAGGCGATCTGGGGCATCGACGTGGTCGACTTCCCCGCCTTCATCGTCGTGGACGACAAGGGCAACGACTTCTACCAGATGCTGTGATCGGGGATGAGACCATGAGACCGGCGCCGCGCTTCGTGATCGCCTGCCTGACGCTGACCGCGGCGTGCCACCGCGTGGACGTTGACGTCGTGGTGGGGTCCGGCGTCGCGCTGGCGGAGCAGCGCCGGGTGACGCCGTTCCAGGCGCTCGACGTCAGCGGATCGGCGGTCGTGCTCGTGAGCCGCGCCGCCGCCCCGTCGGTGAGCGTGACGGCGGACGCGAACGTCGTGCCGGTCGTCACGACCACGGTCGTGGGCGGCACGCTCGTCGTCCGGTTCGAGCGGCCAGGCTCGGGCGGCCGCGCGCCGACCCCGGTGACGGTCGAGCCGAAGGTGCCGATCACGATCCGGATCGCGACGCCCGGGCTCGGCCGCGTCGCGCTCGCGGGCGCCATCACGCTCGAGGCCAGCGGCCTCGCCGCCGACGCCTTCACCCTGAGCGCCGCGGGCGCCGCCAAGGGCACGCTCGTCGGCGCCGCCAAGCTCCTCACGGTGACCGTCTCCGGCGCCGGCAAGCTCGACCTCGGGCGCCTGCGCGCCGAGACGGCGATCGTCAAGGTGAGCGGCGCCGCCGACGTGACGGTGAGCGCGAGCAGCAAGCTCGATGTCGAGATCAGCGGCGCGGCCCGCGTCGGTTACTACGGCAACCCGACGGTCGCCCGCCACGTCACCGGCGCCGGGCGCGTCAGCCAGCTCGGCGCGGCGGCGCCGTGACCCGGGAGGACCAGATGGACGTCGCCCACGACACCGTCGCCAAGCTGCGGGCCCGGCTCGCGAGCGAGTTCCGGGCCCGCTACGACCAGAGCGAGCAGATGGTGCGCGAGCAGCTCGTCGTGCCGCTCCTGCGCGCCATCGGCTGGGACCCCGAGGACCCGGCGCAGCTCCAGGCGCGGCTCGCCAGCGGCGAGGACGGCTCCGGCTACACGCTCTTCCACGCCGGGCACTCGGCGCTCTTCGTCGAGGTCGTGCGCGGGAGCACGGACCTCGAGGACCCGCGCGTGCTGCAGCAGGCGCTCCGCCAGGCGGCGCGCGAGGGCAACCGATCGGTCGCCCTCACGAACGGCAGCGGCTGGATGCTGGTGCGCGCCGCCGGCGGCGACCTCGAGCCCGAGCGCGTCCTGTGGCGCGCCGACGTCGAGGCCGATCCCCCGGCGGCGTTCCTGCGCAAGCTGCGCTCCCTGGCGCCCGAGAGCATCGGCCTCCACGAGGGCCTCTTCCGTCGCTGCCAGGTGCTCGACGAGGCATGGGACGCCGTGGTCACCGAGCGCGAGGCCCTGGTCGCCGCCATGGTCCCGGTCATCGCCGCCAGCGCGCGCCTGGCGCACCCCGACGTCGGCTTCGAGCCCGACGAGGTGGGCGAGTACGTCGCCGACAAGCTCTCGGAGGCGCTCGGCGACGCCTATCTCGAGGCCGAGGAGCCGGCCGCGGCCGCGCCGCGCCCGGCGCCGGCGCCCACGGCGGTGCCCGCCGCCGCGGTCGACGGGGCCAGCGGGCCGGTGCGGCAGCTCGAGGGCGCGCGCCGGATCCGCCTCGGCGCGCAGGAGCTGGCGGTCGCGACGCCGCTCGAGATGTTGGTGACGACGGCCGAGTGGCTCATCGGCGAGGGGCGTCTCGGGCCCGGGGCGGCCCCGGTGCACGCCGGCCCGAACCGCTACCTGATCAACCGCGAGCCGCGCCACCGCGACCGCGCGATGGTCGCGCCCCATCGGCTGTCGAACGGCCTCTTCATGGAGACCCACCACAGCCCCGCGAACTGCATCGCGAACGCGCGCAAGCTCCTCAGCTATCTGTACCCGGAAGCGACGCTCGAGGTTCTGTAGGGGTGGCGAGCTCTAGGCCACGAGCGCCGGGCCGCGGGCGCGGGGCGTGACGTGCCCGACGACGTCGCTCGCGAGGCGCGCCGCCACCTGATCCCAGACGCTCAGGAACGTCGCCTCGTTGAAGGCGGTGCCCGAGGGCAGCCAGTCGCCGAGCGTCGCGTCGGTGTCGAAGCGGCCGAGGACGTCGTAGTGGTCGGACGGCACGGCGCAGATGAGGTCGCCGTAGACCTGGCTGAGCGTGGGCACGATGCCGTCGTTGGTGGCGCCGGAGAGGTCCGGGTCGCCGAGAGCGGCGCTGATCTGCGCGGCGACCTCCCACGGCGGCGTGGGGTAGGGATAGGCCTTGTGCTCGCGCGCGGTCAGCGCCCAGATGCAGATGTAGAGCCCGCCCAGCGCGAGGCGCTCGGCCGAGAGCAGGTCGGTGGGGCCGTAGCGGAAGAGCGGCATGGGGGTGCCGGTCACGACGCAGCCGTAGTCGACGTCGGGGTGGGGCGCGACGGCGGCGTTGAAGAGGTCCATGCACTCGGGCGTGATCTGGATGATCGCCGCCTGATCGACCGAGACCTGACGCACAAAATCGAAGACCGGATCGTCGGGCCGCAAGGTGAGGTGGCGCAGCAGGCTGCGGGACACGGCGTCGAGCATCGAGTCGCGCCGCACCCAGCCGTCGACGCCGGCGACGAGCGCGACCGCCCGCGCCGCGGCCCAGATGCCGACGCGGCCGAAGCCCGAGGTCACGACCTTCGACAGCGCCTGGAGCATCTGGCGCCCGGGGATGAGCGTGAAGAAGTCCGCGAGGGGGCTGCCGTAGTGCGGCGTCGCGACCGTGACCACGTGGCGCGTGCGCGCCGCGACCTCGGCCTCGGTGCGGTCGGCGCGCAAGCTCACGTTCGGCGCGAGGAGGAGCCGGATGTCGAGGCCGCCCGTCGAGTGGCCGACGAAGCACAGCTCCTCGGCCTCGAGCCCGCCGGTGTCGATGACGTGCTGCAGCAGCTCCTCGGCCCGGCCGCGGATCGAGCCCGCCGGGTTGGTGCGGCACTCGTCGACGCGCGCCGTGATGCCGCGATCCGCGAGCTGCTGCACGAGCGTGTCGCCGACGCGGTGGAAGTAGCTGATGTTCCCCAGCGCCTTGAAGCCGAAGAAGCCCGGCACGAGGTACACGTGGCAGCGCCGCATGCCAGAGAAGCTACGCGACGCTCGCAGGCGGCGCAAGGAAGCCCCGGACCGGCTACAGCCCGCCGCCCGCGATCGACACCGTGAAGGCGACCGAGCGGACGTCGATGCCGTACCCGACGTCGAGCTTGAGCGCGGGGATCACGACGCCCGGGAGGATGAGGCGCAGCCCGGCGCCGACGGAGGTGTGGAAGTCGGCGAGCTTCGGGCGCGACTCGGGGGGCGCGTTGCCCGGCTCGGAGCTGCTGATGCCGCCGGGGTGCCGCTCGAGGAGGGCGCCCAGGTCGAGGAAGGCGGCGGCCGCCAGGCTGAACCGCGCCTTCGTGAACGGCACGCGGATGCGGCGCAGGAGCAGCACCTGGTCCTCGGCCTGGATGCTGAAGAGCGTGTCGCCGTGGAACTCGTTGACGAGGTAGCCGCGCAGGTTCTGACCGCCGACGCGCACCAGCTCGGTGATGGGCACGCCGTGGTCCGAGGTGGGGTAGTCGAGCACCCAGTGCACGATCACCGACGGGTAGGTGTGCTTGAAGTGCCCATAGAGCTCGAGCTTGGTGTCGAACTTCACGTAGTCGAAGTCCGAGCCCCAGTAGCGGTCCGACAGCTCGTTCTTGAGCCACAGACGCACGCCCCGGCGGATGCCCTCGGGGGCGGTGGTGTTGTCGTACTGGACCTGGAACAGCAGGACGATCATGCGGCCCGAGCGCGGGTTGTACAGCGGCAGCGTCGCGCCCGGCTCGACGTGGGGGGCCATCACCGTCTGATGGCGGAAGATCCCGCCGAGGATGGCGCGCAGGTGCGGCGACGCCACCCAGCCGATCTGGCCCTCGCCGCCGTACACCTCGGTCGGCACCCATCCCAGCAGGTGGTGGTCGTCGAAGAAGCGGATCTGCTCGTAGCGGTAGATGCCGTTGAACGAGTAGGTGATGGCCGCGGTCGCGAGCAGCGGATCGCGGTAGGCCAGGAAGACGTAGCTCTTCTGCTGCCCGAGCTGGCCGGCGCCGAAGAGCTGCACGTCGCGACCGAGGAAGTTCTGGTCGGCGTAGACCACGCCGCCGGCGTAGTCGCCGCTGCCGAAGCCGGCGTTCGGCACGATGAACCAGGAGAGCCTCTCGGCCACCTCGACCTCGACGTCGACGGGGTAGACGCGGTCGTCCACGTACATCCGGTTGACGGCGACCTCCCGGGGCAGGTCGATCGTGACCTTCACGTGGTCGAAGAGATCGCTCTCGATCAGGCGGCGCTCGGCCTCGGCGAGGACGGTGAAGTCGACGGGGTCGCCGGGCTGGAGGCGGATCCGCCCGGCGATGGCGCCGCTGGTGGTCTTGTGCGCGCCCCGGACCGCGACGCTGCGGACGACCAGCCTGGCCTCGGCGGCCGCGGGCAGCCCGACCAGGAGGCCGAGCGCGAGCAACCGTACGGCTGCGGTTTTCCAGGCTGCTAGACGAGCTCGCATCGACGCCCGCCCGGGCGGGCTGTGGTGAGATGGCGCGAGTACCGCGCCCGTGTGTCACTTGCGCGAGCGGAGGGCGCCGTCCGTCGGCGCGCGCCACAGGAGCACGCCGCGGCCCCGCGGCTCGATCCGGGCGTCCGGCCACGCCGCGCGCACGGCGCGCTGACCGGGCCCGGTGAGCATCCAGGCCGCGCGCACCCCGCGTGCGTCGAGCCAGGCGGGCAGGGCCGGGGGCGCGACGACCGCCCTGGAGCGGACCACATCGCTCGGCTCCACGAGCTGCCAGCCGTCCGCCCGCGCGGTGCCGAAGACCGTCCGCGGCCAGCGCCCCCAGAGCACGCCGACGGAGGCCCAGCCGAACGGCGGGCGCGGCACCGGCCGCTCGATGAGGAGGGCGCCGCCCCCGAGCCGGTCGTCGAGGACGCCGCGGCGCAGGGCGAGCCCGAGCTCGACGGAGTCCCGGTCCCACAGCGCCGCCGGGCGGACCACCGCCAGCCCGGCGCACAGGACGGTGATGCCCGCGGCCGCGGCGAGCACCGTCGGGCGCACCGGGCGCTCCGCGACGACCCGGCCGAGCGCGAGCGCGGCCACGGGCCAGAGCCCGAGCTCGAGGAGGTACGCGAAGCGGTCGGTGAAGACCACCTGCTCGCGGCCGGTGAGGAGCGGGGGCAGCGTCGCGAGCGCCATCAGGCCCGCGCCCCAGCCGGCGTTCGCGAGCGCGGCGCGGCCGCGTCCGGCCAGCCCGAGGGCGGTCCAGGCGAGCACGGCGGGCGCCCACAGGACGAGCGCGCGCAGGCGCGCGAGCGCGATGCCGGAGCGCGAGACGTCGCCGGCGAGCGCCTTGGACATCTCGCGGGCGGCGCGGTAGAAGGCGAAGGGGTCGCCGAGCACGGCCCGCTGCGCGACCATCCAGCCGACGGGGCCCAGGATCGGCACGGCGGCGACCGCGGCGCAGGCGAGGAGGCGGCGCCGCGGCGCGTCGCCCCGCCCGTGGAGCCACAGCGCGAGCAGCGGGTAGGCGAGGGCGACGGGCCAGCACTCGTAGCGGGTCCAGGTGCCGGCGAGGAGCGCGGCCGCCCCGCCCGCGAGCGGCGCGAGCCGGCCGGTGCGGGCGCTGCGCGCGAGGCCCGCCACCGCCAGCGCCAGGAAGGCCGCGCCGGTGAGATCGGCGAGGGAGGACTGGGCGAGCCGGATCGTCATCGGCGAGGCCGCGCCGATGAGCACCCCGGCCCACCAGGCGTGGCGGCGCTGCGCCGCGGGCGCCCAGCCGCCGGCCAGCGAGGCGAGGGCGGCGACGACGACCGCGGCGGCCAGCGTCCCCACGGCGGGGCCGGCGAGGGCCGGCGGGACGCCGAGCGCCTGCGCCGCGGCCTGCAGGAGGCCGCCGAGCGGGAGCCAGAAGCGGCCGATGAGCCCGGGCGCGTCGCGGAACCGGACGAGATACGCGAGGTAGGCGCGGTAGGGGTCGTCCTCGCTCGCGAAGAAGCTCCCCGACGCCGAGAGGAGCGCCCGGCAGGCGAGGTGGACGCCGATGGCGACCAGGGCGGCGACCGCCAGCGCGCGCAGCGCGGCATCGGGGGCCGCGGCCGGGGGGCGTGCGCGCGGCGCCGGGATCACCGCTCGGCCGCGCCGCTGAGCTCCGCCAGGAGCACCCGCTCGGCGGACGTCGGCAGGCGCCCCGTCAGGGTGGCCTCGACGACCTCGATGCCGTCCTGGTTCGTCAGCACCGCGCGGGCGGTCGCGCGCTGCTTCTCGTCGACCTCGAGGATCGTCAGCGTGCAGGTGATGACGTCCCCGGGGTAGACCGGCCGCCGGAAGCGGAACGTCATCTCCGTCGCGAGCCAGGCGACCTCGCCGCCGATCTCCGTGACCATGCTGCCGACGAGCAGCCCGTGACAGATGGGCCCCGCGAAGCCCTTCGCCGCCGTGAAGCTCGGCTCCGAGTGGACCGGGTTGCGGTCCCGCGTGAGCGCGCCGAAGCCGTCGACGTCGGCGGCGGTGAAGCGGCGTGTGACGGCGAGCACGTCACCCGCCGCCAGGCCGCGGACGGCACGGTCGCGCAGGTCGGACATGGGACCCCGACTTTAGGCGCAGGCCGCGCCCGGGGCAAGCCGGGCGTCCTTGCGCCGACGATGAAAACCTGCTTCATTCAACGCCCCGAGCCCACACCGACCGGAGGTTGTCGCAGTGCGTTATTCCCAGCTCCTGATCCCGACCCTCAAAGAGGTCCCCGCCGACGCGCAGGTGGCGAGCCACGTCTTCCTCGTCCGCGGCGGGTTCATGCGCCAGGTCGCCGCCGGCATCTACTCGTTCCTCCCGCTCGGCCTGCGGGTCGTGAACAAGGTCGCGCGGATCGTGCGCGAGGAGCTGAACCGGGCCGGCGCCCAGGAGGTGCTGCTGCCCGTCGCCGTGCCGGCGGAGCTGTGGGTCGAGAGCGGGCGCTGGCAGAAGTACGGGCCGGAGCTGCTGCGCTTCAAGGACCGCAAGGGCAAGGACTTCTGTGTCGGCCCGACGCACGAGGAGGCCATCGTCGACCTCGTGCGCAAGGACGTGAAGTCCTACCGCCAGCTCCCGGTGAACCTCTACCAGGTCCAGACCAAGTTCCGCGACGAGGCGCGCCCGCGCGCGGGCCTGATGCGCGGCCGCGAGTTCACGATGAAGGACGCCTACTCCTTCCACGTGGACGAGGCCGACGCGATGCGCGAGTACCAGAACATGTACGACGCGTACGTGCGCATCTTCGACCGCTGCGGGCTGGCGTTCCGCGCCGTCGAGGCCGCGACCGGCGCCATCGGCGGCTCGCGCAGCCACGAGTTCCAGGTCCTCGCCGAGACCGGCGAGGACGCCATCGTCGCCTGCGACCACTGCCAGTACGCCGCGAACGTGGAGCTCGCGGAGCTCGTGCGCGAGCCGCCCGCCCCGCCCGAGGACGGCGCGACGTTCCTCCCGCGCCAGAAGGTGCCGACGCCGGGCAAGCACACCGTCGCGGAGGTCACCGAGTTCCTGCGGTTGCCGCCCCAGCAGCTCATCAAGACGCTCATCTACCTCGCCGACGGCAAGCCGGTCGCGGTGCTCGTGCGCGGCGACCACGACGTCAACGAGGAGAAGCTCAAGAGCGCGCTCGGGGTCGACGAGCTGGTCCTCGCCGGCGACAAGACCGTCGAGGAGGTCACGAAGGCCCCGGTCGGCTTCGCCGGCCCGGTCGGGCTCGAGGTGCCGGTCGTCGCCGACCGCGAGGTCGCCGGGGTCGCGAACGCGGTCACCGGCGCCAACGAGGCGGACCAGCACTTCGTCAACGTCAACCTGGCGCGCGACTTCAAGGTGGCGCGTTACCTCGACATCCGCACCGCCGCCGCCGGCGACAAGTGCGCCCGCTGCGGCCAGGGCACGTACCAGGGCTACCGCGGCATCGAGGTCGGCCAGGTCTTCTTCCTCGGCACCAAGTACTCGCAGCCGATGGGCTGCAACTTCCTCGACGAGGGCGGGCAGGAGAAGCCGATGGTCATGGGCTGCTACGGGATCGGGGTGACCCGCACCGTGGCGGCCGCCATCGAGCAGGGCCACGACGCGAACGGTATCATATGGCCGATGGCGCTGGCGCCGTTCCAGGTCGAGATCGTGAGCATGCAGCCGAACGACGCCGCCGTGCGCGACGCCGCGGTGAAGCTGCACGACGAGCTCGAGGCGCGCGGCGTCGAGGTCCTGCTCGACGACCGCGACGAGCGCGCCGGGGTCAAGCTCAACGACGCGGATCTCCTCGGCATGCCGCTGCGCGTGGTCGTCGGCAAGAAGAGCCTCGCCGGCGGCGAGCTCGAGGTGAAGTGGCGGCGCGCGCCCGAGGTCGAGAAGGTGAAGGTGGCCGAGGCCGCGGCCTTCCTCGAAGGCCGGATCCAGGCCGAGCTGGCGCGGAGCGCGAAACCCGCCTAGATTCTAGGCCTGGAGGCGAGTCAGGGACGAGCCTCGTTGTAGACCGGAGGGGAACGCATGGAGCCGCACGAGCGCATCATCGTCGCCCTCGACTCGCCCACCCTGGCCTCCGCCCTGGCCATCTGCGACCGACTCCAGGGCGAGGTCGGCCTCTTCAAGATCGGCCTCGAGCTCTTCAGCGCCTGCGGCCCCGAGGCCATCCGCTGGGTCCAGGCGCGCGGCCGCGTGTTCCTCGATCTCAAGCTGCACGACATCCCCGAGACCGTCGGCCGGGCGATGGCCGCGGCGACCAAGCACGGGGTGGAGCTCGTCACGGTGCACGCGAGCGGCGGCCGCGCCATGCTCGTGCGCGCGGCCGAGGCCGCGCACGCGGCCGGCACCCGCGTCGTCGCCGTGACCGCGCTCACGTCGCTCGACGACCACGACCTCGAGGAGACGGGCCAGATCGGGCCGCTCGCCGACCTCGTCGCCGCGCGCGCGCGGCTGGCGCAGGAGGCGGGCTGCGACGGCGTCGTGGCCTCGCCCCACGAGGTGGCCGCGATCCGCGCCGCGTGCGGGCCCGCGTTCCTCATCGTGACGCCGGGCGTGCGGCCGCAGGGCGCCGACGTCGCCGACCAGAAGCGGGTCGCGACGCCCGCCGCCGCCCTCGCCGCCGGCGCCGACTACCTCGTCATCGGGCGGCCCATCACCGGCGCGAAGGATCCCCGGGCCGCGGCGCGGGCGATCTCGGCCGAGCTCGCCGGAGGCTAGCGTGGATCGTCTCGTCTACGGCGTCCGCCCGGTGCTCGAGCTGCTGCGGGCGCGGCGCCGCGACGTGAGCCTGCTGCTCGTGGCCGAGGACGCCGCCGGGGGCGGGCTGCGCGAGGTGGTCGAGGCCGCCCGCGCGGCCGACGTCGCCGTCGAGCAGCAGCGCCGCGGCGCCCTCGACGCGGTGGCCGCCGGGGCGGTGCACCAGGGCGTCGTCGCGGTGGTCGGCGAGTACCCCTACGCCGCGCTCGACGATCTCTTCGCCGTCGCCGAGGCGCGCGCGGAGCGCCCGTTCTTCGTGCTCCTCGACGGCGTGCAGGACCCGCACAACCTCGGCGCCCTGACGCGCTCGGCGCACGTCTTTGGCGCGCACGGCGTCGTCATCCCGCAGGACCGGGCCGCGCCCGTGACCCCCGCCGCGGTCAAGGCGTCCGCCGGCGCGACCGAGCACACGCGCATCGCGCGCGTCGTGAACGTCGCCCGCACGCTCGACGAGCTGCGCGAGCGCGGCCTGTGGATCGTCGGCGGCGTAGCCGAGGGCGGCCGGCCGCCGTGGGAGGTCGACCTGACCGAGCCGGTGGCCGTGGTCGTCGGCGGCGAGGGCAAGGGCATCCGGCCGCTCGTGCTGCGGAGCTGCGACTTCCTCGTCCGCATCCCGATGGCCGGCAAGGTCGCGGCCCTGAACGCCTCGGCCGCCGGCGCCGTGCTGCTCTACGAGACGGTGCGCCAGCGCAGCGTCGCCCGCGCCGCCGGAGCACAGGAGGTCCCATGAGCAAGATCCCCGTCGCCATCGTCGGCGCGACCGGCCTGGCGGGCCAGCAGTTCGTCGCCGCCCTCGCGGGCCACCCGGAGCTCGTGATCACGCAGCTCTGCGCCTCGGCCCGCAGCGCCGGCAAGCGCTACGGCGAGGCGCTGCGCGACGATCGCGGCGCGCTGCACTGGTACTGCCAGGAGCCGCTGCCCGACGTGATCGCGGCCATGCCGGTGGTCGACGCCGAGGCGCTCGACCCGAAGGGCCTCGGCTGCATCTTCACCGCCATCGAGGCCGAGCCGGCGCGGGTGCTCGAGCCGCGCTACGCGGCGGAGACGCCCGTCATCTCGACCGCGTCCGCCTTCCGCTACGACGACGACGTCCCGGTCTTCATCCCCGGGGTCAACCACGACCACACCCGCCTCATCGACGTGCAGCGCCGCAACCGCGGCTGGCGGGGCTTCATCAGCCCCGGCCCCAACTGCACGACGGTGGGCCTCGCGTTGACGCTCGCCCCGCTGCACGCCGCCTTCGGGGTGCGCCGGGTCATCATGACCTCGATGCAGTCGTGCTCGGGCGCTGGCCGCTCGCCGGGCGTCGTCGCGCTGGACATCATCGACAACGTCGTCCCCTTCATCCCGAAGGAGGAGGACAAGGTCCAGATCGAGACGCGCAAGATCCTCGGCGCCCTCGCGGGTGACCGCATCACGCCGGCGGACTTCCCGGTGTCCTGCACCTGCACGCGCGTGCCGGTGCTCGAGGGCCACACCGAGGCGGTGTTCGTCGAGCTCGCCCGGCCGGCGACGGTGGACGCGGCCCGCGCGGCGATGGCGGGCTTCGGCGCGGAGCTGCTCGCGCAGGGGCTGCCGTCGGCCCCGCGCCGGCTCATCGCCATCTCCGACGACCCCTACCGGCCGCAGCCGCGCCTCGACCGCGACGCCGACGGCGGGATGGCGACGACGGTCGGCCGCCTGCGCGAGGACCCGGCGCTGCCCAACGGGCTCAAGTACGTGCTCGTGTCGCACAACACGAAGATGGGCGCGGCCAAGGGCGCGGTGCTGACGGCGGAGATCTTGATGCGGAAGGGGTACATCGGGAAGTAACGTCTAGCAGTCGCCGCCGCCGCAGTCGCCGCCGCCGCAGTCGCCGCCGCCGCAGTCCCCGCCGCAGTCGCCGCCGCCGCAGTCGCCACCGCCGTAGCCGCCGGCGTAGCCGCCGTAGTCGTAGCCGCCATAGCCGCCGTAGCCGGCGCCGTAATCGACGACGCCGCAGAGACCGTCGGCGTAGCCGTAGCCGCCGTAGCCGAGCCCGACGCCGACCCCGAGCCCGACGCCGACGCCGACGCCCATGCCGTAGCACGAGTCGTACCAGATCCCGCCGTTCCAGTAGCCGCTGCCGTAGTAGCTCGGCGCGTAGTAGCTCGAGGACCAGTACGGATCGTAGTAGACCCCGGCGGTGTAGACCGGCTGCGCGATGTAGGGCTGCGGCGCGACGACCTGGACCGGCGCCGGCCGGTACTGCGGCGACACGACCTGCTGTTGCGGGTACGGCGGCGCGTAGCCCTGTTGCTGCGGGTACGGCGGCGCGTAGCCCTGTTGCGGCGGGTAGGGCGGCGCCGGCTGCTGGGGCGGGTAGGGCGGCGCGGCCTGCTGCGGCGGGTAGGGCGGCGCCGGCTGCTGCGGCTGGGGCGCCCCCTGCGTGGGGGGCGGCGGCGGCGCGCCGGCCTGGGCGCGGCGGCGGGCGAATGGCCCGTCGACGTTGCGCGGCCCGGCCGCGGGCGGGGCGGCGCCGCCCGGGGCCGCGGGGGCGCCGGCGCCGAGCTGCTCGAACTCGCCCGCGTCGAGCCACAGGCCCGCGCAGCGGACGCAGAAGTCCACGCCGATCCCGCGCACGTCGAACGCCGGCATCCACACCTGGCACGCGGGGCAGAGCGCGCCGACGGCCCGCTGGCACTGCTCGCAGACGGCGCCGTGGCGCGTCTGGGCCGTCCCGCACCAGGGGCACACGGGCTGGGGCGAGGCGGCCGCCGCGCTGCGCAGCCAGTCGGTCATGCCCGGCTTGTTCGCGAGCTGGTCCATCTCGTTCGCGTCGAACCAGATGCCGTGGCACTTCTCGCACACGTCGAGGGTCACGCCGCGGTCGACCTGCGGGCGGAGCTCGATCTGGCAACGGGGGCAGATGCGGGGCATGCGCTCCTCCTCGGCACGCGTCGTCGGCGGCGCGCTGACCTCAGGCTATGAGCCCGGCCCCGCGCTGTCAATGGAAGCCCGCCTCAGCCGGGTGCCTACCCGGAAGGGGGGCGCCCTCCCTGGCACGCGCCAGCGGGCCAGCCGCTGGTCGGGCGTGGTGCGGCGGCGCCGCGTGGCGCGCTTGT
>DASXVK010000655.1:0-2642 GCA_036504295.1 Polyangia bacterium
CGCCACGGCCTCCCGGAGCATGTGCCGTGAGATCACCGGGAACGCGTGACCTGGGCAGGGATGCGCGCGCATCCCTCTCGCGATCACGCGAAGTCGGTGATCCGGCGACGCATGCTCGACGTGGCGCGGGGCGGCGCGGGGGCGGGGCGGCGCGGGGCGGCGCGGCGCGGGGCGCGGGCGCGAGGCGGCGGTGGGGCGCCAGGGCGCCTACAGCGCCCCCTCGACGCCCACGTACACCTGGTCGTTCCGGGTCAGCCGGCCGCCCAGGCTCGCGGCGGCGCCGTCGAAGATCATCGCGCCGGCCACGAAGCCCAGGTGGTCGCCGCGGCGGTACACCGCCTGCGGCAGGAGGACGAGCGCGCGGTTCACGACGTCGCCCTGGCCGACGAGCCTGAGCGTGAGGTGGGTGCCCGGCACGGTCCAGCTCGCGTGCGCGGCGAGGCCGCCGAAGTGCGGGCCGCCGAGGAGCAGCGGCGGGCGCGTGGCCGCGGCCTCGAGGGCGAGGTCGACCAGCACCTTGTACCAGGCCTCGACGCCGACGACGAGGTCGGCGCCGCGCACGTAGGTCAGGCCGAGCGTCGTCGCCACGCTCTGCGAGTCGACGCTCGCGGCCAGCCAGTCGCCGCCATCGGGCGCGAACGGGAACGCGCCGCCGAGGTTCGCCGCCTCGCGGGAGAGGTACGCGGCGTCGAACGCGACGCGCAGCGGCCCGAGAGCGCCGGCCACGCTCAGGCCGGCCTGGTGCTGGCGGCGGTAGACGCCCTCGATGGGCAGCGGCGACTGGGCGAGCAGGCGGCCGAGGAGCTCGGCCCGGGTCTCCGGGGCGAGCGCCGCCCCGCTCGCGAGCAGCGGCAGCGCCCCCGCGAGGAAGGTGCGGCTGACGCGCAGCACCGGCAGCCGCTCGTGCAGCCAGGCGTACTGCAGCGCGACGTCCCAGCCGCCGAAGACGCGCCGCACGCGCGCCGCCACGTCGGGCGCGCTGAAGGGGCGGGGCAGGCGCGACTGGCGCACGGCGTCCTGCGCCGCGCCCGCGACCGTCGGATCGACGAGCTCGTCGAGCGTCGTGCCGAGCTGCTGCAGCGGCACCGGCGCGATGGGCCCGAAGAGCGCGAAGTCCGAGCCGAAGACGTCCACGCGGTGCGGGCGGAAGACCGGCATGAAGTACGCGGCGAGCCCGACGCCGCGCACCTGGGCCTCGGCCCGGACGAGCGGCACCGGCAGGCGGCTCGCCGCGGGGTCGAGGAACATGCCGCTGCGCAGGTCGCGCACGGTGAGCACGTCGTTCGGGTTCACGAGGTCGGTGGCGCCGAGGACCGCGGTCACCATGCCGGCCTGGAGCGCGACGTGCGGGGTCGCGAACGTGAGCGCGCTGTCGAGCAGATCGGCCTCGAGGTCGCTGCGGTGGACGGTGCCGTTGAAGACGGTGTAGGTGCCGCTCGCGCCGCGGCGCGAGGTGAGCCGGTAGAGCAGCCGCCCGCCGAGCTCCAGCCGCAGCCCCGGGCGGAGGCGATGGTCGAGGTGGGCGCTCGCCGTGCCGAGGAGCTCGAGCACGTCCTCGTGGTAGGGGCCGGCGGTGGCCGGGCCCGAGCGCTCGTGCACCGGGTCGAGCCCCAGGCGCAGCGCCGCGCCGGCGCGGGCGATGGTCGCGGGCTCGCTCGCGCCCGCCGGGGCCAGCGCCGGCCGCGGGGCGACGGCGCCGCCGGGATCCGCGGCGTCATCGATGATCTCGCCGGAGGCGGGGGCCGGAGACGACGCCGGCGCGGAGGCCGGCTGCGACGCCGGGCTCGCGGCGGCGGGCGCCGCGAGCAGCAGCAGCAGCAGCGGGGCGAGCGCGCGCGCCCTCACCGCGGCCGCAGCGCCTCGACGGTGAAGTCCGACGCGGGCAGATCGTCGCGCACCGTCACGCGCTCGATCACGAGCTCGGTGGAGCCGCCGGTGCGGTGGTTCAGCATGCGCAGCGCGGTCGCCATGGGCGCGCCCGCCACCGGCTTGAGCTCCTTGACGAAGAGCGTCTTCGCGAGCTCGGCCCTGGCGTCGTAGAACTCGAACCGCACCGGCGCGCCGTCGGCGGCGCGCACGAAGGCGCGCAGCCGCGCGTACACGTCGCGCCGGGGCGGCGTGCAGTCGACGATGACGCAGGGGTGGCCGCCGATCTTCTCCTGGCCCGCGCGCGCGCACGCCGCGCCGCCGAGATCGCTCCACTGGAGATCGGCGTAGGTGAAGTCGCTGCCCATGAAGCTCGCGCGCTTCTGCTCCCCGGCGATGCGCCGCACGATCTTGAGCGCCGGCAGGTACATGTGCTGCTCGTCGGCGCCGCCCTTGCGCTCGAGGAAGAGGAAGGCCGTGCCCGCGACCTCCGACGGCGCGAGGAAGCGCACCAGCGCGCGGCTCTGCCCGTCGATCATCCGGCTCTTGCTGTAGAGCTGGCGCGTCCGCACGTCGCCGCCCTTGCCGCGCAGCGTGAGCCGCATCGTCATCTCGGCGCCGCGCGCGCGGAAGAGCATCTGGTCGACGGCGCGCTGCACCAGCTCCGCCGGGGTGGGCGGCTTCGCGTGTGCGGGCGCCGCGGCCGCGAGGACGGCGGCGAGCGCGACGGTCGCGCGCCGCGCGCTCACGGCTGCCCGGCCCCCGCCGGCATGCCG
>DASXVK010000656.1:0-16237 GCA_036504295.1 Polyangia bacterium
GGGACAACTCTCGCAGTGCCCGACGCCCATCTACCGCAATGCGCTGGAGTACCACCGAGATCGCCCCCCAGGCCTCAGCGCGCGAAGGCGCCCGCTCGAAGCGCCACCTGGGGGGGTGACGATCTGTCGGCGCGTCCACCCTGCTTCAGCGCTGACCACCTCGACTTCGCTGCTCGAACGCGTCTACAATCGGAGGCGTCGGGGGTTGCTGGACCCGGTAGTGCGGGCTCAGCGCCACGCGAGCGGCGCACGCCACGTCGCGCGCGGCGCGAACGTGAAGGGATACTCGACGTGGTACTCGCCTCCGTGCTCGACTGACGGAAAGAGCACGCCGTCGATCACGCGCGCGATGCAGCGCTCGACCGCGCGGTCGCCCAGCGTCGAGTCGCTGACGGCGACCGCGCTCACGCTCCCTTCCTCGCGGATGGCGAAGCTCACGACGACGCGGCCGGTGAGCGTCGGGCGGTGCGGCAGACGGGCCTCGTAGCAGGGTCGGCGCTACTGCCAGCGCGGTCACCCGGCCGCGAACGCGGACAGCACGCCCGCCGCCTGTCGCGCCCGCCGCTGCAGCACGAGGTGCGGCGCGTCCAGCATTACCACCTCGGCGTCCGGCCGGGCCGCCTTCACCTGCGCCGCCGCCCAGCGCCCGACGATGCGGTCGCGGGCGCCGCCGAGGTAGAGCACCGGCACGCGGGTGCCGGCGAGCTCGGCGCGGACATCGGCCGCGAGCACCGCGCGCAGGCGGCGCGCCATCACGTCGGGCGACACGCGCCGGATGGCGCCGCGCACCTCGTCGACGAGCGCCGCGGGCGCCTCGCTCCCGACCACCGCCAGGCGGAGCAGCGCCGCGGGCGGCGGCACGCGCACGACGCTCCGGCGCGCGAGCGCGCGCCCGAGCAGGGCGGCGACGGGCGGGTAGCGCAGGAACGTCGCGACGAGCGCGAGGCCGGCGAGCCCCGCGGGCCGGCGCGCGGCGAGTCGCACCGCCACGGGAACGTGGGTCAGTAATGGCTGAGGCCGACGAAGACGGCCACGTGCTCGACCCCGATGTTCGCGCTGTCGAGGCGGTTGGTGCCGAAGGCGAGGCGGACGTCGAAGGCGGCCGTGCGGCTCCGGGTGCGGAACCCGAGGCCCCAGTCGAGGTGCAGGCGCTCGAGCGCGAAGCCGCTCAGGTGCGGCCCGAAGGCGTTGCCGGCCTCCACGAAGAGGTCGGCCGCGACGTTGTCCCAGATCGGGTAGATGTAATCGAGCATCGCCGTGATCGCGCTGTCGCTGACGAAGCGGCGCGTGTTGAACCCGCGCATGTAATCGACGCCGCCGAGCGCGGGGAGCTCGGTGAAGGGCACCGGCGCCGAGCCGATGGGCTCGACGAAGCTGGTGTACAGCACCAGGGACAGCACCTGATTGCGCCGGCTGAGATCGAGGTAGCCGGACAGCGTGCCGCCCCAGCGAAAGAACTGCAGGGCGGCGCGGCCGGGGTCGATCGCGTAGGCGCCGGTGAGCTCGAGGCGGAGGCCGCTCCCCGGGTCCTGCCGGTGGCGCGAGCGGCTGTCGAGCGCGAGCAGCGCCTCGGTGCTGAAGAGACCATAGCCAGTGAGGAAGCCCGGCACCACGCTCGGGTTGGCCACGTCGAAGACGCTCTCGATGCCGGTCGGCTCGCCGTTGGCGAAGCTCGCGTGGCTGTAGGCCGCCCGGAGCCTGAAGCCGCCGAGATCGCCGATCGCGACCGACGGACCGACGTCCGCGGTGACCAGCCGCTGCCAGTAGTGGCTGGCGTTGGCATCGAGCGAGGCGGGGCCGAGCCCGAAGAAGAGCTGATCCGGCCGCTGGCGGTAGGTGATGTTCCACGCCAGGTTGGCCGCGCGCCCGTCCGAGAGGTCCAGCGTCGCGCCGAGGCGGGCCTGGGCGATGCGGTTCCAGACCACGCCGTTGAGGTGCATGTCGAGCCCCGGCCCGAGGTCGTGGTAGAAGGCGTACAGGCCGACGGCCGGGCTCAGCCCGAGCTCGTAGAGGAAGGTCGGGAAGATCCCCGCCTGGCCGTCGCGCCAGACGAAGGCTCTCTTCACGTACTCGTCGAGGTGATGCTGCTCGACGAGGCCCAGGAGCGCCACCAGCGGCCGGCGCAGCAGGTACTCGAGGGTCAGGTGCAGCGGGAGGAGCAGCAGCCGCGGCCCCCAGAGGAGCACCTCGCCGACGGTGGGCGGCGGCGGCTCCCGGCCGTCGTAGCGCGGGATCGGGCGGGTCGCGCCGGGCGCGGCCGACGGCGGCGGCAGCGGGGCTGGCGGCGACGGTGCGGCGAGCGCGGGCGCGGACGCGGGCGCGCGCGGCGACGCCGGCGCCGACGCGGGCGCGTCCGCGCGGACACCGGCCGCGCACAGCGAGAGGCCGAGACCCACGCCCGCGAGGATGAAGGATCTCATGGGGGCGGGCACCGCCACGACCGCCGGTTCACGCAGTGTCCGCTGGGGATCGCCTCGGGGCGGCGCTCGATGCCGACGAGCCGGTAGCCCCGCTCCGGCCCGAGGTCGTAGAGGTGCAGCCGCAGCGTCGAGGTGGCCGTCTCGCCGGGCCGCTGGTAGACGTCGATCGCGATGACCTCGTAGCGGCGCCGATGGTCGTCGGCGGCCCCGCGCGGCGCCAGCTCCGCCGCGCGCCGCAGACCGATGGGCAGCGAGACGCAGCTCGCGGCGTCCGCCGCGTCGCCCGGCCCCGGGCCGAGCTGGCGCCAGCCGAGCAGCTCGTCGAGGCGGTCGCCGCCGTAGGCGCGCAGCTCGTAGCGCACCTCCCGCGGCGGGACCAGCCGCTGCCGGACGGCCAGATCGGCGAAGCAGAGCTGCTCCCGGCCGTCGCTGGCGCGGGTGACGCGGAAGTGAACGAGCGGCGCGTTCGCGCGGAGGTACTCGCGCAGGATGGCGCGCTGGCGCGCTTGCAGGGTCTCGACGAGGTAGTCCGCGTCGAGCGGCGAGGGGAGCTGGCCCGCGGCGACCGCGGCGCGGAGGTGCGCCGGCGAGAAGCTCCCGATGATGCGCACCATCCACAGCGCGTCGCGGGTGGTCATGCGCTCGAAGGCCGGGACCCGATGGCTCGCCCGCCACTCCGAGGGGACGAAGCCCTGGGCCTCGTAGAAACCGAAGGTCCCCGAGAAGGCGTTCGGGCGCGCGCGGTACCATGGCCGCGGCAGGGTCCCCAGCGAGAGGAAGTCGCCCGTGATCTTGGCGAGATCGATCCAGTGCGCATGGCCGAGACGCCGGACGAGCACGCCGCCCACCCACATCCCGCCGAAGCACTCGTTGAAGTCGAGCAGGTAGTGGCGCACGAAGCGCCGCCCCTGCGCGGTGACCCACACGTCCACGGTGTTCGCGTCCTGGGAGTCCCAGTGGTTGAGCCAGGCGGCGAACAGCCGCAGGCCGCGCACCTCGCGACGGTCCTCGTGGGGGATCACGTCGTTCGGATCGTCGGTGCGCCGGCCGAGGTAGCGCCAGGGACCGAGCACCTCGCCCGCGAGGATCCGGCTCGCCGACGCCCGCAGCCTCCCGTCGGGCAGGCGCCAGGCCTCCAGCAGCGCGCGCTCGACGTCGCGCGGCGTGAGCGGTCGCTTGTGGCCGTACTGGTCCTTGACGGTGGCACCCGGGCCGATGCGCAGGTCCGCGGGCGAGAGGTACACGATCTGCTCGCAGGGGACGAAGTAGCCGGCGGCGTGCAGGAGCCGCGCGGCGATGGCGTCCGCGGCGGTCGCGCGCGGCGCCTGCGCGCGCGAATCGAACTTGAGCAGGTAGCGGCCCTCGGGGGCCGTGATGAAGAGGCCCGAGGTCGCCCCCTCATCCTTGCCCCGGGTCACGACCCAGGGACCGCGCCGCGGGTCGGGGGGCGGCGCCTCACAGGGGCCTTGCGCCACCTCGTCGGGGGTCATGCCGCGGCGCCCGATGCGGTTCTGGAACCACGAGCTGTCGGGCACCTCGTCCAGCGCGTTGACGTTCACGGCCTCGCCCGACGGGCGGACCGCGGTCGCCTGAGACAGCGGATAGAGGGCGAACCAGTCGAGCTGGAAGGCGAGGAGGTTCGCGACGGTCGGCGCCGGCCGGCGGGGGACGTCGTTGTGGTCGGGGTCCTGCCAGAGCGGGGCGGCGAGCGGGAAGCGGCGCGGCAGCGACCCACAGGCCGCGACCAGCAGCAAGAGGAGCCCCGCCTGACCAACTGCGATGATGCGAACGACGCGGCCCACCCCTCGCCGCATCCGGCGTCCTTCCTCCAAGGCGAACAGGCCGATGCCGCCTTGCAATCGAAGCGATTGGATGCCTCACACGGACCGAAGGCGCGCGGTCTCGTGACGCAGGGCACCTTCAATGCGGCGGCCAGGGCAATCGAAAGCACCGCGCTTTTGAAGGCTCGGTTGTAGGGCAACGTCGAGGGCGAACGAAACATCTACGGGGAAGTGGGGGCGGCGGCGACGAGCACCGACCCGAACAGCGGGCCATCGGCCGCACGAGCGTGCCGGCGGGGGGGGTACGACCCGGGATGGAGGAGGAGCGATGGGGCGCTCGGTACAGGAGATCATCGAGAACGTGAAGCGCAGAGAGTTCGACCCCCGGGTGCGACACCTCGCGGCGAGCTATCGATTCGACATCGAGGGGACCGGCACCTACCGCGTCGAGGTGGATCACGGGCGGTTCACCGTGCGCGAGGACGGGTCGCCGGCCGACTGCGTGGTCAAGTGCAGCGCCGAGGACTTCGTGCGCATCGCCGAGGGAGAACAGAACATGTTGACGGCCGTCATGCAGGGCCGCGTCCAGATGGAAGGCGACCTGGCGCTGGCGAAGCTGCTCCACGGGCTGCTCCCCGCGCCGAAGCACGAGCAGCCGCAGGAAGGAGCACGAGCATGAGCGCCGCCACCGTGAGCATTCTCGAAGGCAACACCTTCGCGGTCTCGGACCGGCGGGGGGACATGGACGCCTCGCCGACGGACACGGTGGGGCTGTTCCACATGGACACCCGCTTCCTGTCGAAGTGGGTCTTGACCGTCGACGGGAAGCGCCCCAACGTGCTCTCGACCGACGACCTGCAGTATCAGTCGGCCCAGTTCTTCCTGGTCCCGGCGACCGGGACGATCTACGTGGACTCGCCGCTCTCGATCATCCGCAAGCGCGCCGTCGGCGGCGGGTTCCACGAGGAGCTGGTCATCCTCAATCACACGGCGGAGCCCAAGGATCTGGATCTGCGCATCGCCGTGGGCAGCGACTTCGCGGACCTGTTCGAGGTCAAGGACGCCCTGCCGAAGAAGGGCCAGTACTACCGGCGGGTCGACGGCGACCACATCGTGCTCGGCTATCAGCGGGAGCGCTTCGTGCGCGAGACGTGGGTCCGGGCCGGCGCGGGCGCCGCGCTGGCCGAGGACGAGATCCGGTTCCGGGTCCACCTCGAGCCGCACGGCCGCTGGGAGACCACGCTCGACGTCGTTGCCGCCTACGACGGCTATCAGCGGCGCGAGCGGCCGAAGTACAGCGACACCGCGAGCAAGCCCGAGCCGGAGGGCACGACCCTCGACGAGTGGATGGCCACCGCGCCCAAGCTGCTCTCCTCGTGGGCGGCGCTGCAACTGACCTACCAGCGCAGCATCGCCGATCTCGCCGGGCTGCGCTTCTACCCGAAGATCCTGAAGGGAGCGTTGCCGGCGGCCGGCCTGCCCTGGTTCATGACGATCTTCGGGCGCGACAGCTGCATCACCAGCCTGCAGTCGCTGCCGTTCGAGCCGGAGCTCGCCCGCACCACGCTCCGGCTCCTGGCGCAGTGGCAGGGCACCCGCGTCGACGACTTCCGCGACGAGGAGCCGGGCAAGATCATCCACGAGCTGCGCTTTGGCGAGATGACCGCGTTCGAGGAGCGGCCGCAGTCGCCGTACTACGGCGGGGCGGACACGACGGCGTTGTACCTGATCCTCCTCGACGAGTACGAGCGCTGGTCGGGCGACACGGACCTCGTGCGCGAGCTCGAGCCGACCGCCCGGGCGGCGCTCGACTGGATCGACGAGTACGGCGACCGCGACAAGGACGGCTACGTCGAGTACCAGGCCCGCAGACCCGAGACCGGGCTCGCCAACCAGTGCTGGAAGGACTCCTGGAACTCGATCCTCTTCGCGGACGGCACGCTCGCCAAGCTGCCGCGGGCGACCTGCGAGATCCAGGGCTACGTCTACGACGCGCGCGTCCGGTGCGCGCGCCTCGCGCGCGACATCTGGCGCGACGGGGCCCTGGCCGGGAAGCTCGAGGAGCAGGCCTACGCGCTCAAGCGCCGCTTCAACCGGGACTTCTGGCTCGGCGATCGCGGGTACTACGCCCTCGCCCTCGACGGCGACAAGAAGCCGGTCGATGCGCTCACCTCCAACATCGGCCACCTGCTCTGGAGCGGCATCGTGGACGAGGACAAGGAGGACGCGGTCGTGGCCCACCTGATGGGCCCACGCCTGTTCACCGGCTGGGGCGTGCGCACCATGGCCGAAGGGGAAGGCGGCTACAACCCGATCGGCTACCACGTCGGCACGGTGTGGCCGCACGACACGTCCATGGTCGCCTGGGGGCTCCGCCGCCGGGGCTACGACCGGGAGGCCGCCCAGCTGGCGTTCGGCATCCTCGAAGCGGCGCAGTACTTCAACGGACGGCTCCCCGAGGCCTTCGCCGGGCACCCGCGGGCGCTGACCGAGTTCCCGGTGGAGTACCCGACCGCCTGCAGCCCCCAGGCGTGGGCGACCGGAGCGCCGCTCTTGATGCTGCGGACGCTGCTGGGCCTCGAGCCCATCGGCGATCACCTGCTCGTCGCCCCGGCGGTGCCGCGGCAGGTCGAGCACCTCGGACTGCTCGGTATTCCCGGCCCGTGGGGGCGCGCGGACGCGTTCGCGCTCGGGAAGATCGACGTCGCGGCGGTCGGCTACGCCAGCCGGCCCGCAGCCCTCAGCGGGGATGAGGCGGGCGCACCGCGTTAGCGTCAATCGCATCCGCGCGGCGGGGGCTCAGGCCGGAGCCTCCGCCGCGCGGCTCGCGCTCCGGTCGCGGTACAGCCGCGCCACGGCGAACGTGACGGCCAGGAGCAGCGGGGCCAGCCCGACGTTGATCGCGACGAAGCGTCTCGTGCTCAGGTGGAGGAGGCTGCCGAGGAGCACCAGCGCGGCGCTCACGACGTCGCCCATGCGCGGCAGCAGCCCGTCGATGGCGATCTTGGCCTTGAACTTGGCGACGCGCGACGTGACCAGGAACAGGCCGTGGCGCGCCGTGTTCTCGACCGAGTAGTTCAAGCTGTTCTCGACCGTCTTGTAGGCCGCCATGACCGAGAGCGTCGGCACGAGCGCGATGCCCATGTAACCCGCCGAGGCGGCCAGGGGCAGGATGAGGAGCGCCGTGCCCACGCCGCGCCGCATGATCCGCGACACGAGGAGCAACTGGAGGACGAGGCCGAGGACGTTGACGACGGCGAAGAACCGCGCCCGGAAGGCGCCCACGAACTGGCTCACCGCGGCGCCGTGCGCGACGTGGGCCGCCTGGAGCAGCGTCCGGTCCAGCACGTACTCGCCGAGGGAGGAGACGGTGTTCAGGAGCAGGGTGAGCGCCGCGACGAGGATGAGGTAGTGATCGCTGGTCAGCAGGCGCGCGGTGTTGCCGCTCCGCGCCGGCGGGGGTACCGGCGGCGGGCGGGTCCGCCGCGTCTCCCGCCGGTGCGCCGTCCACGCGACGCCGAGCGAGAGGAGCAGGACGCCGCCGGCGAGCAGCATGAGCGCGTACGTCCCGACGAGGCGGAGCAGCCCGCTCGAGACGGCGGCGCCGACGATGGCGCCGAGCCCGCCCCCGATGCCGACGATGCCGAACAGGCGGGTGCCCTGCTCCTGCGTGTAGAGATCCGTGATGAGCGACCAGTACTGGGAGATGGCGATGACGTTGAACACGCCGACCCACAGGTAGAAGGGCACGGCGAGCGGCAGGCCGCAGCGGCCGAGCACGGCGAAGAGCGCGAGCGTGAGGAGAAAGAACACGTAGACGAAGCCCACCAACCGCCGCGGGTCGAGGCGATCGAAGAGCAGGCCGTACACGCGCAGGGCCGCGATGAGGAGCACCGCCTGACCCGCCCCGGAGTAGGCCTTCACCTCGGCGCCGGCGCCCCCGACGATGAGCACCTCGCGCACCACCTTGAGCATGTAGTACGAGGTGAGGAGCAGGAAGCCGCTGAGGGTCAGGAGGGCCAGCGTGACCGTCTCGTCCCGGTACACGAGCCCGACCGGGCGCAGCAGTCGGTTGCTGCGGGGTCTCTCGTCGGCCGCCTCCACCGATCCTCCGCTCCTCCGCGAAGCGTCGGGCCTCGCAGAACGATACGATGACCGGACCCCCCCGCCCGCTCTGGACCTCCGTCGAAACGCCCCGGCCGACGCGCCGCGCTCAGCGCGGCCGTTGCATCTCGACCGTGTCGAACGTCTTGCCGGTGGCGTCGACGGCCCACGCCCGCAGGGTATCGCCGGAGATCTCCACGTAGACGAAGTGGGACACCTGCTGCGAGAAGGCCGTGAAATCCGAGTGGCCGACCGCCCGCGTGCCCACGCCGCCGCCGCCCGCGACGATGTAGGTCACGCCGTCCTGCGGCGTGGTCCGCTCGTAGCTGTGGTCGTGGCCGTTCACCACGAGGGGCACGTGATGGCGCGCGAGCACCGGGCCGAACGCGCTCCTCACGGCGCCATCGGAGCCGTGCACTCCCGAGGAGTACGGCGGTCGGTGGCCGACGATGATCGTCCACGGGCGCTGGTTGGCCGTGAGGTCCTGGTCGAGCCAGGCCGCCTGCTCCGGGCCCACCTTCTCGGTGTCGAGCACGGCCACGTGCAGGTCACCCCAGTCGAAGGAGTACCACCGCTCGCGGCCGTCCACGCCGCCGTTCTCGGGCAAGACTTGCGTCTCCCGGAACGCGATCCCATCTCCATTCGTGTACTCGTGGTTGCCGCTCGCGGGAAAGAAGGGCGCGTGACGCATGAAGTCGGCGTACATGCCGAAGTAGTGCTTCTCGTACTCCTCGACGCTGCCGTCGGGAAACGCGATGTCTCCGGTCAGGAGCGCGAGGTCGAAGTCCACGTTCTTGAGCTGGTCGCGCACGGCGACCTGATCGATGCCGCCGGTACCGGTGTCGCCGAAGACGACCAGCCGCACCGTCGTGCCGGCGCCCGGGGCGGGAGCCGTGCGGAAGCCGCCCGGTTCGAGCCACCGCGTGCCCTCGCTCTCGACGGAGTAGCAGTAGACCTGGCCGGGCGCGAGGCCGTCGAAGCGGGCGACGAGCTGCCGCTGGCCCGACGGGAGGGGCGCGCTCTCGTCGGTGACGCCGGCGGCTACGAGCTCCCGGCCGTCGGCGCCGACGGCCCGGACCTGGCTCGGCGCCGCCGCGGCGGTCGTCCAGACGACGTCGGCCGAGTGATCGGTCACCTGCTGCAGGTAGGGCAGCCGCGCGAAGCCCGCGCGGCCGGCGTCGCTCACGGCGCCGTCCCCGCACGCGGCGGCGAGGGAAGCGGCGAAGGGTCGCGGCGGCGCCGGGCCGAGGCTCAGGTCACCGGTCGACGTGGCCGAGAGCCGCCCGAGCTCATTGGGGTGACAGCCGGCCAGGGCGCCGAGGACGAGGGTGGTGAGGAGAACAAGAGGGAGATGACGTGCGTATCGGTTCACGGCGGCGAACCGTGACACGCTGCCCCCACTCGCGCCAGGCAACACGAGAGTACCTGCCGCACCGTCGCGTCAGCCGGGGCAGCGGGGAGGAGGGCGAAGGTGTCCCGGGTGTAGCTGGCGAGGAGGTTCTCACCGGCGCGGAACCACGGCTACTTTGGCAGCGACGCGTCCACCGTGCCCTGCATCACGATCTTGCCGCGTGGCTGCGCCACCATGGGGCTGGCCTCGGCTGTGACCACCACCTTGAACCGGTCGAGCGGGGTGATGAACTTGATCTCGCCGGACCGGTCCGCACCGACCTGGAGCGCGCCGCGGGGCTCGTAGTTGCCGCCGAACATCGGCGCCACCCAGACGACGTAGGTGGTCAGGGTGGGATCGAGCTTCTGCGGGGCCGAGAGGTGGTCAACCCGCAGGTCGACCGCGGTGTTGTTGTTCTGGTCCCGCTGGTACGAGATGTGGGCGATGGCCGCGGGCTGCGCCGTGGTGCCCTCGATGGTGCTCTTCTGGGTCGTGGTAGAGGCGCAGCCACCCCCGGCAGCGAAGGCAGCGAAGACGCTGATGGCCGCGAGGGGCGTGAGGAGAGACATACGCATGGACGAACCTCCAGTCTGATATTCGACTGACGTCGACGCGTGGGGCCGTCAAGAGCCAGGCGTCGTCGGCGGTGCCGGCGACTCGACGCGCACCCAGCCGTCGCAGGGCGCCGGTGAGCGGCCGCAGTACTCGTCCGCGAACCAGAAGGTGTCGCTCCCGATCGTGAGCCCCCACCGGCCGTTGGGCTGGTGCGCGAGGCCGAAGCTGTGGTCGATGGGCCGCGCGGCGAACAGATAGCCCTGGACGGCCCCGCGGATCGTGGCGCCCGTGGGCACGACCACGTACAGCTGGTCGCGCATCGCCACGCCGCGGAACGTGCCGTCGACGCTGAGCTCGGCGAGCTCCGGCGGGAGGCGGCCATGGCCGGCGCGGTCCAGGGCCACCGCCTGCACGGCGATCCGGGCCAGCAGGGCGTCGATGCGCCCGCCCAGGTGCGCGGTCACGACGGCGTCGCGCTGCACGCACGCGAGCGTGGGCGCGTAGATCTCCACCGCGTCGCGCGGGCCGGTCTCGTGTGGGTCGCAGGGTCGATGAGCGGCATCGACGCCCAGGCAGCCCGGCCGCGGACGGGGCGGCGGGGCGCCGGTGCGTGCGTCACGGGTCTCGCGCAGGCAGGCGAGCGCGGCGCGGGACGCGATCCGGCAGCGGGCGACGAAGCTCTCGCGGTCGCGGCTCGTGAGCGGACCGGTGGCCCCGGGCGGGGTGATCGCCACCCGGGTCTCCTCGTACAGCCCGGCGCACTCGGCCGCGGTCGGGGACGGGAGCAGGACGCGAGGCCGGGGAGGTCGCAGGCGGGTCCGTGGGGCGAGCCGCGGCGCCGAGGGTCTGGCGGCATCGGCGTCAGAGGACAGCGAGAGGTTCTTCGCCTCGAGCTTGCCGCGGTCCGGCGGCACCGGCAGCGGCGCGGCGGCACGACACCCCGCCAGCGCGCCAGCGCCGAGGATGAGCACCCACGCCACGGCGGCCTCGCACGACCGCGCCGACCCCCGACGAGACATCACGGCGCCCGCGCCGCGAGCGGCACGTTCGGGAGCACCGTGAAGGAGCCCGTGGCGTGCGCGACGAGCTCGCCCGCGGCGTCGTAGAGCCGCATCTCCGTCACGTCCTGCCGCTTGCCGCCCTTGATGATCCAGCCCTCGGCCCGGAGCGTGGTGGCCTTCGCGGGCCGCAGGAAATGGATCGACAGCTCGGCGGTCGCCAGCCAGCACGACTCCTCGTGCGCGAGGGCGGCGGTGAACCAGCCGGCGTTGTCGAGCATGGTGGCGTAGACGCCGCCGTGGATGCCGTCGAGCGCGTGATCGAGGCCGGGGTTGTAGGGGAGGGTGAAGACCGCCCGGTCGTCCGCGGTGTACGCGAGCGTCATGCCGAACGTGCGCGCGATGGGCGCGGTCTCGTTGAAGAGGTGCAGGAGCTCATCGCGGCGGCGGGATGATGCCATGGGTTCCTCCGGGGATGCGGGCGAGGCTAGCGCGTGCGCGTGCGAGCGCAAGCCGGCCGCCCGCCTGCGCCGCCTCGCCCATGATAGGATCGGACGCGTGGACGACCGCGCAGTCCTCGCTCGCTACCCGGTGAAGACGCCGACCTGGGTGTGGGCCGCGCTGCTCGCGACGCTGGCAGCGAGCGGCGGCCTGCTCGTCTACGGGCTGCCAGCGCTGGGCGGCGGCGGCGTCGGGTTGCTCGTCCTCGCCGCGGTCGCCGGGTTGCCGGGCCTCGCGCTCTGGGCGAGCCGGCCTTACCGCGTCGGGGCGCCCTCGATCGACGTCTACCCCGAGTGCGTGGATATCCCGGCCCCGTGGCGGGGGCGCGTGCGTTTCGAGCTCGGCACGCTGCGCGTCGCGCGCACCCGCGTGATGCAGGAGGTGACCGTCATGCACCTGCCGACGGGGGTCGTGCTCGACCGCGGGGAGATCGTCACGTTCAGGGGGACCCGGCGACGCCAGCTCTCGGATCGCGTCTTCCGCCAGCCTGCCGAGCTCGGGCACCTCGTCGCCGACCTGCACGCGGTCGCCTGCGGCCAGGCGCCCCTGGGCCCCGACGGCTGGCGCGCGCTCGAGGCCGCCGCGAGCGCGTGTCAGGACGGCGGGACGCCGCCGGCTCCGCGCGCCACCGATCAGGAGCTCGAGGCGAGGCTCGACGCGGAGCTGCGCGGGGAGCCGTGACCGCGCCGGGGCCGGGACGTCACCGCGAGCACGAGCGCCACCACCACGGACTGACGCATGGCCAGCCTCCCCTGCCGCCGTCACGCGCGCGGCCGCCCCCGATAGTGCCGAGGGGGCGGGCCGCGCCGCGACCGAGGGCCTGGTTTCGCCCCGCCGCCGACGGAGCGGGTGACACGGGGGGTGACACCGAAGCGCGGTCAGGCCAGCGGCAGGACCTCGACGGCGCCCCCGACGCCCAGCTCCTGGGCTCGGTCGCCCAGCGCCGCATCGGTCGTGAGCAGCGCCCGGCCGTGGGTGATGGCGGTGGCCAGGATGAGCAGGTCGCCCTCGGATACGTTCACGGCGGGCTTGTGCAGCTGCCCCCTCACCCAGAGGTCGGCGGCCACGTTCCAGCCCTGGCCGCCATCGTGGTCGAGCGACAGCGCGGTCGCCTCCTGCAGGAACATGTTCAGCCGCCGCTCCTTGCGCCGGCCCTCGCCCCGCGCGACCAGCAGCCGCACCCCGCGCCGCAGCTCGTAGACCGTCACCACGGAGAGGCACACGCCCTGGCTGGTCACCAGATCGCGGACGCGCTTCACGAGGCCCGGGTACTTCGTCGGGGCGTCGGGGGCGAGGTACTGCGACACCACGCAGGTGTCGAGCAGCCGGAGAGCTCCGTCACCGCAGGTCCCGCAGCCGCGCGTCCTCGAGCGCCGCCATGTCACCGGGGCTGAGGGCCGCCCGGGCGTGGTCGGCGTAGCGCAGCAGTCGGGTCCCGCGCTCCTCGGCGGTCTCGCCGCGGAAGGGATCGATCCGCAGCCCGAGCCGGGCCAGCGCCGCCACCCCGACCGACGCCTCGTCGTAGGCGAGCTCGGCCAGCTCGGTGGCGACCTCGGGCGCGTCGTCCTGCTCGGCGGCCTCGAGCACCGCCATGAGGAGCACCTGCGCCCGCAGGAGGCCCGCCGCATCATCGCCGGTGACGTCCAGCGCGTGGCCGCCGTCGGGCCCCTCGACGCTGGCGGTGAACTCCTCGGGGTCGATGGTGAGCATGAGGTCGAACATGCTGCCCACGGCCCGGAACGCCCACTCGGCCTCGTCGGCCACGGCGGGATCGGCGAGGTAGTCGCGCAGCAGGGGCAGCTTCTGCCGCCAGTGCCCCTCGATCTCGGCCCGCAGGGCGCCGGGGTTGGCGAAGATCGCCGAGAGCACCGGCCAGCACCCGTGGAACGCCCTGATCACCTCGACGGTCGCACGGGCCACCATGGCCGGGGCGGGCGGCCTCTCGAGCAGCCGGTGCAGCGCCCCCCGGATGGTCTGCGGCGCCCAGGCCACGGCCGCCCGCTCCCCGGCCGGCAGGCGGGCGAGGAGGCTGTCGAGGTCCCGCAGCGACAGGGGCCCGGGCTCCACGGGATGGCGGTGTAGACGGGCGAACATCGTGCCTCCGAGATCAAGGGTAAGTGATCTGGGGCAGAGAGTCATCCCCGGCGACGCGAACAACAGCGGCGGAGTTGAAGCGCGGCCGCGACCGCCCCTTGTCGCTGATCGAGGACGCGCTGGGCGACGCGGACGACCCGGCGTGAAGACCGGCGTCAGGGCTACGCGCCCAGTCGCTCCCCCACCCACGCGACGATGCGCTCAGGCATCGCGTCCCGGCTCTCGCGCGTCAGCTCCCAGACCTCGACGTCAGGCCGGTTCTTCACGTCGGCGATGAACGCGCCACCGTGCAGCGCGATGGTCGCGACCGTGACGGCGTCGCCGTCGAGGATGCGCGTGATCTCCCGGACGAAGGCGGGCGACAGACACTCCATCTTGCCGATCTCGTCGACGAGGAAGACCTCGGGTGCCGGGTCGCGGGACAGCGCGCGCGCGACGACGTCCGCGAGCGCCGTCAGATCCACTCCGTACCTGCCGACGCGGTGCGGTGATCGCGCGTGGACATGCGCGACCGTCGCGGTCGTGCCGTCGAAGCTCGTGATGGCGAAGCCCACTCGCACCCCCTGCTCGCGGACCTCGTCGGTGAGGAACCCGCGCAGGCGGCGCGCGGTGAGCGCGGCCGCGACCCTGCGGAGCACCGTGGTCTTGCCGACGCCGGGGCCGCCCGTCAGGAGGAGCGCGTGAGCTCTCATCTTCGCACCGACGCGGGGACCGCCGGCTCCCGGAAACAGCAACGCCCCCGTCGCTGCCGACGGAGGCGTTGGTGCCCAGGACCGGAGTCGAACCAGTGACACGCGGATTTTCAGTCCGCTGCTCTACCGACTGAGCTACCTGGGCGGTGCGGCGGAGTTTTTAGCGCCAGACCCGGCCGCCGTCAATAGAGATGTGCAGCGCCGCGGCCGGCCCATCGAGAGCGTGGCCGCGGCGCGGCGAGTGCCTAGGCCTTCGGCGGGCCGAAGAGCGCGGCCGAGCCGAGCTCCTCCTCGATGCGCAGGAGGCGGTTGTACTTGGCGATGCGCTCGGAGCGGCAGGCCGAGCCGCTCTTGATCTGGCCGATGCCGGTGGCGACGGCGACGTCCGCCATGAACGAGTCCTCGGTCTCGCCGGAGCGGTGCGACACGACGGCCTTGTAGCCGGCGCTCTTCGCGAGCTCGATGGCGCTGAGGGTCTCGCTGACGGTGCCGATCTGGTTCAGCTTGATCAGGATCGAGTTCGCGACGCCCTCGCGGATGCCGCGGGCGAGGCGCTCGACGTTCGTGACGAAGAGGTCGTCGCCGACGAGCTGGATGCGGTCGCCGGCCACCTTGGTGAGCTGCTTCCAGCCGTCCCAATCGTCCTCGGCGAGGCCGTCCTCGATCGACACGATCGGGTACTTCTCGATCCACTTCTGCCAGAACTCGACCATCTGGGCCGGGCTGCGCTTCGACTTGTCGCCCTTCTTGAAGACGTAGCTGCCG
The DNA here is from genome assembly GCA_036504295.1 of Polyangia bacterium. Classification (GTDB taxonomy): domain Bacteria; phylum Myxococcota_A; class Polyangia; order JACRCY01; family JACRCY01; genus DASXVK01. The sequence continues at coordinate 15,301 of DASXVK010000656.1, forward strand.
TCGGCGAAGAACTCGCTCGCGGCCGGGTCGAGGGCGATGGCGATCTGCTTGCCGGGCTCGTAGCCGGCCTTCTGGATGCCCTCGAGGATGAGGTCGAGCGCCTCCTCGTTGCTCTTGAGCATCGGGGCGAAGCCGCCCTCGTCGCCGACGGCGGTGCTGAGGCCCCTCTTCTTGATGATGCCCTTGAGGGCGTGGAACGTCTCCGCGCCGGCGCGCAGGGCCTCGGCGAAGCTCGGCAGGCCGACCGGGAAGACCATGAACTCCTGCAGGTCGACGTTGTTGTCGGCGTGCGCGCCGCCGTTGAGGATGTTCATCATCGGGATCGGCAGCCGCCGCGCGCCGGCGCCGCCGAGGTAGCGGTAGATCGGCAGCCCGGCCTCGTCGGCCGACGCCTTGCACACCGCCATCGAGACGGCGAGGATGGCGTTCGCGCCGAGCTTGCCCTTGTTCGGCGTGCCGTCGAGCTCGATGAGGTGCTGATCGAGGCCCGCCTGGTCGTCGGCCTCGTAGCCGAGCAGCTCGGGGGCGATCTGGTCGTTGACGTTGTCGACGGCCTTGAGGACACCCTTGCCGCCGTAGCGCTTGGGGTCGCCGTCGCGCAGCTCGACGGCCTCGTGCTGGCCGGTCGACGCTCCCGAGGGCACCGCGGCCCAGCCGGTGGCGCCGCTCTCGAGGACGACCTCGACCTCGACGGTGGGGTTGCCTCGCGAGTCCAGGATCTCTCGTGCGTGGATCAGCTCGATGGCCGACATGCTCGGGCTCCTTTCGATAGGGGGGCGGCCGCGTGAGCGCGCCGCGCCGTATGCAAGTATCGCTGCGCGCGCCGCGTGTCAACCACGACGGGAGGACCAGCCCCGGCGCGCTCCCGCCCCCATCCAGAGGGTAATGAGCCGGGACATCGTTACCCCCCTCCGGATCGGACTTGAGCGGGAGGTGG
>DASXVK010000657.1:0-14418 GCA_036504295.1 Polyangia bacterium
GCAGCGCCTCCCACAGGATCTCGCAGTTGACCCCCAGGTTGACGTAGCCCTCCTCGTCGGGCGGCGTGACCGTGTGGACGATCGTGTCGATGATCCCGTCCTTCTGGATCGTGTCGCCGAACTGCACGAATTGCCGCGGGAGATGCACCACGCTCTTGTGCATCTTCTCGGCGATGAAGCGGTCGATCGGCGAGAAGTAGGCGTTCGTGATGTGGACGTTGGGGTGGCGCAGGAACTGGTACGGCTCGAGCAGCATCGCGCAGTAGAAGAGGACGTCCTCCCAGTCGTCGCGCTGCGCCATCGCGCGTAGCAGGCCGCGCGCCTGGCTCATGGCGAACGTGGAGTAGAAGCGGAAGCGCCGGGGCAGCCCCTGCACGATCGCGTCGACGGGCGCGAGCTTCTGGTGCAGGAGCGCCTGCACCTTCTTCGGGTAGTCGCTGACGTGGAATGGCAGGCCACGCTTGGGGTAGATCGCGTTCAGACCGTTCATGGTCGCCTCTCCTGTCCCCTGTGCGGGACGCCTTCATCGAACCCGATTCGACAAGATGCGTCAATTCAAAAGACCCTGACCTTACGACAGCTTAGGTGTATACGCCGCCTATCCACTGCGGGAGGTGTGGAACCCCCGTTCCGTCGCTCCGCGATCCGGTCTACCATCGGGGCATGGCGACCCAGAAGCTCATCCCGGCGCTCGCGGACGTCACGCAGGACATCGCGGGTCCGCTGCCCCTGGAGCTCCTGTATGGCTGGGCGGGTGGCCCCCGGGATCCGGCGACCGCGGCGCGGCTGCTCGCGCCCTACCGGGTCGCGGGCGCGGTGGTGGCGACCGACTCCTCGGGCCTGACCGAGATGGCCGAGGAGCGGGACGCGCTCGAGGTGATGGCGCTCATCTCGCGGCCGAAGGAGGTCCTCGCGGGCCTCGGCCGCGCCGCGGGCGGGCGGCCGATCGGCGTGTGGGTCGCGGACAACACCGAGATGATCTTCCCCGAGCCCGTCGACGCCGCGGGCCTCGTCGACATGCTGCTCGAGGCGCAGGTCCGCATCGCGGCCGCCGGGCCGGTGCGCGTGGGCATGTGCGCCCACCGCGGCGCCTTCTTCGAGCTCGGCGGCGGGCTCTCCGGCGCCGCCGCGGCGACGGTCGAGTACCTCGCCGAGGAGCACGCGGGCCCCGGCGAGATCCTCGTCACGCCGGAGCTCGGCCTGGCCGCGGGCGGCCACGTGCTGCGCGAGCGTCCGGAGCTGCGCGCCCATCACCCCGGCGGCGTCTGCGCCGTGACGTCCGCGCGACGGCGGCCGGACCTCGTCGCCGCGGCGGGCGGGTACCCGATCCCGTTCCCGCGGGCGTTCTACGAGCGGCTGCAGCGCGCCGACCACGAGCGGGGCGAGGAGGAGCGCATCCGGCTCGAGGCCGAGTACCTGCGCCCCCTCGCCGTGCTCTTCGTCGCCCGCGAGCGCGCGCCCGGCGGCGACGGCGAGGACGCGCTGCTCGACGAGCTGCTCGCGAACGTGCTGCTCGACGGCCTCGTGCGGCAGGCGCCGCTCGGCGGCGGCGCGATCTACCGCTCGACGGGCGGCTGGGCCATGCTCGGGTTCCCGGAGCCGGCCGAGGCCGTGGCCGCGGCCGCGGCGCTGCGCGAGCGCGGCCGGGCGCGGGGCGTGACCCTGCGCGCCGGCATCGACTACGGGCCGGTCCTGGTCTACGACGGCTCCGAGGGGTTCCGCGGGCTCGACGGCGGGCCGGTGAACTGCGCCTCCAAGCTGTGCGAGGACGCGGGCCGGCCCGGGGCCATCCAGGTCGCGGCGCGGGCGGTCGCGCACCTCGGGCCGCAGCCGCCCGGCGAGCCGTTCGAGGTCGTGGTGTCGCGCGTGCGGCTCGCGGGCCGGCGGCTGTGAGCGGGCCCTCGCGCGTTCTGTAGAAGCGAGGCTGCGATCCGTAGAGACCGCGGGTCGCCGCGCCGAGCGCCAGTCGCCGCGCGCCCTTAGCAGCGCTCCCCGCGCGGCACGGAACGTGAATCTGCGCGGGGCGTGCGTTTCTTGCTGCACTGCGACGAGCGCCCTAGACTGCGGGGCGCGGGGTGACTCCGATGCGCCGCTTCCTCCGCCTGCGCGTGCTCGCCCTGGCCGCGGGCGTCCTCCTGGTGACCGCGTCCGCGACCGCCTACGTGGCCGGCATCCGGCCGGCCCGGCGGTTCCGCGACCAGGCCCACCGCGCCGGGCTGAACGGCCCGACCGTCGCGGTCGTGCTCGAGGCGGAGCGGGCGCTCGGCGCCCCCCGGCCCGCGGGCGTGCGCCTCGAGACCGCGGCCGGCGAGGTGCGCGACGCGGCGGCCATCGCCGGCCGCACCGTGGTCGCGACCGGCGGCGGCGCGATCCTCGGGGGCGGCGGGACGGCGCCGCGGCTGGTCACGACCCTCGACGGGCTGGGGGACGTCGACCTGCGGGCGGCGGCGCCCTTCGCCGGCGGCGTGGCGCTCGGCGGCGCCGACGGGCGGCTGACGCTTGTCGGGCCCGCCGGGGTGCGCGTCGTGCGCGTCGGCGCCGGCGGCCCCGCGCCGGTCGCCGACCTCGTGCGCGCCGGGGACCTGCTCTACGTCGCGTGGCTGGGCCGCGGCGCCGTCGCGCTCGGGCCCGGCGGCCGCGCCCTGGCCCTCGACGCCGGCGCGGGCGGCACCCGTCGCCCGGACCTCGCGAGCGTCACGGCGCTCGCGGTGGGCCCCGGCCGCTACGCCCTCGGCACGCTCGCCGGCGAGGTCCACGTCGGCGACGGCCGCGCGCTCACGCGCGTGTGCGCGAGCGTCCCGGGCGGCCGCGTGATGGCGCTCGGCTACGACGGCGACGCGCTGCTGGTCGGCACGCCGCTCGGCGTCGCCCTCGCCGACGGCCGCGGCGGCTGCCCGCTGATCGTGCCCGACCTCTTCGTCACCGCGCTCGCCGTCGAGCGGCCGCTCCTCTACGTCGCCACCTTCGACGACGGCGTGCACGTCATCGACCGCGGCGGCGGCGGCGTGCGGCGCACCGCGCACCTGCTCGCCGGCACGCGGATCGACCGGCTGCGCGCCCTCGGCGGCGAGCACGAGGGCGTGCTCGCGGCCATCGGGCCGCGCGGCGCGTACGCGCTCGCGGCCGGCGCCGCGCGTCCGCTCGGGCTGCCGCGGCCACCGGCCGGCGCGGGGCGTCTGGCGGGCCCGCACGTCACCGCGCTCGTGCGCGCCCCCGGCGGCCGCCTCTACGCCGGCACCTTCGAGCACGGCATCGACGTCCTCGGCCCGGGCGGCGAGGTCGCCCTGCGGCTGCCGCGGGCCCGCGACGCGACCACGCGGCAGATCAACGGCTTCGCGCTGCTCGCGGACACCGGCGAGGTCGCGGCGGCCACGACCCGCGGCGTCGTCGTGCTCGGCCCGGCCGGGGAGCGGCGGGTGACGAGCAAGGACGGGCTCGCGGGCGACGAGGTCGGCGGGCTCTGGGCCGGGCCCGGCGGCACGCTCCTCGCGGCGACCAATCGCGGTCTCACCGCGCTCGGGCCCGGGGGCGCCCGCACCGTCGGCGCCTTCCACGGGCTCGGCAACAACCACACCTACGCCGTGGCCGTGAGCGGCACGACCACCTTCGCCGGCACCCTCGGCGGGCTGACGCTCCTGCGCGACCTCAAGGTCCTCAAGAACCTCGCCGCCGGCCGCGGGCCGCTGCGCGCGAGCTGGGTGTCGGCGCTCGCGCCGGCGCGCGAGCCCGGGGCGGTCTGGGTCGGCCTCTACGGCGGCGGCCTCGCCCGGGTCACGGAGGACGGCGCCGTCGAGAGCGTCGCCCCCGACGAGCCCGGCTTCCACGTGAACCCCGGCGCCCTCGCCGTCGACCCCGTGAGCGGGGTGGTCGTCGCCGGTACCCTCGAGCGCGGCGCGGTCGTCGTCGACCCGCGCACCCGCGCCGTCCGCCGCCTGGACGTCCCCCTCCCGTCGGCCAACGTCACCGCCGTCCTCCTCGAGGCGGATGCCATCCACCTCGGCACCGATCGCGGCCTCGTGCGCGTCACGCGCGCGGCCGCGGGTCTTCTGCTCGCGCGTGATGCGCGCGGTGAGGGGGAGGCTCGACGGGCTCTGCCCGTCGAGGGGGGGCGGGCAGAGCCCCCCCCTGAACGGAGCACGCCATGAACCGATCGACCGTCCTTTTGCTCCTCGCCGCGCTCGTCGGCGCCGCCCTCGTCGGCGTGGCCGCGACCGCCCGCGCCGACGCCGGCGTGCTCATCCCGTGGAGCGAGTCGCACGAGCCCGACCCGAGCGTGCTCGCGCTCAAGCGCATGGACGTGCGCGTGCGCATCGACGACCAGCACGCGAAGGTCGACATCGTCCAGATCTACCAGAACCTCACCGCCGGTACCGTCGAGTCGCGCTACATCATGCCGCTCGGCCCGCGCGCGACGGTCTCCGGCTTCGCGCTGTGGGAGGGCGACGAGCGCCACGTCGGCGTCGTCATCGAGAAGCAGCGCGGCCGCCGCCTCTTCGAAGAGCTGACCGCGCGCCGCATCGACCCCGGGCTGCTCGAGACCGACGACCAGGAGGAGCGCCAGAACGACTTCCACCTGCGCGTCGCGCCCATCGGCCCTTACGCCACCGCGCGCGTCGAGGTGACCTACGAGGAGGAGCTGCCGCTCGTGTCGCTCGGCTCGCTCTTCTCGCTGCCGCTGGCGCCGCGCCGCTACGGCACGCAGCCCATCGGCGAGCTCCACGTCGAGCTCGAGGTGACCTCGAGCGTGCCGCTGGCCAAGGCCGCCGTCCGGCCGCGGAGCTGGCTGACGATGTCGGCGCCCTTCACCGCGGGCGCCACCCGCATCGCGGGCGCGTTCCACGGCAAGGACGTCGAGCCGACCGAGGACCTCGCCGTCGAGCTCGGCCTCGCGGTGAAGGGCATCCGCCACGTCTTCCTCACCCACCGCGACGTCACCCCCGGCGGCCGCCGCGACCGCACGCCGTTCGGCGGCGAGGTGTACGCCGACCCGCGCGGCTACTTCATGTCGCGCACGATCCTGAACCTCTCGGGCGCGGCCGCCGGCCCCCGCGCCGCGCGGCCCGGGCGCGACATCGTGGTCCTGCTCGACGCCTCGCTGTCGATGCAGTGGGACAAGCTCACGCGCGCCACCGAGGCGCTCGAGTACTTCCTCAAGCACCTCGTGCGCGACGACCGCTTCGCCGTCGTCGTCTTCAACGACGAGGTGCGCCCGGCGACGCCGGGGCTCGTGCCGGCGACCCGCGAGCACGTGGCGCAGGCGCTCGGCTTCGTGAACCAGTCCGCCCTCATGGGCGGCACCGACCTCGGCGCGGCGCTCGCGAAGGGGCTCGACCTCTGCGAGCGCGCCGGCGGCCGCCAGGAGAAGGTCATCGTCGCCATCACCGACGGCCACCCCACCATGGGCGAGCTCGCCTACCGCAGGCTCGGGGAGGGGTTCGCGCGCCGCAACCGGCGGCCCGACGGCAGCTACCGCGCCCGCCTCTTCGTCTTCGGCGTCGGCGACGACGCGAACGCGACGCTGCTCGGGGCGCTCACCGGCGGCGCCGACGGCTTCTACGCCGCGGCCCGCGAGGGCGAGGAGCTCTCGTGGCGGCTGCGCACGTTCTTCGAGAAGCTCGGCCAGTCGTCGCTGCGCGACGTCGCCGTGGCGCTCGCCGAGGTGACCGGCATCGAGCAGATCCTCCCGGGCCGCATCGCCGCGCTCTTCGACGGCTCCGACGCCTTCTTCGTCGGGCGCTACCGCACCCCGGCGACGGCCGCGCGGGTGGTGCTGCGCTCGACCGAGGGCGGGCGCCGGCGCGAGGACGCCTTCCCGGTGGCGCTGCCCGAGCGCGACACCGCGCACCCGTGGATCGGCCGCGTCTGGGCCAAGCTGCGCATCGACGAGCTGCTCGCGAAGATCGCGGAGGAGGGCGAGGAGGAGGCCTGGGTGCGCGAGATCGTCGCGCTCGCCAAGGAGCACAACCTCGCCACGCCGTACACCTCGTTCATCGCGGCCTCTCGCGCGCTGCTCCGGCCGCGCGACATCCAGCCCGGCGACCCGGTGCTGCGGGTGAAGACCTCGCCCGCCATCGTCGCGGTCACCGCGGTCTTCCCCTTCGGCCTCGTCAAGGAGCTGAGCTACCTCGAGGACGAGAGTCTCTTCGAGACGCGCTTCCTCGCGCCGCCCTCGCTCAAGGACGGCACCTACCGCGTCTCGCTCATCCTCACCGACCGCGGCGGCCGCAAGCACGAGGAGACGAAGAGCTTCGTCATCGACAGCAAGCCGCCGACGGTGAAGCTCGAACCGCAGCAGCGCTCGGTGCGCGCCGGCGCCCGGCTCGCGGTGGTCGTGCGCGCCGACGCCGACACGCGGCGGATCGTGCTGCGCCTCGGCGACGGCCCGCCCGCCGAGGCCACCTGGCAGCCGGACCGCAAGGCGAGCCTGGCGCTCGTCGAGGTGCCCGCCGACCTGCCGACCGGCAGCTACGAGCTGCGCGCGGTGGCCGAGGACTTCGCTCACAACGTCGCCGCCGAGACGACCACCGTCACGGTGATGGGGAACTGACATGCGCGCGCTTCGTCGTGACAGCGGAACAGGAAAACAGGGAGACGAGGAGGCGGGGAGCAGGATCTTGGCTTCGTCCTGCCAGACGCGAGGGGGCAGTGCTCGTTCGCACTCGGCACCACCAAACCCTGCTGTCCTCCCCGTCGCCCCGCCTCCCTGTGAATCCGGCCTGCACCACGGCACCGTGACGTCGAGCTTGGCGCCGGCGCGGCCGCTGCTCACGCTCATGGTTGCGCTCCTGGTCTCCCTGCCGGCGGTCGCGCCGGCGTTCCCCGCGCTGCGCGAGCCGCCCGGCCCGGTGCCCGACGAGGTGCGCGCGGCGCTGCGCGAGGCGCTCAGCGAGGAGGTCCCGCTGCTCGGCGCGCAGGCGATCGCGCCGCGGCCGGCGGCCGACGCCAAGGCGCGCCTGCTCGAGGTAGCGCAGCGCTTCCCCACCGCCGCCGAGGTGCAGCGCCGGCTCGCGCCCATCGCGCTCGCCGCGGGCGACGCCGCCGCCGCCGAGGCCGCGCTCACGCGCGCGGTCGAGCTCTCCGGCGGCGCGGCGTGGGCGCAGCACGACCTGGCCGCGTTCTACGAGGCGCGCGGCGACGTCCTCAAGCAGGTGCAGACCCTCGAGCGCCTCGCCGCGCACCTGGCGGCCCAGACGCGCCGCCCCGGCGGCGCCGACGTGCGGGCCGAGCTGCGGCGGGTGTACGAGCGCATCCTGGCGGCGCTCGCGGTCAAGCGGGTGCAGAACCCCGACCGCTACCGCCGCGCCCTCGTCGATCTCAGCCCCGACGACAGCTACCCGCTGCACCGCTACCTCGACGAGCTCGTGGCGCAGCGGGATCCGGCCGCGGTCAGGCGCGCCGTCGCCCTCTACCTCCCGCGCCGGCCGCGCGAGACGGTGTACCTCGCCCGCGTGCTCGCCGGCGAGCTCGAGCGCGCCCGCGACGTCGACGGCGCCGTCGCGGTGTACACGAAGCTCCTCGCCCGGGACCCGGTGCCCGAGGACGCGCGCCGCCTGTACGGCGACTACCTCGACCTCCTCGACCGCACGCTGCGGCTGCGCCCGCGCCGCCGCGCCCTCGAGCTCGGGCTCAAGGAGCGGCTCCCGCGGGGCCCGGACCTCGCGACGCTCGTCTTCATGCTGATGCGCGACGGCAAGGGCGTCCGGGCGCGGGCGCTCCTCGAGCGCGTGCGCGTCGAGGACGCGACCGCGACGCCGCTCGAGCTGCGCGCGCGGGCCCGGCTCGCCGCCGCGGCCGAGGCGCCGCAGCTCCAGATCACCTTCCTCTACGCGGCGGCGCGCCCGGGCACCGCGGCCAAGGGCGCGCTGCGCGAGGAGGTCCTCGTGGAGCTGGCGCGCGCGCTGCTCGGCTCCGCCACCCGCTCGGCGCTCACGCCGCGGGCCCCGCTCGCCTCCTTCGACCTCGCCAAGCTCGACTCGGGCCCCTCGATCCTCGGCGGGCTCGCGTCGCTGCTCTTCATCGGCACCAAGGGCTCCGGCGCGGAGCTCGAGCGGGCCGAGACCGCGCTCGGCAACGGCCAGCGGGCGCTCGTCATCCTCGCGGAGCTGCGGCGTTTGGCGCCCCGGAGCCGCGCGGCGCAGGAGCTGCTCGCCCGCGCGGTGCAGTTCCACCGCGCCTACAAGCTGCACCGCGACGCCGCGGCGCTCGCCGAGGACTTCCTGCGCTCGTACCCGCAGGGGCGCGAGTACTTCGACGTCGGGCTCGCCGGCGCCGAGGCGTACGCCGACGACGGCGACGTCCCGGCGGCGGAGAAGCTCTACCGCCGGCTGCTCGACACGGCCCAGCGGCGCGCCGACGACGCCGCCCACCGCCGCGTGCTCGACGCCTGGGTCGGCGTCCTGGTCGAGCGCCGGCGCGACCTCGACGCGGTGAAGGTGTACTCGGCCGAGGTGAAGCGCCGCCCGCAGGACCGCGCGCTCCTCGAGCGCTTCCTCGGCTTCGTCGAGCAGCGCAACCTCTACGACGACGAGCTGCGGCTGTACCGCGAGGCCGCCCGGCGCTTCGGCGGGGCGAGCTTCCACGCCCGCATCGCCCGCTTCTACCTCGCGCACCGGCGCGTGAAGGACTTCCGCGACCTCAACGAGGCGATGATCAAGAGCCTCGGCGACGAGGAGCTCGCGCGCTACCTGCAGGCCGCCGGCGCCATGGACCTCGGCGGCCGCGAAAAGGACGACCGCGTCGCCTTCGCGCGGCAGCGCGAGACGATGCTGCGCGCGCTCTACCTGAAGGCGCTCGCCCGCTTCCCGCTCGACCCGGGCTTCGCCCGGCGCGTGATCGAGTCCTACGGCCGCAGCCGCGACGCGGCCGACCTGCGCGAGCGGGACCGGCTGCTCACGCGCTACGCCGTCCTCGACCCGACCTTCGCCGACGAGTTCGTGCGCTGGCGCGCGAGCCGCGGCCGCCTCGATCAGGACCTCGCCGCGCTCAAGGCCGGCCGCACCACGGCCGAGCGCATCCTCGCCTCCCGCATGCTCACCTTCGCCTCGCGCTTCGACGAGGGGCTCCCGGCGGCGCGCGCCGTGCTCGCCGACTTCCCCGCCGACCGCGCCGAGGTGAAGCACGCGGCCGAGCTCGAGGCCTCGCTCGCGCGGCCGACCCGGGCCGCGGCCGCCCGGGCCGCGGCGCGCACGCTCGACGCCTACCTCGCCGTCGCCCCGGCCGACGAGGCGCTCACGACCCGCGCCGGCGACCTCCTCGCCGAGGCCGGCCTCCTCGACGAGGCCCGCGCCCGCTACGAGCAGATCGTGGCGCTGCGCCCGGCGGACCTCAAGGCCTACCTGCGCCTCGCGACGGTGTACTGGGACTACTACGTCTTCGACCGCGCCGCCGCGGTGATCGAGCGCGCGCGCCGCGCCACCCGCGACCCCGACCTCTACGCCGAGAAGCTCGCCGCCGTCTACGAGTCGGCGCGCGACCGCGACCGGGCGGTGCGCGAGTACGTCCGGATCTCGTGGTCGCGGCTCGACCGGAGCCTCGGCTGGGTGGCGCGCACGGGCGCGGCCGCGCCGCCGGACGAGGGCGGCGGCGAGGGCGGGGGCGAGGAGGGCGGCGGCGCCGACGAGCGCGGCGGCGCCGACGAGGCTCCGCCCCCGGCGGAGGCGGTCCGCCAGCGCACGCCCGCCGCCGAGCAGGTGCTCGACCGGCTCGCCTACCTCGCGCGCCAGCACCGGCTGCGCGGCCGCATCGACGAGGCCTACGCCGCCGCGATGCGGTCGCAGAAGGGCGACCCGCGGCCCGCCGTGGCCTACGCCGGCTACCTCGTCACCGCCGGGCGGCGCGCCGAGGCGCGCGACGTGTGGCTCAAGGCCGTCGCCGCCTACGCCGACCGCGCGCTGCTCGAGCGCGCCGTCACCGAGGGCCCCGCGTTCGGCGTCGGCGGCAGCGCCATCGTCATCGCCGCCCGGCGCCGCCTCGCGACGCTCGCCGACGGCGCGCCGGATCAGGTCTACGCCCTCGCCGCCGCGCTCGAGGCCGCCGGCCAGGTCGACGCCGCGGCCGCGGAGCTGACCGCCCTCGCGGCGCGGCTGCGCGCCGGGGCCGCGCTCGAGCCCGCCGAGATCGCGGTCACCGAGGAGCGGCTGGCCGACCTCTTCGCCCGGGCGCGCCGGCCGCCGGAGGCCATCGCCGCCCGCCGCCGCGCCGCCGAGGCGCTCCCGCGCGCGCCCCAGGGCCAGGCCGGCGCCCGCGAGGCCGTCGAGCTCAAGCTCGCCGCCGAGCTGGCGCAGGCGGGCCAGACCGTGGCGGCCCTGGCGCTCTACGCGCAGCTCGCGGCGCAGATGCCCGGGGACCCGCGGCCGATCATCGCCCGGGCCGACCTGCGCTGGGCCACGGGCGAGCGCGAGGCCGCCCTCGCGGAGCTCGCGCGCGCCGTCCGGGACGCGAAGCAGCTGCCGCCGCACCACCGCGGCCCCGTCGTCCACGGCCTGCGCCTGGCGCTCATCGCCCGCTTCGGCGAGCTCGGCCGCGCGCGCGAGGTCGTCGACCAGTACATCGAGATCATCAACCGCGAGCCGACCCTGCGCGACCTCGTCGACACCGCCGTCACCTACGCCCGCACCCACGGCGGCCTCGACGACCACCTGCTCGACTACTACCAGCGCGCCGCGACGCGCTCGCCCAAGGACCACCGCTTCCCGGTCATCGTCGCGTGGATCTTCGAGCGGCGCGGCCAGCCCGCCGAGGCCGCGCGCGCCTACGCCCGCGCCCTCGAGATCGCCCCGGGCCGCAAGGACCTGACCCGGGCGCAGGCCGACGACCTCAGCGCCGCCGGCCGCTGGGCCGAGGCCGCCGCCGCCTACCGCGCGCTCTTCGAGCTCGAGGACCACGACCGGGCGCTGCTGCTCAAGGTGGCCGAGATGCAGGGCCGCGCCGGCCGGCTCGACGAGGGCCGCCGCGCCGTGCAGGAGATGGTGCGCGGCTCGGACCGCCCCGGCGACTACATCGACGCGGCCCACGCGCTCGAGCGCATGGGCCTCTACGCCGACGCGCACGGCTACGCCGAGAGCGCGCTCGGCGTGCTCCTCGCCTACCCGCAGGAGCGCCAGTTCCAGACCGGCTGGGCCGACGACTACGCCCGCCTGGCCGTGCGCCTCGGCGCGGCCGGCGCCGCCTACACGCGCCTCAGCGACGCCGCGCGGCGGCTGCGTGAGGGGGGCGCGACGCCGGGCAACACGCGCGCGTGGCACCTGCGCGGCCTCTCCTCGGTCGTCGAGCACGGCGTCGCGGTCGGGCTGCCGCGCGCGGTCGCCGACGCCGGCGGCGCCGCGAACGCGGCCGGCCTGCGCCAGGCGCTCGTCGCCGCGATCGGCGCGGGCCGCGAGACCCGCGACGCGGCCGCCCGCCTCGCCGATCGCGCCAACTTGCCCGACCTCGCCCGCGAGATCTACGAGGGCGCCGCGAACGAGCCGCGGCTCCAGCAGGCGCTGTGGGGGCTCTTCACCGCCCGCGGCGCCGCCGCCGACGCCCTGACCGTCCTCGAGCGCATGACGGAGCTGACCGCCGCCGACCGCGCGGCGCGCCGCGCGCGCGCCCAGCGCCAGCTCGGCGACGAGGCCAAGGAGCTGGACGCGCTGCGCGCCTACTTCGCCGCGGTCGTCGAGCACGGCCGCGCGCACAGCCTCGGCCCGTTCGCGTCGCACGACCCGCTCGTCGGCCGCTACCTCGAGCTGCTCGCGCGCCGCCGGGACCGCGCGGAGCTCGCCCGCGTCGCGCAGACCCGCGCGCCCGTGACCGCCCAGATCGCGGACTTCTTCCTCGCCCGCGGCGAGCGCGACCTCGCCCTCGCCGCCATCGGCGCGGCCGGGCAGGGCGAGCCGCCGGTGTGGCTCGACGTCAAGCGCGCGACCGCCCTCGCCGCCCTCGGCGAGACCGGCGCCGCCGTGCGCGACCCGCTCGCGCGCGTGCTGCGCCTGACCCCGATCGGGGACCGGCGGGCGCACCGCCCCGACCTCCGCCGCGAGGTGGTCGGCGCGCGCGCCTTCGCCCTCACGGCCCGGCTCGGCGAGGTCGTCGGCCGCGCCGGGGATCAGGCCCAGGCCGCCCGCCTGCTCGCGGCCGTCGCCGAGGCGCGGCCGCGCGATCCCGCCGCCTACGTCGACCTCGGCGACCGGCTGCTCGCGCTGGGCGCGGCGCCCCGCGCCGAGGAGGCGTACGCCCGCGCGCTCGTGCTGCGGCCGGGCAGCCCCGACCTCCTCGACAAGCGCGCCGTCGCGGTCCTCAAGCAGGGGAACCGGCCGCGCGCCCTCGCGACCTGGCACGAGATCATCGCCCGCCCCGGCGCCACCCTCGAGGATCACCTCTTCCACGCCCGCGCGCTCGACCGGGCCGGCCTCACGGCCGAGGCCCGCGCCGCCCTCGCGCCCTACCTCACGGGCGCGGCGCCCAAGCTCACCGACGCCGCCCTGCTCGGCGCGCTGCGGCCGCTCCGCGCGCTGTACCCGTCCCACGCCGCGGGCTCGGAGTGGGACCTCCTGCTCGGGCGGCTCCTCCTCCCGACCGAGCGGTTGAGCCTGCTCGCCGCCGCCGCCGGCGTCGAGGGCGGCCGCCAAGGCGGCCTCGTCGACCCGCCCGCGCGCGGCCCCTACCTCGAGCGCGGCCTGGCCCTGCTCGCCCGCTCGACCGACGCCGCGCGCCGCTGGAGCTGGCGGCTGGCGCGGCTCGGCTGGCTGCTCGACACCGGCCGGCTGCCGGAGGTCGGCCGCGAGGTCGCGGCGGCCCTGCCCGAGGCGCGGCCCGCCGCGCCCGCCGTCCGCGTCGCGCTGCGGGTCGCCGCCGCCCGCGCCCGCGTGCGCGCGGGCGACGTCGCCGGCGCATTGGCCGAGCTCACCCGCGCCGCCCGCGCGGACGACCGCGCCCTCTTCGCCGCCGGCATCGCCATGCTCCGCGAGGAGCAGCGCGAGCGGCCGGCCACCGAACTCGCCGTCGCCATGTACCAGGACCTGCTCGCGCAGCAGCGCGAGGACCGGGGCACCCTCCTCGGCCTCGCCGACGCGCTGCTCAAGCTGGGGCGCAAGGAGGCGGCGCTCGTCTACCTCGGCCGCCTCGTCGTGCGCGAGCCCGACGACGCGGAGTCGCAGCGGCTCGCCGCCGAGCTGCTCGAGAACCACAAGCTCCCGGCCGACGCCCGCGGCCCGCGGCTCACGTTGCTCAGCCTGCGCGCCGACGACGCCGACAACCGCGTGATGCTCGGCCGCGACGAGATCGCCGCCGGCCTGCGCGAGGAGGGGCTCCGGCGCCTGATCGCCCTGGTCGACGAGGCCGGCGCCCCGCGCGCGGCCCGCTTCAAGGCGGGCGAGGCGCTGCTCGAGGCCGCCGGCGGCGACGCCGGCGCCGCCGCCCGCCTCGCCGACCGGCTCGCCGGCCGCCCCGCGACGGAGGAGCCGCCCGCGGTCGCCGCCGCCCGCCTGCGCCGGGTCGGCCGTCCCGCCGACGGCCGCGCCCGCGATCTCCTCGAGCGCGTCGCCCGCGCGGCGCCGGCCCCGGCGCAGGCCCTCGCCGTGCTCGGCGACGACGCGCTCGCCCGCGGCCAGCCGCAGGAGGCCGCGCGCCGCTTCGAGCGGGCGGTCTACTACGGCGGCACCACCCCGCGCCTCGCGCACGCGCTCTTCACCGCCCGCCGCGCCGCCGGCCAGCACGACGCCGCGCTCCTCGCCCTGACCGACGCCGACGTCCGCGACTTCCTCGACGGCGTCCCCGGGCTGCTCGCGCCGGACGTGAAGCTCGACGAGCGCGGGGCGCGCGCCGCGGCCGCCCTCGCCCACGACGGCGGCGACGCGGCCGCCCTCGCCACCGCGGCGCTCGACTCGGCCCGCCGGGGCGGCGACGAGGCCCGCGTCTTCTACTACGCGCTCGCCGCCGCCGCCGCCACCCGCGGCCCGACCCGGGCCGGCTTCCTCACGCAGGTCGAGGCGGCCCGCGCCGCGCTGCGCGACGCCGAGCAGCGCGCCGAGAGCCGCCGCCTGACCCGCACGCTCGACTCAGAAGGGGGCTCTGCCCGCCCCCCCTCGCCGGGCCAAGCCCGTCGAGGCTCCCCCCCACCGCGCGCGCCCCGCGCGAGTTGGCGCGGCCCCGGCCCGCGCGGGACGAGGTGACCCATGCGTAGCTGGGCTGACGCGTGTATGAATTCAACAGGGAGACGGGGAGGCGGGGAGGATAATTCTGTTTCGGATCACGACGCCGGCGTCATGCACGACGCCAGCGTCGGCGCGACCCAACCCGACGGACTCCCCGCCTCCCCGTCTCCCTTCTGGGAAGGGAGATGTCAAGGGCAAACTCGTCCGTTCGCCCGAATCCCGACATCGGGCGGCCACCGCCGGGACTGGCATTACGTCCGATCAGCGCGCCGGGCTCGCGAGTCCCCGG
>DASXVK010000658.1:0-2099 GCA_036504295.1 Polyangia bacterium
GGAAGATGCCCAGGTTCGCGCACAGGAAGCTCTTGCCGACGCCGCCCTTGCCCGAGGCGAAGGCGACCAGGCGGCGGGCGTAGCGGGCGCTGCGCGACGGGATCAGCTCGAGCTGCTCGCGCGGCGCGCCCTCCTCGACCGCCGGCTGTGCGCCCTCGTCCTCGTCCTCGTCAGGCTCGACGAAGACAGGATCGCGCGGTGGTCCCGGGGGTGGAGCGCCCCTCTCGTTGTCGTCCGGCATGGCTCTCTTCGTGTCGGCGGGGATATTACCTGGAATCGAGCATCGTGGGATCAGGATGAACAGGGAGACGGGGAGTCGGGGAGTTAGGTCGGGTTAGGTCGTGCGGATGCGCGCGTGGACGCCCAAGGCACGCGTCGGCACGACCGAACCCAAGCCTTGCTCCCCGCCTCCCCGTCTCCCTGTTCAATTCCTTTCCGCATGACGACTCGCGCGTCACTCCTCGAGCTCGGTGTTCCAGTACGAGGCGTCGACGAGCGACAGGTACGGCAGCCACTCGCGGTACTTGACCCGCCCGCTCGGGGCGCGGAAGACCGGGGTCCACGACGGGCGCACCGGCGCGTGGAGCAGCTTCATGCCGGCCTGCTCGGGGGTGCGGCCGCCCTTGCGCAGGTTGCACGACACGCAGCAGCACACCACGTTGCCCCAGTGGGTGCGGCCGCCCTGGCTGCGCGGCACCACGTGGTCGAGGTTGAGGTCGGCGCGCGGCAGCTGCCGGGCGCAGTACTGGCAGGTGTTGTTGTCGCGGGCGTAGATGTTGAGGCGGCTGAAGCGCACCTTGACCCGCGGGATGCGGTTGAAGAGCTGCAGGATGACGACCCGCGGGATGGCGATGACGGTCTGCGGGGTGCGGACGAGGTCGTGGCCGGCGGCCGCGCCGAGCGCGGCCCAGCTCGCGAAGTCGAAGGTCTGGAACTCCCGGTCGATGGCCAGCACGACCCCCGAGTAGAGGAGCGTGAGGGCCCGCTTCGCGGTGGTGATGTGCACCGGCTGGTAGGAGCGGTTCAGGACGAGGACGGCGGAGCTCAACATCGGCGCGGAACCTCCGGGGTGAGCGCCCCCGCCGCTGCGCACGCGGCGTGGGCGACGTCCTCGAGGTCCGCGTCGGTGAGCGTGCGGACGTCGAGGAGGAGCCGGCCCTCGGCGATACGGCCGATGACCGGCGGGTCGTGGGCCCGCAGCCGCGCCTCGAGCGCGGCGGCGGGGTGGCGCGGCGTCGCCAGGGCGACGGCGCAGGACTCGGGCTCGTGCAGCGGCAACGCGCCGCCGCCCACCGCCGAGCGCAGGCGCACGACCTCGGCGGCGAGGTCGGGGGCGCCGCCGCGGGCGATGGCGGCGGCGAGGGCGGCCGCGCGCGCCCCGAGGGTGCCGAGGTCCTGGCGCAGCATCGCGAGCGCGGGGATCTCGCCCTCCGCGCCGTCGCGGTAGAGCGCCAGCGTCGCCTCGAGCGCGGCCAGGGTGAGCTTGTCGGGGCGCAGCGCCCGCATGAGCGGGTGGCGGCGCACCTCGGCGACGGCGGCGGCGCGGCCGCAGATGATGCCGGCCTGGGGCCCGCCGAGGAGCTTGTCGCCGCTGAAGGTGACGAGGTCGGCGCCCGCGGCGAGGACGGCGCCGGCGGTGGGCTCGGCGGGCAGCCCGTCGCGCGCGAGGTCGACGAGGCAGCCGGAGCCGAGGTCCATCATCACCGGCACGCCGGCGGCGCCGCCGATGGCGACGAGGTCGGGCACCGCGACCTCGGCGGTGAAGCCGACGACGGCGAAGTTCGAGCGGTGCACCTTGAGGAGCAGCGCCGTCGCGGGGCCGAGGGCGCGGCGGTAGTCCTCGGGGTGGGTCTTGTTCGTGGTGCCGACCTCGCGCAGCAGCGCCCCCGAGGCGCGCATCACGTCGGGCACGCGGAACGAGCCGCCGATCTCGACGAGCTCGCCGCGCGAGACGACCACCTCGCGCCCGGCGGCGAGCGCGGCGAGGGCGAGGAGCACGGCGCCGGCGTTGTTGTTGACGACGCACGCGGCCTCGGCGCCGCACAGCTCCCCGAGCAGCCCCTCGAGGTGGTCGTGGCGCGACCCGCGTTCGCCGCGGG
>DASXVK010000659.1:0-13021 GCA_036504295.1 Polyangia bacterium
CCGCGCTCCGGAGCGCGGTCCGCCACTTTCTCGCGACCGGGCACAGCGACCCCGTCGGGGAGGTCGGCACCGACCGGCCCCCGCGGCCCGCTCACCGCACCCGTGTCCCGATCCTCCCCCATCGCACGCCCTGGCGCCCGCGCGACCACCAGACGAAGTTCGCGCGTCCGACGACGTTCTCGACCGGGACGGGGCCGTAGTACCGGGAGTCGTTGCTGTCGTCCCGGTGGTCGCCGACGAGGAAGAGGTGGCCCGGCGGTACGGTGGCGGGCTCCGACGTCCTCGGGTAGTCCGGCTGCGGGGCGCCCGCTTCGAAGGCTACCGCGTAACTCGCGGCGTCCAGCCGCTCGTCGAGGCAGCTCGTGGCGCGAGCGGCCCACTCTCCGTTCTCCTCCAGCTTGTCGTCGTACTGGCAGGGCCGGGGGACGCCGACCTGGGACGGCACGCCGTTGACCACGAGCTTCGCCGCACGCAGGGCGATCCGGTCGCCCCCGACCGCGACGACGCGCTTGATCATGGTCGCGCCCTCCACGGGATGCCGGTACACGACCACCTCGCCCCGCACCGGCTGGCGGCGGAACTTGTCGACGTAGATGTCGTCGCCCACGTGCAGCGTGGGCACCATGGAGGCGGCGGGAATGGTGAAGGCCTCCAGGACCAACGAGCGCAGGCAGAAGCGAGCCAGAACCGCGCTCGCGAGCAGGCCGACGACGCTCACGGCCACCCACGCGCGCGAGGGCCGCGGGTGCTGGCGGAGGCACAGGACCTCGACGGGCAGCGCGACGAACGCAAGGGCGAGCGCCGCGACGACCCCCCACATGCGCGTGAACGGGGTCGTGGCGCCGACGAGCAGGTAGAGGCCGAGCCAGACGAACCCGCGCCGCGTGCGACCGAGGTACACGTGGCCCAGCCCGAGCGCCACGAGCGACAGGACGACGGCGATCAGCCGCGGCTTCCAGCGCGGCGCGTCTGGCGTCGCCGGCGGGGCCGGCGTCGCTGGCGGGGCCGGCGGGGGCGCCGCCGGCGGCACGGGGGGAGAGGGCAGATCCGTCACGAGCTCACCTGCGCCGCGGCTGTCTGCGGGCTTCATCCAGGCTTTGGACCGAGTGAGGGGATTTGAACCCGCGAGGTCCGCCATGGCAACGCTTTTGAAGCCCGCCGCAGTATGCAGCGACCAGTGGTGGGTTCGTCCCGAACGTCGACACGTGCACCGTCTTACCGACGTCCTGCTGTTACGTCTATGGTGACGATCTCCAGAACGTCCCGTGGACCGACTCGTCGGTGGTCACCTGTCACTGCGACGAATACCTGATCCCGTGCGCGGAGCACGTCGCCACGACCATCAGCGGTCAGGAGGTGGCGGGGTGTCCACCGGAGGGTTAGGCGCGGCGCCGCGGGATCGGCGGGGCCGGGCCCGTCACGCCCGAGTCACGGCCACCTGGCCATTGCCGTCCTCGCGGCTCCGCGCCACAGAGCGCTGGCACTGATCAGAGGGCGCAACCGCATCAGGTGGTGTGCTTGGTGGTGGGCTGTCCCAGACGCAGAAGCGGCTGGTGACCCGCTCGTGGAGTAGCGGGCATGAAAAAACCCGAAGGCTCTCGCCTTCGGGTTTCATCTCTGCTGGAGCGGGAGACGGGATTTGAACCCGCGACGTCCACCTTGGCAAGGTGGCACTCTACCACTGAGTTACTCCCGCAAACGCCGTTTCTTGTAGTCGGTCCCGCGCGGCTTGTCAAGGAAGTTGCGCATGCCCGCGCGCAGGGGCGGGCGGAGCGTCGCGCGTGAACGTTCCTGCGGCTGCGGGCGATGAACCTCCAGAGCGTCCGGCCGCCGGCGGCGCCCCGAAAGAAGGGGGCGGCGCGGCGACGGGGCGGGGTGTGGGCGGCGGCGCCGCATCGGCGGCGCGGCGGTGCGACGGGAGTGATCCATGCGGCGTGTGCTCGTTCTGTGCTTCGTGCTCGTGATGCCGGCGGCGGCCGTCGCGGAGGAGCCGGTGCCGGTGCTGCGCGACGAGCCGCTGCCGCAGGATGGGGCCGCGCCGGCCGCGGCGCATGCGAATCCGCGGCTGCAGGTGTCGTACCGGCGCTTTGCCGTGGGCGGGATCGGCGGCGCGGACGTGCCGCTCGCGGGCGGGCAGCTCGATGTGTACCCGGTGTCGGGGCGCTGGGTGCGCTTCGGGCTCGAGGCGGAGGGCGGCGCGGGGGACGCGAGCGTGCTGGGCGGGAACGCGCGGCTGTGGTACGGGCTCGGCGGGCTGACGGCCGGGGTGCAGCTGCCGGGGCGCGTGACGCCGTTCGTCGAGGGGCGGTTCGCGGCCGGGGCGCTCGGCGGGAGCTTCACCGCGACCGCGACGGTCGGCGGCACGACCGGGACGGTGCAGGGCGCCGCCGCGACGCTGCTCTTTGTCGGCGGGGTCGAGGCGGGCGTGGCGGTGTACGCGGTCGGGCGCACGTACGTGTCCGTGGCGCTCGGCTGGGCGCACCCCGTGTTCTTCGGGCCGAACGCGGCCGGGCTGCAGGGCGCGGCCGGGCTGCCGAGCGCGGGCACGTCGCCGGTGTCGCAGGTCGCCGCCGACGTCTTCACGTTCAAGGTCGGCGTCGGGCTGTAGCGACGCTGTCCGCGGGTCGGCGCCGCCGCGCGCGCTTGACCCGGTCCAGAGCCGGTGTACCCTCTGGTTGATGCGACGCCTTGCCCTCGCGACGACGATCCCGCTCCTGCTCGCTGCGCTCGCCCTGGGCTGCGCGGGCGCGACCACCCCGGCCGACACCGACGGCGGCGGCGGCGACGCCGCGGCGGCGGACCGGCCGCTCGCGGACGACTCCGCCGTTCAGGCGGACGCGCCCGCCGACGCACCCACGCAGACCGACGCGCGGACCGACGCGCCCGCCCAGACCGACGCGCGGGCCGACGCGCCCGCCCAGCAGGACGCGCTCGCCCAGCAGGACGCCCCCGCGCAGCAGGACGCGCCCACCGTCACCAACCTCACCATCGCCATCGACTCCGACATCGCGGAGGCGGGGCGCACGCAGAACGGCCGCGCGGTGGCGGCGCTCATCAGCGGGCACACGCCGGCGCCGGTGGCGCTCCTGCTCGGCGGCGACAACGCGCGCTACGGCGGGTCGGGCGGGCTGCTCAGCTACTACAACACCTATTACAAGCCGGCGACCGAGGCGAACTTCGGCCAGTTCGACGCGATCGCGTTCCCGGCGGCGGGCAACCACGAGTACAACGAGACCAGCGCGCAGGGCTACTTCGACTACTTCGCCACGCGCTTCACCGCCATGGCCGCGCTGCCGACCTACCACGGCGAGGCGGGCACCGTGGGCAAGGGCTGGTACAGCGTCGACCTCAACGGCTGGCACATCGTCAGCCTGAACAGCAACTGCACGGCCATCACCGGCGGCTGCGCGGCGGGCGGGGCGCAGGACCAGTGGCTCGCGAGCGACCTCGCGGCGCACCCGGGGATGCCGACGATCGCGGTGTGGCACGCGCCGCGGTGGACCTGCGCCGCCGCCATCACGGGCCACGGCAGCGACGCGGCGCTGCAGAGCTTCTGGGCCCGCCTGTATGACGCGAAGGCCGACTTCGTCTTCAGCGGGCACAACCACTTCTACCAGCGCATGAAGCCGCTCAACAAGGCGCTCCCGGCGGTGGTCGACGCCGCGAACGGCCTCACGCAGATCGTCGCCGGCTCGGGCGGGGTGTCGCCGTACCTGCCGTGCGACAACGGCGCGGGCCAGCCCTCGGACGCGCGGGTCGAGAAGCAGATCGGCGGCGAGGCGGGCGCCGGCGCGTTCTTCATGACCCTCGGCTCGAACGGCAGCTACAGCTTCGAGTACCGCGTGAAGAGCGACGGCTCGGTCTTCGACTCGGGCTCGGGCCTGTCGCACAACGCGCACTAGGTGCCGCCGGGGGAGCCATGCCGCGACCGCCTGCTGCACACCGGCGCCCGCGGGCGGCGGTCCTGCCCCCGCCGCCCGCGGCCGCGGTCCCGCCCCCGCCGCCCGCGGCCGCGGTCCTGCCCCCGCCCGCGGTCGACGACTTCGCGCTGTACCGGCGGCTCGTGGACGCGCTGCCCGACGAGGTCGCGGTCGTCGACCGTGACGCCGTGTACCGCGTGGCGAACGCGGCCTTCTGCCGGGCCCACGAGCGCGAGCCCGGCGCGATCGTCGGCCAGCCCGCGGCCGCGGTCCTGGGGGCCGAGGTCTTCGCCACCGCGGTGCGGCCACACCTCGACCGCGCCTTCGCGGGCGAGACGGTGCGCTACGAGGCGTGGTTCGAGCGCGCGGGCGGGCGGCGGTACCTCGAGATCCGCTACGAGCCGCTGCGCGACCCGGACGGGGTCGTGCGCCACGTCGCCGGCGTCCTGCACGACGCCACGGCGCGCCTGGAGTCGGAGCAGCTCCACGCCCAGCACGCCGCGGAGCTCGAGGGGATCTTCGAGTCCATCGCCGACGGCGTGGCCGTGTGGGGGCAGGACGGGCACATCGTCCGGGTGAACCGCGCCGCGCGGGCGATGTTCGGCGTCGACCCCACCGGGCTCGACGCCGCCGCCCTCGCGCGCGGCCTGAGCCTGCGGCACTTCGACGGCCGGCCGCTGGACGCGGCCGACCTCCCCGCCAGCCGCGCCCTCGCCGGCGAGCGCGCCCCGCAGCAGCGGCTGCGGGTGCGGAGCACGCGCGGCGAGGACCTCGTCGTCGTCGCCGCGGCCGCGCCGCTGCAGCGGGGCGGCACGGCCGCGGGCGCGGTGGGGGTGTGGCGCGACGTCACCGAGCGCGAGCAGCTGGTCGCGCAGCTCGAGCAGCAGGCCGCGCGGCTGCAGGCGGTGCTCGACTCGACGCACGCGCAGATCGCCCTGCTCGACCGCGACCTGCGCTTCGTGATGGTGAACGCCGCCTACTGCCAGGGCTGCGGCCGCCGCGCCGGCGAGCTCATCGGCCGCGGCCACTTCGCGCTGTTCCCGCACGCCGACAACGAGGCCATCTTCGCCCACGTCCGCGACACCGGCGTGCCGTTCCAGGCCGTCGAGAAGCCCTTCACGTTCCCGGATCAGCCGGGGCGCGGCACCACGTACTGGAACTGGACCCTGAACCCCATCCGCGGTGGCGCCGGTCAGGTCGAGGGCGTGCTCCTCTCGCTCCTCGACGTGACCCCGCAGGTGATGGCGCGCCGGCGCATCGAGGAGCTGAGCGCGGAGGCGCTGGCGCGGTCGCAGCGGGACTTCCGCCAGGTCATCGACACCGCGCCGGTGCTCGTCACGATCCACCGCGCCGGCGTCTTGCTCTACGTGAACCCGGCGGTCACGAAGGCGCTCGGCTGGGGCCCCGGGGAGCTGGTCGGCCGGGCCGTGGTCGATCTCATTCACCCGGACGAGCGGAGCGCGGGGGCGGCCGCGATCGCGGCGCTGTACGCGTCGGGCTCGTTCGCCGGCCCGCACGAGCGGCGGCTCATCGCCCGCGACGGCCACGCCGTCACGGTGCTGATCGCCGGCGGCGCCGCCATCCAGTTCGAGGGCGAGCCCGCGTTCGTCTGGGTCGGCTCCGACGTCACCGAGCGGCGCCGGCTGGAGGCGCAGCTCATGCTCGCCGACCGCATGGCGGCGATGGGCACGCTCGCCGCGGGCGTCGCGCACGAGATCAACAACCCGCTCAGCTACGTCATGGCGAACCTGGATCTCGTCGCCCACGACCTGCCCGCCGTCGCCGACGCGCTCGCCGGGGCCCACGGCCACGCGCTCGTCGCGCCGCTGCACGACAAGCTCGAGCGGGCCCGCGACGGCGCCGAGCGCATCCGCGTGATCGTGCGCGACCTGCGCACCTTCTCGCGCTCGGACGACGAGAGCGTGGGCCTCGTCGATCTGCGCCGCGTGCTCGACGCCGCCATCAGCATGACCTGGAACGAGATCCGCCACCGGGCGCGGCTCGTGCGCGGCTACGGGGCGCTGCCGCCGATCCGGGCGAACGAGGCGCGCCTGGGGCAGGTCTTCCTCAACCTCCTCACGAACGCCGCGCAGGCCCTGCCCGAGGGCGCCGCCGATCGCAACGAGATCCGCGTCGCCGCCCGCGTCGACGGGGACACGGTGGAGGTGACGGTGCAGGACACCGGGCCGGGCATCCCGCCCGGGCTCGCGACCCGCATCTTCGATCCCTTCTTCACGACGAAGCCGGTGGGCGTGGGCACCGGGCTCGGCCTGTCGATCTGCCAGGACATCGTGACCGGGCTCGGCGGCGCGATCACCGTCGAGAGCCCCGCCGGGGCCGGCGCCACCTTCCGGGTGCGGCTGCCCGCCGGCCGCCTCGAGGCGCCGCCGGCGCCGCCGCCGGCCGCCGCGCCGGCCGCGCCCGCCCGTCGCGGCCGCATCCTCGTCATCGACGACGAGCCGATGATCGGGCAGGTCGTCGCGCAGGCGCTCGCGGCCCACGAGGTGCGCGCGACGACCCGCGCCGCGGAGGCGCTCGCCACGCTCGCGGCGGGCGAGCGCTTCGACATCATCTTCTGCGACCTGATGATGCCGGAGATGACCGGCCTCGAGTTCTACGCGGAGGTCCAGCGCGCGGCGCCCGCGGCGGCGGAGCGGATCGTCTTCATGACCGGCGGCGCCTTCACGCCGCAGGCGCGCGAGTTCCTCCGCCGCACCGAGAACCTGCGCCTCGAGAAGCCGTTCGACCTGTCCCAGCTCCTCGCGCTCGTGCGCGAGCGGCTGCGCTAGCCATGGCCCGGGGCGGGGGGACGGGCGCGGCGGCGGCGGGGCTCGCCCTGGCCGCGCTGCTCGCCGGCTGCGGCGGGGGCGGCGGGACCGTGGCCGCCGACGCGGGCGCGCCCGCGCTCACCGACGAGGAGGGGCGCGTGGTCGTCTACCGCGGCGTCAACTTCTCGGGCGCCGCCAAGACCGCCGCCGGCGACACCGCCGCGCTCGCGGAGGCCGACCTCGACCGGCTGCAGGCCTGGGGCGTCACGCTCGTGCGCTACCTCGTCTTCTGGGCCGCGATCGAGCCCACCGCGGGCGCGCGCGACGAGGACTACCTCGCGCGCGTCGAGGCGCAGGTGCGGCGGCTGACCGCGCGCGGGATCGACGTCTTCCTCGACCTCCACCAGGACCTCTTCGGCGTCGGCTTCGGCGCCGACGGCGCGCCGCGCTTCGCGTGCCCCGAGGAGCGCTACGCCGCGTACGTGCCGAAGACGCCCTGGTTCCTCAACTACGCCAGCGCCGAGGTGTCGGGCTGCTTCGACTGGCTCTTCGGCCACGAGGAGCTGTGGGACGCCTACCGCGACGCCGCCGTCGCGCTCGCGGCGCGGCTGGCCGACGAGCCGCGGGTCGTCGGCTTCGACGTGATGAACGAGCCGTACTTCGGCTCCGCGGCGCCCGCCGAGTTCGAGCCCGGGCGGCTGCTGCCGTTCTACCAGCGCGTCGGCGAGGGCTTACGCGCCGCGGCGCCGGGCCGCCGCCTCTTCCTCGAGCCGAGCCTGGCGCACACGATGGGCTTCGCGACGGCGCTGCCGCCGCTGCCCGCGGACGCCGTGTACGCGCCGCACTACTACCCGACGGCGAACGAGACCGGCGACTACACCGGCGACCGCGCCGCCATCGCCCGCGACCTCGACGCCATGGGCGACGAGGCCGCGCGGCTCGGCGCGCCGTGGCTCCTCGGCGAGGCCGGCATCATCAACGACCGGCCCCACGGGGCCGACTACCTGCGCGACCTGCTCGACGCCCTCGACGCCCGCTTCGGCTCGGTGACGCTGTGGGACTACGGCCCGGCCGGCGCCGGCTCCTGGGCGCTCGTCGACGAGACCGGCGCCCCGCACGCCGTCGCGGACGCGGTCGTGCGCCCCTACGGCCACCGCATCGCCGGCCGCCCCGTGGCGATGAGCTACGACGCCACGAGCGGCGCGTTCGAGCTGTCGTGGGCCGAGCGCGGCGTCCGCGCCCCGACGGTGATCGTGCTGCCGCCGGCGCGCTACCCGCAGCCCCAGGTCACGCTCGGCGACCCGCGCGACACCTTCGCCCACGACCCCGCGGCCGGCCGCCTCACCGTGAGCGGCGACCCCGGCGTCGCGGTGCACGCGGTGCGGGTGACGCCGTAGCCCCTAGTCGTACCGCAGCCCGTCGAGCGGCTGCAAGGCCGAGGCCTTGTAGGACGGGTAGAGCGTGGCGAGGAAGCTGATCGCGAGCGTCACCATCGCGGTGACCGCGAACTCCCACACGCTCATCTCCACCGGCAGCCGGCTGATGAGGTACACCTTCGGGTCGAGCAGGTAGCCGTAGCGCGTGACGATGGTGCCGAGCAGCGCGCCGAGCAGCAGGCCCATGGTCGTGCCGATGGCGCCCATGATCATGCCCATCGCGGCGAAGAGGCCGAAGATGCCGCGGGCCCGCGCCCCCATCGAGCGCAGGATCGCGATCTCGCGCGTCTTCGACAGCGCCATCATCGTCAGGGTCGCGATGATGAGGAACGACGCGACGATCACGATGAGCGAGACGAAGAGCGACAGCACCAGCTTCTGCAGCATGAGCGCGGTGAAGAGGTTGTGGTTGAGCTCGCGCCAGTCGATGGTGCGGTAGGGGCTGCCGCCGAGCTCCTGCTCGATGCGGCGCGCCATGCGCTCGGCGGCGTAGACGTCCTTGAGCTTGAGCTCGATGCCCGTGACCGGGTTCGGCTGGCCCGCGACGAGGCCGGCGTCGCGCAGGTTGAGGTACATGAGGCGCTTGTCGTACTCGTCGAAGCCGGCGTAGAAGATGCCGGCCACGCGGAACTCGCGCGACGGCGGCGCCTTGCCCGTCTGCATGGCCTCGAGGCCGGAGAAGGGCGCGACGACGTGGACGGTGTCGCCGAGCTTCACCTTCAGCTTCTTCGCGAGCACCGAGCCGAGCAGCACGCCGGGCGGCCGGCCCGGCTCGGGCGGCACCTTGAGGTCGCTGATGCTGCCGTCGCGCATCTGGCGCGGCAGCGAGAGCACCTGGCCGACGCGGTCCGGGTCGATGCCCTTGATGAGGACGCCGGCGCGGTTCGGGCCCTTGGCGACCATCATCTCGTTGAAGTAGAAGGGCCCGATGCCGACGACGCCCGGGATCTTCTCGAGGCGGTCCATGACGTCGCGGTACTCGGGGAAGTCGAGCCCGTACTTCATGACGATGACGTGGGCGTTGACGCCGAGCACCTTGTCGCGGAACTCGCCCTGGAAGCCGCTGGTGATGCCGAGCACGACCGTGAGCACCGCGACGCCCAGGGCGACGCCCGAGATCGTGACCGAGGAGAAGACCGAGAAGAAGGTGCCGAGGATGGCGGAGGCCAGCAGGACCGCGCCGCCGACGGCGGCGGTGATGGTCCAGACATCGACCCGCGGCTGCGGGGCGAGCAGGTACCGGAGCCCGACGACGAGGCCGACGAGGCCGACCGTGCCGGCGACGATGAGCCAGACGCTGCGCCGCGGCCGGCACAGGTAGCGCCAGGCGACGAAGAACTCGTACGAGAGCATCCCGGCGAGCGCGATGATCGCGAGCGCCCGCGGCGCGTAGCCGGGCAGCCCGGGCTGGGCGACGACGGCGGAGATGAAGAGCAGCCGCCGGCCGCGGCCCATGAGCGCCTGCTCGCCGGTGCGCCGGGCGCGCGCGAGCGTGCGCTGGGCGAAGACCGCGATGATGATCGCGGCGGTCGTGAAGAGGCAGCCGCCGAGGAGCGTGAAGGAGAGGATCAGGTCGAGGCCGACGCGGGCGCCGAGGCCGAAGCCGAGGCCGAAGCGGACCGCCTCACCCGCCGAGACCAGCGCGGCGGCGGTGAAGAGCAGGAAGACCCGCGAGCCCCCCTGGGTCCGCCAGGCCTTCCACAGCGCGGTGCCGACGTAGCCGAGGGCGAGGAGCGCGAAGAGGTAGCGGATGATGACGAGGTAGCCGAGCATCCCTCACTTACCCTTCCAGACGGGGGCGCGCTTCTGGAGGAACGCGGTGAGCCCCTCCTTGGCGTCCTCGGTGCCGAGCAGCGCGAAGAACTGCTGCTCGAGGTGCCGGAGGGCCGGCTCGAGCGCCAGGTCCGCGGCGGCGGCGAAGGCGTCCAGGCCGAGCTTCATCACGGCCGGGCTCTTCGCGGCGAGCGACGCGGCCAGGGCGAGCGTCTCGGCCTCGAGGCGCGCGGCGGGCACGACCCGGTTGACGAGCCCGAGGCGCAGGGCCGCGGCCGCGTCGATCTTCTCGCCGGTGAGGATGAGCTCCATCCCCGGCTTGCGGCCGACGTTGCGGAAGATGACGGCCATGATCGTCATCGGCCACAGCCCCACGTTGATCTCGGGGGTGCCGAAGACCGCGGTGTCGGCGGCGACGACGAGGTGGCACGAGAGCATGAGCCCGAAGCCGCCCGCCAGCGCGGGCCCGTTCACCATCGCGATGACCGGCTTGCCCAGCCGGGCGATGAGCAGGTTGAGGTCGACGAAGGAGCTCGTCAGGCCGTTCTGCTGCGACTGCCCCATGGCGGCGAGGTCGCCGCCCGCGCTGAAGGCCTGGCCCGCGCCGGTGAGGATGACGACGCGCACGGCGGCGTCGTCCCGCGCGCGGCCGAGGGCGTGGGCGACCTCACCCAGCAGCGCCGGGCTCAGCGGGTTGCGCTTGTCCGGCCGGTTGAGCGTGACGCGGGCGAGGTGCTCGTCCGCGGCGACGGTGTAGAGGATCTGCTCGTAGTCCATGCTCCGCACCTTTCGGGGCGCATAGTAGCGCGCCGCGGCGTGGGCGCCACTGACACACTCGCCCTCAAGCCTCAGGCCTCAAGCCTTCCTTGACACCGGCGAAAACGCCCTGATACCCTCTGCCGTCGGAGGTCGCGCCGGATGCGGATGCGGACCGCGGTTTACCTTGTCGTGCTGGGGCTGCTCGTCGCGGCGAGGCCTGCCCGCGCCGACAAGAACGACCTGGCGCTGTGGCGGCTGGGCAAGCTCACCGTGAACCCGGACGGGACCATCCCGCAGCCGGGCGTCACGCTGGACGCCGCCGCCAACCAGCAGTATCGGTCGCTCGCGTCGGAGCTCGGGGTGGTGATGGCGCCCCGCCTGCTGATGCCCAGCGACACGCTCGGCTACAGCGGCTTCCAGTTCGACTTCGACATGAGCTTCACCACCATCAACAACAACCAGACGGACCCGGCGAAGACGCTGTCGCCGTGGCGCAACGTCCTCGAGCGCACCGATGGGGTCGTCCCGTCGATGATGACGACGATCGGGGTCTTTGCCCGCAAGGGCATCTGGCTGCCCCTGCCCTCCTTCGAGATCGGCGCCGGCGCGCTGCACCTGCTCGACAGCAACATGTTCGCGCTGCAGGCGTACGCGAAGCTCGCCCTGCAGGAGGGCTTCCACGGCTGGCCGCTGCCGTCGATCGCGGTGCGCGGGGCCGCGTCGCGCCTGATGGGCTCGTCGCAGCTCGACCTCACGGTGGCGAGCCTGGACTTCAGCGCCTCCAAGGCGTTCGGCATCGGCGGCACGCTCAACATCCAGCCCTACGCCGGCTACAACATCCTCTGGATCATCGAGCGCGGCCAGGTGCTCGACGCGAACCCCGGCTGCGACGCGTACGTCACGACGCAGACCCCGACCACGCCCTGCCCCAACCCGAACGGCGGCGCCAACATCACCCCCGGCGTGACCGAGCTCAACTCGAACTTCGTGTTCTACAACCAGAACACGATCGTCCGCCACCGCGTCTTCGTCGGCCTGAAGCTGCGCTTCAACGTCGTCGCGCTCACCGCCGACTACGCCTACATCACGGCGGGCTCGTCGAACGACGCGAACGTCCCCCTGGCCGACGGCACGCGCGCGAACGTCAAGGACCAGGCGCAAGGCCAGCACCAGGTCTCGATCTCCCTCGCCCTGGATTTCTAGGGGGCCCCCCCGGTCCCCGCGCCCGCGCGCCCTGCTACGGCGCGGCGGGCTGCTGCGGCGGCGCCGGCGGCTGCGTCTCGTCGTCGCTCGCGAGGTGCTCGAGGCGCTTCTCGAGGTCGGCGAGCCGCCCCGCGATCGTCTGGACCTCGCGCTGCAGCGCGGCGAACGGCGAGATCACCTCGACCACGTGGCGGATGCGCTCGTCGACGCGCTTCTGCCACTCGTCGAAGGTCTTCTGCGACTGCTCGAGGAACTCGCGCACGGCCTTGGCCGGCTCGTGGCGCTCCTTCTCGGGCGCGGTCTTGTCGGCCGCGCTCACCTCGCCACCCGCGGCGGCGGCCTCGGTCTGAGCCTCTTCGCCCTCGAGCTGCTGGCCGTCCTCGCCCTTCTCGCGCAAGAAGGTGGAGCGGACCTTGCTGCCGGCCTGGGCCACGAACTCCTGGATCGACTCGCCGCCGCTCTGGATGAGGTGGCGCATGGCCTGCAGCGGGAGGAAGCTCTTCTGCTTCTTCTCCTCCTCGAAGATGATCTGCGCCAACGTCACCGAGGTGAGATCCTCCTTGGTGTTGTTGTCGAGGATCTGGACGTCCTCGCCGGCGCGGATCATCTCCGAGATCTGGTCCAGCGTGACGTACCGGCTGCGCTGGGTGTCGTACAGCTTGCGATTCGCGTACCGCTTGATGACCCGGAGCTGCGACATGGCGGCCTCCGAAGACTGACGTCGGTCAGGGGTGGGGGGTATAGCATGCTCATTCATGGCACCGCAACCTTGCTGCCCGCGTGACGTCGCAACCTCGCACACCGGCTCTGATAAGATGCAAGGATGACCGCGGGCGATTGTCGCGATGACGCCGTGCGCCTCGCCGAGCGCATCGCGCAGCGACTCGCGGCCCTGCCCGAGCCTGAGATGCGACGGGCGGTCCTCGCCGAGGTCGTCACGGCCGGCGAGCCCGCGGCGCACGGTCCGGTGCTGGCGCAGATCGTCACCCGCGGCCGGCAGGGCGGGCCGCCGTTCGATCTCGCGCTGCTCGCCCTGGGCGCGCTGCTCGCCGACCCGGCCGCGCTGCCCTACGAACGGCGCGCCGCCCTGTACGAGGCGGCCCGGGCCGCCGGCCACCTCGACCTCGCCGACCTCTTCCTCTCGGCGGCGGCCGCGGCCGCG
>DASXVK010000660.1:0-25856 GCA_036504295.1 Polyangia bacterium
GGCGACCACGTGCACCGGCGCGTACCGGATGATGACGTACACGAGGCCGATGAGCGCCGTCATCTTGGCGACGAGGAGGCTCATCAGCAGGAGCTGCTTGCGCTGCGACACGCCCGCGAGGACGTGGGCGGTCACGCGCCGGATGGCCCAGAAGTTCACCACCGCGAGGCCGGCGCCGAGGGCCGTGCCGAGCGCCACGTCACGGCGCCAGAACACCAGGCTGGCGGCGCACAGCACGCCGGCCAGGACCAGGTTCAGCCGCTCGATCCGTCGCAGGTGGGTCAGCTCCACACGGTCCCCCTGTCAGGTGCTCGACTCGCCGCCGTCCGCGGGCGTGCGGCGGCGCCGCCGCGGGCGTCGCCGCGGCCGCGGAGCCGGCATGTTCTCGGCGCCAGGCGGGAGCGGATCATCGGGGCCCACTTCCTCGCGGTACTGGCGGACGACCCGGACGAGCGCCTTGACGCCGGCCGCCAATCCGAGCAGCAACCCCGCGATCTTCAACCAGGGCGACGTGTGCAGGGTCCGGTCGAGCCACCAGCCCAGCAGGTACCCGAGCCCCAGCGCGATGATGATCTCCCACCCCACCGCGACGTGGCGCAGCGCGTCCGCCCACATCTTCCGGACGTCGCGATCGACCTGAATGGTTCACTCCTGACAACGCGGGCGCCATGGGTACCAGGAGGACGATGGGGTCCCCACTTGGGCCCGGCTTCCTTAACACAGCGCCTTTGCCCCTGTCAAATGGAGACGTCAAGACCGTATGCGGAAAACATGCACCCCCGAGCGGCGCGGCGCGGCGCTCACGCCGCCAGGCCGCGCAGCACCTCGCGGGCCGCCTCGATCGTCCGGTCGATGAGCTTCTCGGTGTGGGCGAGGGAGACGAAGCCGGCCTCGAACTGCGACGGCGCCAGGTAGACGCCCTGCTGCAGCATGCCGGTGAAGTAGCGGCCGAAGCGGGCGGTGTCCGCGGTCTTGGCGCTCTGGTAGTCGCGGACGTCGGCGCCGGTGAAGAAGGTCGTCATCATCGACCCGATCCGCGCGAGGTAGGTCGGGACGCCGGCGGTGTGGGCGGCCTGCGTGAGGCCGTCCGCCAGCCGGGCCGCGAGCGCCTCGAGCTTCTCGTAGGTGCCCGGACGGCGCAGCAGCTCGAGCGTCTTGAGGCCCGCGGCGACCGCGAGGGGGTTGCCCGACAGCGTGCCCGCCTGGTAGACGTCGCCGTCCGGCGCCACGCGGTCCATCACGTCGGCGCGGCCGCCGTAGGCCGCGAGCGGCAGGCCGCCGCCGAGGATCTTGCCGAGGCAGGTCAGGTCGGGCGTGACACCGAAGCGCGCCTGCGCGCCGCCGTAGGCGAGGCGGAAGCCGGTGATCACCTCGTCGAAGATGAGGAGCGCGCCGTGCTTGGTGCAGAGCTGCCGGAGGCCCTCGAGGTAGCCGGGGCGCGGCAGGACGACGCCCATGTTGCCGGCGACCGGCTCGATGATGAGCGCCGCGAGCTGGCTGCCGTTGAGCTCGAAGCAGGCGCGCGCGGCGGCGAGGTCGTTGTAGGGCACGGTGAGCGTGTCCTGGGCCGTGCCCTCGGGCACCCCGGCCGAGCCGGGGATGCCGAGCGTCGCCGCGCCCGAGCCGGCCTTGACGAGGAGGAAGTCCGCGTGGCCGTGGTAGCCGCCGTCCGCCTTCAGGATCCGCGGCCGGCCGGTGAAGCCGCGGGCCAGCCGCAGCGCGCTCATCGTCGCCTCGGTGCCCGAGGAGACCAGGCGCACCTTCGCCATCGACGGGACCGCCGCGTGGACGGCCTCGGCGAGCTCGATCTCGCGCTCGGTCGGCGCGCCGAACGTGGAGCCGTGCTTCGCGGCGTCCATGATCGCCTCGCGGACCTCGTCGGGCGCGTGGCCGAGGATGCAGGGCCCCCACGAGCCGACGTAGTCGATGTACTCGTGGCCGTCGGCGTCCCAGAGGTGCGCGCCCTTGGCCCGGCTCACGAACAGCGGATTGCCGCCCACGGCGCGAAACGCGCGCACCGGCGAGTTCACGCCTCCGGGGATCACCTTGCACGCCCGCGCGTACAGCTCCCTCGACCGCTCGTTCATCCCAGACTCCTCCGCTCACACGTCAGCACAGCATCGCTGCCGGAAAATGCAACACGGAGACGCGGAGACACGGAGGTCTCTGGGGTTGGAGTGGCGGGAATTTCGCCGACCGTCGCCGAGCTGACCATGCAACCCCAGAAAACTCCCTCCGGACTCCGTGCCTCCGTGTCTCCGTGTTGCCTTTCGTCGACCGCACCGTAGCTACGCCCCGCCGCCCTCGTCGCCGCCATCCCCGTCCGGCTCCGGCTCCGGCTCGGGCTCCGGCTCTTCGTCGGCCGGCTCCTCGAACTCGAGCTCGCCGGTGGGCGCCTCGACCGGGGCCGCCACCTCGACGCCCTCGGCCCCCTCGTCCTCGCCTTCGGCCTTCTCGGCGAGGCGCTCGACGGCGACGACCTTCTCGCCCTCTTCGAGGCGGATGAGGCGCACGCCCTGGGTGTTGCGGCCGATGAGCGGGATGCCGGAGACGGGCATGCGGATGAGCTTGCCGCGGTCGGTGATGATCATGAGGTCGTCGTCGTCGCGCACGATGCGCACGCCGACGACCTTGCCGTTGCGCTCGGTGGTCTTGATGGTGATGACGCCGTAGCCGCCGCGGTTCTTGATCGGGTAGTCGGCGAGCGGCGTGCGCTTGCCGTAGCCGCGCTCGCACACCGTGATCAGCGTCTCGTCCGAGTCCGGCCGGATCGCCGCCATGCCGACGACCGCGTCGCCGGAGCTCTCACGCAGCGCGATGCCGCGCACGCCGCGGGCCGTGCGCCCCATCGGCCGCACCCGCTCCTCGTCGAAGCGGATGGCCATGCCGTTCTGCGTGCCGATGAGCACGTCGAAGGTGCCCTCGGTGATGCGCACGTCGACGAGGTCGTCGTCCTCGTCGATGGAGAGGGCGATGATGCCCGACGAGCGGATGTTCTGGAACGCGGTGAGCGCGGTCTTCTTCACCACGCCCTTGCGGGTCGCCATGACGACGTAGGCGCCCTCGGAGAACTCGCGCACCGGCTGCATCTCGACGACGCGCTCGGCCTCCTGCAGCTCGAGCAGGTTCACGAGCGCCTTGCCGCGCGTGGCGCGCCCGCCCTGCGGGATCTCGTACACCCGCTTGGCGTAGGCGCGGCCCTTGTTCGTGAACATCAGGATGTGGTCGTGCGTCGACGCCACGAAGAGCTGGGCGATGAAGTCCTCCTCGGTCGTGCCGGCGCCGGTGATGCCACGGCCGCCGCGCTTCTGCGCCCGATAGAGGCTGATGGGGTTGCGCTTGACGTACCCGGAGTGGCTGGCCGTGACGACCATGTCCTCCTGCGCGATCATGTCCTCGAGGCTGATCTCGTCGACCGCGTCCTCGATCACCGTGCGGCGCTCGTCGCCGAACTGGTCGCGCACCGCCTCGAGCTCCCCGACGATGAGGGCCATCAGCAGGGCCTCGTCCGCGAGGATGGCCTCGAGCCGCGCGATCTCGGCCAGCGTGGCCTCGAGCTCGGCGACGATCTTGTCGCGCTCGAGGCCGGTGAGGCGCTGCAGCCGCATCTCGAGGATCGCCTTGGACTGGCGCTCCGAGAGGCCGAACGTCTCCATGAGGCCGCTCTGCGCCTCGTCGACGGTGCGCGAGGCGCGGATGAGGGCGATGACCGCGTCGAGGTGGTCGAGCGCGATCTTGAGGCCCTCCAGGATGTGGGCCCGCTCCTGCGCCTGCCGCAGCTCGTAGCGGCAGCGGCGCGCCACGACGTCGCGGCGGTGGTCGACGAAGCGGGCGAGGGCGTCCTTGATGGTGAGCAGCTTCGGCCGGCCCTCGACGATGGCCAGCATGTTGACGCCGAAGGTGGTCTCGAGCGGCGTGAGCTTCCACAGCTGGTTCAGCACCACCTGCGGGACCGCGTCCTTGCGCAGCTCGATGACGATGCGCATGCCGTCGCGGTCGCTCTCGTTGCGCAGGTCGCTGACGCCCTCGAGCCGCTTCTCCTTGATGAGCTCGACGATCTTCTCGATGAGGCGGTCGGTGCCGAGCTGGTACGGGATCTCGGTGACCGCGATCAGGCTGCGGCCGGTCTTCTCGTTCTCCTCGATCGTCGCCCGGGCGCGCAGCGTGAGCTGGCCGCGGCCGGTCTCGTAGGCCTGGCGGATGCCGTTGCGCCCGTAGATGAAGCCGGCCGTCGGGAAGTCCGGACCGGGGATGATCTGCATCAGCTCCGGGATGGTGATCGCCGGGTTGCCGATGAGGGCGATGGCGCCGTCGACCACCTCGCGCAGGTTGTGCGGCGGGATGTTCGTCGCCATGCCGACGGCGATGCCCGAGGAGCCGTTGACGAGCAGGTTCGGGATGCGCGTCGGCAGGACCGTCGGCTCGACGTCCTTGTCGTCGTAGTTCGGCTGCCAGTCGACGGTCTCCTTGTCGATGTCGGCGAGGAGCTCCGCCGTGAGCCGCGTCATGCGGCACTCGGTGTAGCGGTAGGCGGCGGCCGGATCCGGGTCGACCGAGCCGAAGTTGCCCTGCCCGTCGATCAGCGGGTACCGCATGTTCCACGACTGCGCGAGGCGCACGAGCGCGTCGTAGACGGACGCGTCGCCGTGGGGGTGGTACTTGCCGATGACGTCGCCGACGACACGGGCGCACTTGATGTACGGGCGCGTCGCCGTGTTGTTCAGGATGTGCTGGGCGTAGAGGATCCGCCGATGGACCGGCTTGAGCCCGTCGCGCGCGTCGGGGAGCGCGCGCGCGACGATGACGCTCATGGCGTAGTCCATGAACGAGGACTTCATCTCGTCCTCGATCGCGACGGGGAGCAGGGTCAGGGGCTGGTCGACGGGGTTCATGCGTGCCGGAGCCTACGAAAAGCTGTGTGATTTCGGTAGACTAGAAGCACATATGTATAGCGCGGAAGGGGGGCGAAGTCAACCTCGCCAGCACGGCCAATCACGGCCGCGGCGCGGCGACGCTCACCCTTACGGGGGACCCGGCGCCGGGCGGCGCCGGGGTGCGGCCCAACGCGCCTACTCGGCGCCGGTGCCGGTCGTGGCCTTGGCCTTCTGGGCCTTGGCGCGCTTGTGGGCACGGTGCTTCTTGGTCGCCTTGCGCGCCTGGTGGCTCTTCTTGTTGTGCTTCTTGAGCCGCGCGTGCCGCTTCGCCTTCTTGTTGTGCTTCTTGTGCTTCTTGGTCACCTTCTGGCCGCTGGGCTGCGAGGCGGGGGGTTCCGCAAACGCAGGCACAGCGACCATGCCCAGGAACGCCGCGATGATGATACCGATAATGGTCCGCACGTTGACTTCCTCCTTGAGCCTCAGCGACGCACGGCTTGGGCAAATTCCTCCCCCAACCGCCTTCGCCCGCTCACGCTCGAGCTCGCGATCTCAGTATTCGCCGCTGTGGTGTGATCGCAAGTTTTTTGATGGCTGAAATTCGCCGCCAGTGTCGCTGCAGTTTTCAGCGGCGCTAGGGCGTTTCGAAGGAGAGCTCGGGGCGGAGCACGAGGGGATAGGCGACCGTGACCTGCGAGCCCTTGGAGCAGCTCAGGCGCTTCACCGCGGCCACGAGGCAGGCCTCCACGCTCGCCGGGAGCCCGGAGCCCGGCGCCACGGTGGCGCGCTGCACGCGGCCGCTCTCGCCGACGGTGAGGCGCAGCTCCGCCACGCCCGCGATCCCGGGGTGGGCGCGCAGCCCGCGCTCGTAGCAGTGGCGGAGCTCCTTGAGGTGGCCGCGCAGGGTGCGGGCGACCTCGGCGCTGCGCGCGTTCTCCTCCTCGGGGTTCACGAGCCGCACGAGCACCCGCTGCGGCTCGGCGCCGACGGTGATCGTGCGCACCTCGCGGCCGGCGCCGGGCCGGCTGAGCTCGACGACGTGGCGGCCGTAGGGCGCGCGCACGGCGACGGGCGACGGGCCGAGGGGCTCGCGGTCGAGGGTCGTCGCCGCGGCCGGCGGGCTGGCCCCGAGCTCGATGACGCCGCTCGCGGCGAGCGCGGCCGCGGCGCCGTCGAAGCCCGGGAGGAGCGGCGCGCGCGCGGCCGCCGTGAAGCTCGCGCGCTGCTCGGCCGTGAGGCCCGTGCCGACGATCCGCGCGGGCGACTC
The DNA here is from genome assembly GCA_036504295.1 of Polyangia bacterium. Classification (GTDB taxonomy): domain Bacteria; phylum Myxococcota_A; class Polyangia; order JACRCY01; family JACRCY01; genus DASXVK01. Next base: position 6,142 of record DASXVK010000660.1, read on the forward strand.
GGCGTCGGGGAACTCGATGACGGTGCCCGCCGGCACGCGCGCGCCCACGGCGTCCCAGCCGGTGCCGACGGTGTGCACCTCGACCTCGCCCTCGAGGACCTCGACACGGGTCGCGGCGGCGAGCCGCTCGACGGCGTAGCGGGTGCCGCGCACGGCGACCGAGTGGCCCGGGGTGACGACCATGAAGCGCTGGCCGGGGGCGCGGTGCGCCACCTGGGCGTACAGCTTGCCGCGGCCGAGATAGATGATGACGTCGCGGGTGTCGAGCGCGCGCAGGGCGAGCTCGCTCTCCCGTGCGGCGACCACGGCCGTGCCCTCGCCCATCTGCAGCGCGAGGCGCCCGGCGCCGACGCGGGCGCCGGCGCCGGCGGCGAGCGAGGCGCGCAGCGACAGCGCGTCGCCCGCGGGCACCGCCTTCACGTCGCCCTGGACCAGGATCGGGACGGCCTGCAGCGGCGTCGGCGCGGCCGCGACCACCGCCGGCCCTGGCGGCCGGGCGGGGCCGGGCGCGGGCGCGCGCATGAGCCGGGCGCCGACGACGAGCGCGGCGATGGTGCAGGCGCCGGCGAGGGCCGGCGCGAGCCAGCGCCGGCGGCGCGGGGCGGGCTCGTCGAGCTGGGCCAGGATCCCGGCCTGCACGCGCCCGTAGTCGAGCTCGGGCGCGCCGGCGCGGGCGCAGTCGGCGAGGGCGGCCTTGGCGCCGCGCAGCCGCGCGACCGCGGCGCTGCACGCGGCGCACGCGCCGAGGTGGGCGTCGAACGCGGTGCGCGCGGCCGCGGCGAGGCGGCCCTCCACGTACGCGAGCGGCAGGTCCGCCCGGCAGCTCATGGCGCGCCTCCGTCGGCCGGCTCGGCCGGCGCGAGCCCCTCGAAGATCGGGTCCTGCGCGGCGAGCGCGAAGAACTCCTTGCGCGCGTAGTGCAGCCGCGTGCGCACCGTGATCTCGGGCGCGCCCACGAGCTTCGCGATCTCGTTGAGGGGATGGCCCTCGATCTCGTGGAGCACGAAGACGATGCGCTTCTTGGGCGCGAGCGTATCGAGGATCGCGGCGACCCGGGCGAGCCGCCGCCGCGCCTCGAGCGTGCTCGCCTGCTGGGCGTCGGCCACGACCGGCGCCGGCTCGATGGTCGTCTGCGGGAGCTGGCGGCCGCGGCTGCGCAGCCGGCGCAGCGCGATGTGGATCGCGATGCCGTGCAACCAGGTCGAGAGCTTGGCGTCCCCGCGGAAGCGATTGATCGAGCGAAACGCCTCTATGAAGGTGTCCTGCAGCGCGTCCTCGAGCTCCGCGGGCCCGCCCAGGAGCCGGTAGAGGTGGCCGGCGATCTGCGTGCGGTAGGTGCGGTACAGCTCGGTGTAGGCGCGCGGCTCGCCGCGGCGACAGGCGTCGACGAGATCCTGCCGATCGGGGACGGCGGTCGCCGGCGGCGCGGCGGCCGCGGCGCCCGGCTCGGGCTGCAGGGCATCCTGTGGGCGAGTCGTGGCCACCTCGGCGCTGCCTTCGTGTCGGCCCGCGCCGACGGGGATCGAGGGTACCAGGCGCAAGCGGGCCTGTCGAGCGGGGGGGAGCGGCGCCTGCTCCAGCGGCTCCCTCGCGATGTGGGCGGCGGCGTGCATCTCTACCCCGTGGGTCGCCGCGGGGCAGGGCGCCGTTCAGGCCGTCAACGCACCACCTGGGCGCCGGCGGCCCGCTGCCCGCGCCGGAACTCCTCGATCTCGCGCAGGAACACCTTCACCAGCTCCGTGTCGAACTGGCTCCCCGAGCAGCGCACGAGCTCGCCGCAGGCCACCTCGTGGTCGAGCGCACGGCGGTACGCGCGGTCGGAGGTCATCGCGTCGTAGGTGTCGGCGATGGCCATGATGCGGCCGACCAGCGGGATCGTCTCGCCGGACAGCCCCTGCGGGTAGCCCGAGCCGTCCCAGCTCTCGTGGTGGCAGAAGGCCCCGGGCACGAGGTCGCGCATGAAGGGGATGGGCTCGAGGATCCGCTTGCCCTTGGCCGGGTGGGTGCGGAACATCGCCATCTCTTCCGGCGTGAGCTTGCCCGGCTTGTTCAGCTTCTCGTAGCGGATGCCGATCTTGCCGATGTCGTGCAGCAAGCCGGCCTGCACCACCGTCTGCACCTGCGGCGTCCCCAGCCGCAGCCCCTCGGCGATGAGCTGGGCGTAGAACGACACCCGCTCCGAGTGGCCGCGCGTGTAGCGGTCGCTCTCCTCGAGCGCGCGGGCGAAGCCGACGATCGTCTGGCGGAAGTTCTCCTCCAGGGAGGTGTTCACCTTCACCAGGTCGTCGTTCGCGTTGACCAGGCTCTCGTACAGGCGCGCGTTCTCGATCGAGGCCGCGGCGCGGCTGCCGAGGATCGCGAGCATCTTGCGCTGCCCCTCGGAGAACTTGCTGCCGCGTGTGTACGAGTAGGCGTTCAGCATCCCGATGACCTTGTGGTGCATCTTGAGCGGGATGCTGCAGAACGACACCAGGCGCCGGTCCGCCGGGGCCCTGCTGAAGTAGCGGTGCGCCTTGATGCCGTGGGCGAGCAGCGGCCGGTCGGCGTTGTATTGCGCCAGGATCTCGTCGAGGTTGAGCTCGCCCTCGTGGACCTGCTGCTCCATGCGCTGGGACAGCTTGATCGAGCGCTGCCCGTACTTGCCGCTCTGCGGCTCCTCGAGCATGAGCTGGACCACATCGGCGTCCATCTCGTCGATCGTCGTCTGCAGGATCAGGTCGAGGATGGTCTCGGTCGAGCGGCTGGCGGTCATCGCCTCGGAGAGCCGGTAGAGCGAGAGCGCCTCCTTCAACCGGAGGTTCTCCTGCTGCAGCCGCTGGCGCTCGAGGCCGCGCTTGACGACGTGCACCACCTCCTCGACCTTGAACGGCTTGAGGATGTAGTCGTACGCGCCGCGCTTCATCGCCTCGATCGCGGTCTCGACGGTGCCGAAGCCGGTCATGATGACCGCGACCACGTTCAGGTTCGCGTCGGCGATCCGCTCGAGCAGCTCGAGGCCGCCGACGTTGGGCATCTTGAGGTCGGAGATGACGAGGTTGTAGGAGCGCCGCTGCAGCTCCTTCAGGGCCGCGCTGCCGTCCTCGACGGTGCGGACGAGGTACCCCTCCATCGTCAGGAAATCACTGAGGATCTCGCGGATGACCTTCTCGTCATCCACGACCAGGATGCGGGCCGATTCCTCAGGGAGCTGGATTTCCATGATCCCGGATCATGGTACCCCGACTGGTCGAGAGCCGTCAAATGCGCAGATCAACGGGCTTTCGGGCGCGCGCGACGGCGGGTGGGATCAGGATTACAGGGAGGCGGGGAGGCGGGGAGAACTTCGGGTTGGGTTGCGGTGATTGACGCGAGCCGAGGTCCAGCGCGCTCGGCACGACCAACCCAAGAGCGTCTCCCCGTCTCCTCGCCTCCCTGTTGCCGGTCGCCTCAGGTGGCGCGGCGGCGGCGGGCGAGGGCGAGCGCGAGCATGAGGAGCGCGGCGGTTCCGGCGGGGCCGGCGGCGCGGCCGCCGGTCTGGCAGCCGCCACCGACCTCCTTCGCGGTCGTCGCGGCCGTCGGGGGCAGGGCCGACCACGGCGCGGCGCACAGCGTGATGCCGCCCATGTCCTGGCACGCGGCGCTGTGCGGGCAGTCGTGGTCGCTGCCGCACGTCTGCGAGCAGTAGCCGCCCGGGGCGTCGCCGCCGACGCAGATGCCGGACTGGCACTGGGCGTTGGCGGTGCAGGACGCGCCGACGGTGCCGGCGGGCAGCGTCCCGGCCTCGACGCAGGCGCCGCTGACGCAGTCGTAGCCGTACGCGCACGGGTTCGCGTCGCTGCAGCCGGTCGAGCTGTGGATGACGCACTGGCCGTTGATGCAGTCGAAGCCAGCGGCGCACGGGTTCGCGCCGGAGCAGCCGACGGGGCTGACGGTGCCGACGTTGACGGTGATGCTCGCCTCGCCGGTGCCGCCGTCGCTGCCGTGGCCCCGGACGGTGAGCTGGTGCGAGCCCTGCGGCACGCCGAGCAGCTCGAAGGTCCACGGCGACCCGCTCAGGCTCTGCGTGACGGTGCCGTCGATGAGCAGGTCGGCGCCCGACACGCCCGCCGTGCTGCTGACGGTCGCCGTCACGTTGAACGCGGTGCCCTGGGTCGAGTTGTTCAGCGGCGCGGTGATCGAGACGGTGACCGGCCTGGTGCTGGTGCTCGTGCCGGCGTACTGGGTGATGAAGGCGGCGAACGGGTCCACGCGCGTGTTGGCGCCGAGCTGCACGCACGACTGGTCGCCGTAGGAGGTGACACCGACGACGACCTGGGTCCCGCCCTCGTCGAGGAACATCGGGCCGCCCGAGTCGCCCTGGCAGGTGCCGTCGTTGTTGCCCTGGTAGTAGATGTACATGTCGTCCATGTCGGCGACGACCTGGTCGACGGTGCGCCGGGTGCCGTTGCCGGTCTGGGCCGCGGCGTTGGTGACGCCGTAGCCGACGAGCTCGACGGTCTGGCCGCTGATGTTGCCGAGCGTCGTGCGCTGCCACTGCATGGCCGCGACGGGCGCGTCCTGCGCCATGATGAGCACCGAGACGTCGTACTCGGGCGCGCCGTTGGCGGCGAGGCGGTAGTTCGGATGGACGTAGGCGGCGGTGACCGGGATCACCGTGCCGCCGGAGCCGACGGTGGTGCCGAAGAAGATCGACATGTCGGTCGGGTTGATCCCCGACTCCCTGATGCAGTGGCCGGCCGAGAGGATGGCGCGGGGCGCGATGACGGTGCCGGTGCAGAACTGCTCGTAGCCGCCGCTCCAGCCGCTCGACATGACGAGCGCGACCACCGAGGTGTGCGTCTGGTCGACGGTGCCGCCGATGATCGGCCGGCGCGCGAGCGTGAACTGCGGCTGGTCCTTGCCGCCGAGACAGCCGGCGGCGAGCGCGACGACGAGCGGCAGGCTCACGGTGACGAGGACGCGGCGGCGGGCGTGCGGCATCGGGCGCACCTCCTTCTGCTCCAGCATACACCAAGCAAGCGGCACGCCAGTGAGTTCGCGTAAGAGGTCCCCATCGCGTATCCGTGAATCCGGGTACTTGGGTCGCGCCACGCGCAGCCAGGGGTGGGGTGGGCCCGGCCGTCTATGGGCTCCGGACCCCGGGGTGAGGTCCCGGGTCCGCACCCCGCGGCGGCTGCCGGCGGCTGCTGCGGATCCTGGCCGCTGAGCTGGGGGAACCAGGCGAAGAAGGTCGTGAGCTGCTCCTTGCGCGGCGGCTCGAGGTAATCGAAGTTCGAGCCGCGGTCGATCACCTCCCAGAAGTCCTTGGTCGTGATCGCCATCAGCTCGTCGCGGATCGAGCGCAGCCGCTCGGGCTTCTCCGCCGCCATGTCGGCGTAGATCTCGCGCGCGAGGGCGGTCGCGCCGCGCTGCAGGTAGTAGGTCGCGAGCTTGATCTGCGCCTTGCGCACGCCGCGCAGCGTGATCTCCTGCTCGTCGCTCTCCGACTCCTTGTCGACCTCGAGGAAGATCTTCAGCATCGCCTGCTGCTGCCTCGAGTCGACGTCGTAGGCGGTCTCGCACAGCGAGCAGAGGTCGTAGGCGACGGTCTCGGTGATGAAGCCGAGCCGGCGCGCGTGCGCGAGCACGCCGTAGTAGCGCAGGTGGCCGGCGAACTGGAGGGCGATGTCGTCGCGGCCGGCCTTGAGCACGCGGGCGACGAGCAGCCGGTACTGGTTGAGGACGTTGTAGGCGGTGCGCACGTCGCTCGCGTTGATCGTGGTCCGCAGGTAGGTGTTGAAGAACTTGATCGCGAGGGTGAGCGCCTCCCGGTCGTCGCTGAGGAGCGCGACCTCGCCGATGTAGCGCGTGTCGATGGCGACCAGGCGCGCGACCTCCCGCATCTCCGAGACCGACTCGTTGAAGAGCGTCTCGAACTGCCGCAGCACCTTCCACTCGACCCACACGCGCCGGGTGACGAGATCGGCGAGGCTCTCCTCGGTCATCGCGACGAAGTCCGGGGTGACGCGCAGCCGCGCGCCGAGCTCGAACCACGGGGCCTCGAGCGCGCCCTTCTCCGGGAGGTAGCGGATGGCGAGGTCCTTGAGCGAGTTCGCCGCGCCCGAGGCGATGAGCCGGTCCTGCTGGGAGATGGCGTTGACCGCGATGTCCGCGAGCTGCTCGATCGACGACAGCGTGCGCGCCTGGCGCGTCTCGAGGTCGCGCGGGCCGCGGCGGCCGCGCGCCGCCTCGAGCGCCTGCTCCTCGATGCGGGCGATGACGCGCTCGGGGTCCATGAAGTCGAAGACGTACGTGAAGTACGGCACCAGCATGATGAGGCTGGCCGTCATGAGGATCATCGTCACCGTGATCGAGACCCGCGGCAGGATGTCCTGCCCGACGCTGATCGAGACCCACAGCGAGTGGATGCCGGCGACGACGAAGAACGCCATGATGGCGAGGTTGGTGCGGTCGCGGAAGAACATCTCGGCGACGCGCGGCGTGTAGCGGGTCGCCGCGAGCTGCACGATGATGGAGACGACGGTGATGACGATGCCGAGGATGGCCGCGATCACCTGCGCGAGGTTCGCGAGGGCGTTCTGGCAGGTGCCGGTGTCGTAGCCGAAGAGGGTGCCGAAGAAGCCCTTCTTCACCGCGGTCGCGAAGTGGAAGTCGATCGCGTAGCCGATGAGGAACATGGCCGCGGCGCACGCGGTGAGCAGCGCCACCGGCTGGAGCCAGATGTGCCGCTTCGCGGTGCTCTCGGCCATGCGGCGGACGGTACCCGACCGTCGGAGGACGGTCAAGGGGCGGCAGGGGACCTGTCGACATCCAACCGCCATGGGTGCTCTCGTCCCCGGCGACCCGCTGACCGCGGCGGCGCGCGCGTTCAAGTACGTGCGCGCCTTCGGCGCCCTGCGCGGGCCGCTGCTGCTGCTGCGGGCCGCGAGGGCCGGCGGCGAGGTCCGGCTGCAGCTCCCCGGGTTCCCGGCGCCGCTGCGGCTACGCGCCCGGACGTCGGACGTGATCACGTTCGAGAAGATCTTCGTGCAGGACGAGTACGACCTGCCGTACCCCTTCGAGGCCCCCGGTCTGATCGTCGACGCCGGCGCGAACGTGGGCTTCTCGGCGATCTACCTCGCGCGGCGGTTCCCCTCCGCGCGTGTCGTCGCGCTCGAGCCCGAGCGCGCGAACTTCGCGCAGCTCGTGCGCAACACGCAGGCCTACCCGGCCATCCTCCCGGTGCAGGCGGCGTTGTGGGGCCGGAGCGCCCCCGTCGCCGTCGCCAACCCGGACGAGGGCGCGTGGGCGCACTGGGCGTACCGCGTCGGTGAGCCCGAGACGCCAGCGGTCGCGACCGTGCCGGGCCTCACCGTCCCGGCGGTGATGACGATGGCGGGCGCCGACCGCATCGACCTCTTGAAGATGGACGTGGAGGGGGCCGAGAAGGAGATCTTCGCCAGCGGGACCGAGGCGTGGCTCGACCGGGTGGGGGCCATCTGCATCGAGCTGCACGACTGGATCCGGCCCGGCTGCAGCACCGCGTTCTACCGCGCCACGAGTCGCCTGGAGTTCCGCCAGTACCAGCGGGGCGAGAACCTGTTGCTGGTCCGCGAGCCGTGAGCGCGCGGCCGCGGCGGACGCGCGACGGGGTGGCGCCGGCGTCAGTTGCCGCGGCGGGCGGGGGGCTCGACGAGCTCGATCTCGCTCACGTCGAGGATGTCGGCTTCGTCGGCGCAGGCGGCGGCGAAGAGGTCGCCGAGGTCGTCGTCGTACAGGAACTGCGGGGCGTCCTCGGACACCGGGCGGTGGTGCAGCGCGAGGGCGGCGAGGAGCGCGGCCTCGGTCGCGAGCTCGACGCGCAGCGAGCGGCCGGTCGCGAACTCCAGCTCGGCGCGGGCGGCCTCGTCGAACGGGTCGGCCATGGCGATGACGAGATCGCCCCACCAGTCGATCCGCAGCGGCAGCGCCCGCACGTCGCGGCACAGGTCCGCGGGCACGACGGCCAGCGCCTTCGCGTCCGCCGCCTCGAGGTCGGCGGGGCGGGCCCGCGGCAGGCCGGTGGCGCTCGCGAGCACGTCGCACAGCGTCTCGTCGGTGAACTCGCCGACCTCGCGCAGGTGGCGCAGCACCGAGCCGCCCTCGCGCGCGTGGGCGCGCAGCGCGGTCTCGAGGTGGTCCGGGGTCACGAGGCCAGTCGCCAGCAGCGCTTTGACGGACAGCTCCACGGGAAAGATCGTAGGCGCACGACGGCCGGGCGCAAGTTTTTCGGGCGGCGGGCCGGCGAGGCGCGCGCGTGGGGCGGAGCATCTCACCTGGATCCCGACCCCGGAGGATCCCCGTGCCCTGGTCCCGCTTCGCCGTCGTCGCACCGCCGTTGCTGCTGCTCGCGCTCACGGGCGGCCCCGCCTGCGGGCCCGCGGCCACCTCGCCGGCGGCGCGCACCGTGGGCGGCCTGTGTGACCGCTGCCACGCCGCGCCCCAGGCCGGCTCCATCGCGGCCGCCCGCTGGGCCGCGGTCCGCGGCGTCCACCGCGGCCGCGTCCACGTCCAGCTCACGGACGACGAGTGGCTGGGGGTCGAGGAGTACCTGACGAAGGCGCCGTGAGCTCGGGTCCCGGCGCGTCAGGGCCGGACCGCGAACCCGAGCGCGGCAGCGTTGCGTCGCACCCGGTCGTCCATCGAGATCACGGTGAGGGCGGGGAGGGCCGCCGAGAGCTTCTCGATACTCGCCAGGTGCACCGCGTCGAGCAGGCGGATCGGCTCCACGGGGAACGGCCGGGCGCACCGAGCCCAGATCTCCTCGTCCACCGGCAGGATGGCCCACAGCTCGCTCTCCGCCTGGAGCTGCGCCTCGCGCGCGGCCACCGCCGCGGCGATCGTGGGCTCGACGACCCGCAGCCGGACCAGCACGCGCGCCACCTCGGCCAGCGTCAGTCGGGACGTCGCGACCACGGCGGCCTCCGCCACGAGCGAGCGCACCTCGCTCGCGTCAGCGCCGTCCAGCAGGTCGCGCAGCGCGGCGCTCGACTCGAGGTAGACGTTCACCGGCGCTCCTCGCGGGCCCAGTCGAGCAGCGCGTCGATCTGCGCCGCGGCCAGGCCGGGGCCGGGATCGGGGCGCCGGTAGTCGGTCGCGCGCCGGTCGCGCAGCGGTGGCCTCGCGCCGAGCGCAACCAGACGGGCGAGCGGCTCGAGCCGGGCACCCGCCGCGGCCGCCGAGCGCTCGACCGGGCCGAGTCGGGCGACGACCCGCTGGCGGTCCGTTACGAGGAACTCCTCCCCGCGGTCGACCTCGCGCAGGTAGGCGCTGAGCCGAGCCTTCAGCTCCTTGACGTTCACCACTCTCACACACGCCATTATGGTCACAAGTGACCACCTAATCAACGACCTCCAAGGTGGTCGGCCCTGGTATCGGCCGGTCGGCGCAACGGTTGCCCGCGCCCGCGTTGACCCCGCCCCGCCCGCCGGGTACAACTGACACCACAGCGAGGGCCCGGCATGCTCCTCTGCGTCGACGTCGGCAACACCAACACCGGCATCGCCCTGTTCGACGGCGCGCGGCTCGCCGCCCAGTGGCGGATCGAGACCGCGCACGGGCGCACCTTCGACGAGTACGCGGTGCTCCTGCGCGAGCTCTTCGCCATGTCCGAGCTGCCCTGGCCGACGGTCACGGCGGGGATCATCTCGACGGTCGTGCCGCCGGTGCTCTTCCCCATCGAGGAGCTCTTCAAGCGCTACTTCAGGCTCGCGCCGCTCGTGGTCGGGCCGGGCATCAAGACCGGCATGCCGATCCTCTACGAGAACCCGCGCGAAGTGGGCGCCGACCGCATCGTCAACGCGGTGGCCGCCTACGAGCGCTACCACCAGGCCTGCATCGTCGTCGATTTCGGCACCGCCACGACCTTCGACGCCGTGACGCCCCGCGGCGAGTACCTCGGCGGCGTGATCGCGCCGGGGATCCTCATCAGCGCCGACGCGCTCTACACCCACGCGGCCAAGCTGCCGCGGGTCGACATCGTCCGGCCTCGGTCGGTGATCGGCAAGAACACGATCGCCTCGATGCAGGCGGGGCTCGTCTTCGGCTACGCCGGCCTGTGCGACGAGATCGTGGCCCGCATGACGCGGGAGCTCGACGCCGAGACGCGGGTCATCGCGACCGGCGGCCTGGCGCCGCTCATCGCCCGGGAGTCGCGCACTATCGAGGCCACCGACGAGATGCTGACGATGCAGGGGCTGCGCATCATCTTCGAGCGGAACCGGTGAGCCCCAGGGCCCCCGCCGGCGCCGGGCCGTGCGGGCACCCGGAGTCACCCGAATCGAGCTTGACCCTTATACCTGATTGCGCTACGGATTTTCACCCGGCCGCGGTCCCCGGCCCTCTCCGGCAAGCGGCCATCTTGCGAGGAGCTCATGAAGAAGTTCGACACGAAAGACATCCGCGATGTGGTGCTCGTGGCCCACGGGGGCGCCGGCAAGACCTCCCTGGCTGAGGCGTTCCTCTTCGATGCCAAGGTGAACACCCGCCTCGGCAGCGTGGACGAGGGCAACTCCACCCTCGACTACGAGCCCGAGGAGCTCAAGCGCAAGATCACGCTGACCACCGCCGTCGCCTCGTTCGAGTGGAAGAAGACGAAGATCAACCTGCTCGACACGCCCGGGGACACCAACTTCTACGTCGACACCCGCGCGGCCATGAACGTGGCCGACGCCGCCCTCGTGCTGGTCTCGGGCCCCGACGGCGTGCAGGTCGGGACCGAGAAGGTGTGGCAGTACGCCGAGGAGACGAACCTGCCGCGCGCCCTCTTCATCTCGAAGATGGACCGCGAGCGCGCGGACTTCGACGGCGTCCTCGCCGAGATCAAGAAGACGCTCAGCGACAAGTGCTTCGCGTTCCAGCTCCCCATCGGCGCCGAGGCCGCGTTCAGCGGTGTCGTCGACGTGCTCTCGCAGAAGGCCTACACCTTCGACAACGAGGGGCGCGACGTGAAGGTCGGGGACGTGCCCGCCGAGCTCGCCGACGCGGCCAAGAAGGCGCGCGAGGGGTTGGTCGAGGCCATCGCCGCCGCCGACGACGCGCTGATGGAGAAGTACCTCGAGACGTTCGAGCTCTCCGAGGAGGAGATCGCGCGCGGCCTCACGACCGCCATCGCCAAGCGGCAGCTCTTCCCCGTGCTGTGCGGCTCGGGCGCGCGGAACGTCGGCGCCCAGCTCATCCTCGACCTCATCGCCACCTCGTTCCCGTCGCCGGCGACGCGGCCGCCCGTCAAGGGCACCGACCCGAAGGACGGCGAGATCGAGCGCAAGCCCGACGAGGCCGAGCCGCTCAGCGCCCTGGTCTTCAAGACCATCGGCGCCGACATCGGCCGCGTCTCCGTCATGCGCATCATGTCGGGCAAGCTGGTCAGCGACGCCACGATCCTGAACTCGACGCGCGACGCCAAGGAGCGCGCCGGCTCGCTCTACGTCCTCATCGGCAAGAAGCGCGAGACCGTCGCCGAGGCCGCCTGCGGCGACATCGTCGGCCTCGCGAAGCTCAAGGACACCAAGACCGGCGACACGCTGTGCGACGACAAGGCGCCGATCAAGCTGCCCGAGCCGTTCATCCCGAACCCGGTCATCTCCTTCGCGCTCAAGCCCAAGTCGAAGGGTGACGAGGACAAGGTCGCGACCAAGCTGGCCGACATCATCGCCGAGGACCCGGCGCTCAAGGTCACCCGCGACCCGACCTCGAAGGAGATGCTGCTCTCCGGCATGGGCCAGGGGCACGTCGAGGTGGCGATCGAGAAGCTCAAGCGGCTCGGCGTCGAGGTCGAGCTCGCGCCGCCGAAGGTCCCGTACCTCGAGTCGATCAAGGGCCGCGTCAAGGGCGTCGAAGGGAAGCACAAGAAGCAGACCGGCGGCCGTGGCCAGTTCGGCGTCTGCTACCTCGACATGGAGCCGACGGCCCGCGGCAGCGGGTTCGAGTTCGAGGACGCCATCTTCGGCGGCTCCATCCCGCGCCAGTTCATCCCGGCGGTCGAGAAGGGCATCCGCGACCGTATGACCCGGGGCGTCGTCGCCGGCTACCCCGTCGTCGACGTCAAGGTCTCCCTCACCGACGGCAAGTACCACGACGTCGACTCCGACGCGCGCTCGTTCGAGTTCGCCGGGTCGAAGGGCTTCCAGGCGGCCTTCCGCCAGTGCAAGCCGATCCTCCTCGAGCCGATCATGAAGCTCGAGATCACGTGCCCCGAGGAGAACATGGGCGACGTGATGGGCGACATCAACCAGAAGCGCGGCCGCGTGCTCGGCATGGAGGCCCGGGGCAAGAACCAGGTCATCATGGCGAACGTGCCCATGAGCGAGTGCCTGAAGTACGCCGCCGACCTGCGCTCGATCACCGCCGGCCGGGGCAGCTTCACGATGGAGATGTCGCACTACGACGAGCTCCCGGGCAACCTCGCCGACAAGATCATCGCCGAGGCGAAGATCGCCGAGGAGGAGGACTAGCCTCCGCTTCGCGTCCGCCTCGATCCCTCAGGCCTCACGCCCCAAGCCCCAAGCCTTCCTCCTGACACCGCGCTCGCGGCGGCTTACAATCCCCTCATGCCGCTGGAGCTGACCCCCCTCGAGCCCGAGCGCCTGTCCGACGCGCTCCGCCGCGTCGTTGGCCCGCAGTCCCCACCCGCGCTCAAGCTGATGGCGGCCCGCGGGCTGGCTCCGCTCGGCCCCCAGGACCTCATCACGGCGCTCTACCAGGTCGGCCTCGAGACCGACGCCACCCTCGCCGAGGCGGCGCAGAAGAGCGCCGCCGGGCTGCCCGAGCGCGTGCTGCAGGGCGGCCTCGCCGGCGCCGATGACGCGCGCGTGCTGCACTACTTCGCGCGGCTCGTGAAGGGCCGGCCCGAGATGGTCGAGCTGGTCCTGCTCAACCGCAACACGCACGACGACACCTTCGCCTACCTCGCCGGCGTGTGCGACGAGCGGGAGCTCGAGATGATCGCCGCCGCCGAGGAGCGCTGCCTGCGCACCCCGGCCATCGTCGAGGCGCTCTACTTCAACCGCCGCGCCCGCATGTCCACGGTCGACCGCCTGGTCGAGCTGTGCGCCCGCCACGGCGTCGAGCTCGACAAGATCCCCGGCTACCGGGAGATCATCGCGGCGCTGAGCGCGGCGCCGCAGGTGGCGCCCGAGGAGCCCGAGGTCGCGGCGCTCGAGGACGACATCTTCCGCGAGGCCATCGACGCCGGCGCCGACGCCTTCGGCGAGGGCGACAGCGACGAGACCGACGAGACGGTCGGCGAGCTGCTCGAGGGCGCCGAGGAGGAGGCGCGCGATCCCAAGCGCGTCACCATCGAGTCGATCAAGAACCTGAAGCTCTCGGCCAAGATCCGCCTCGCGACCGTCGGCACCGCGTTCCACCGGGCGGTCCTCATCCGCGACTCGAACAAGCAGGTCGCGCTGGCGGCCATCCGCTCGCCGGCCGTGAGCGACAACGAGGTCGCGCGCTACTCGGCGAACCGCGCGCTGGCCGAGGACGTCGTGCGCTACATCGCGAGCCGGCGCGAGTACCTGAAGAACTACCAGGTGAAGGTGAACCTGGTGAGCAACCCCAAGTGCCCGCTCGCGACGGCGATGCGGCTGCTGCAGTTCCTGCGCGAGAACGACCTGCGCGGCGTGGCCCGCTCGAAGAGCATCCCCGCCGCGCTCGCGACGACGGCCAAGAAGCAGCTGGCGAACAAGAAGTCGGGATGACGGCGGCGGCGGCAGGCGGCGCGGGAGGCGCGGCGGCGGACCCGCGGGCGCGGGCGCGGCGGCGGGCGGTGATCGCGGTCGCGGTGCTGCTCGCGCTCTTCGCGCTCAACGGGGTGTGGATCGCCCGCAGCGTGCGCGGGCTGCGGCCGCCCGGCGGGGCCGCGGTGGGCGCGCCGGCGCCGACCTTCCGCGGCGCGACGCTCGCCGGCGGGCAGCTCGACCTGGCCGCGCTGCGCGGCCAGGTGGTGCTGCTCGACTTCTGGGCCACCTGGTGCGCGCCCTGCATCGCCGAGGTGCCGACGCTCGTGCGCGTCGGCGACACCCTGGGGCCGCGGGGGCTCGTGATCGTGGGCGTCAACATCGAGGGCCCGTCGGCCAAGGCGGCGGTGGCGGACTTCGTCGCCGAGGGCGGGATCAAGTTCCCGATCGTCCTCGACGACGGGCCCATCGCGAGCCTCTACCGCGTCAAGGAGCTGCCGCACGCGGTGGTCATCGGCCGCGACGGCACGATCCGGCGCGTCCTCCTGGGCGCGACGCCCCAGGACGAGCTCACCCGCGTGCTGGAGGAGGCGCTGAAGTAGGCGCGCGATCCCCGCGCCGGGGTGACCGAGCGTAGCCGGGCCGTCCGCGCCGCGCACGCGGGCCGCGCCGCCACGCGGCCCCCAGCGCCATGACGAGCCACGGCGCGCCCCCCGCGCCGGGCGCGGCCGCGGCGCACGCGCAGGCTCCGCCGCCGCCGCGCGCCCCGTCGCCGTCGGCGCCGCCGTCGGGACCGCCATCGGGGCCGCAGCCCGCGTCGGCCGCCACGCAGGTGCCGTCCTGGCACACGCCGTCGTGGCACGCGCCGCCGGTGGCGCAGACGGTGCCGGTCAGGCGCGTGTGGCGGCAGCCGCCGTCGTCGCCGCACGTGTCATAGGTGCACGGGTTGTGATCGTCGCACGAGCGCGGGGTGCCTCCGTGGCACGCGCCGTCCCGGCAGTGGCCGCCGGTGGCGCAGGGCGAGTCGCAGGGCGTGCCGTCGTCGGCCGGCGTGGAGTAGCCGCACAGGCCGGTCGCCCGATCGCACCAGCCGGCGCGCAGGCACGGCCCCGCGGCCGGGCAGGTCACGTCCTGGCCGATGCAGGCGCCGCCCCGGCACGTGTCGCCTACCGTGCAGAGGTCGCCGTCGTCGCAGGCGGTGCCGTCGGCCATGGGCTCGTACACGCAGCCCCGCGCCGGGTCGCACTGCCCCGGCTGCCGGCACGCCGCCGGGGGCGGGCAGACCACCGGGCTCGCGGTCGAGCAGGCGCCGTAATGGCAGGTGGCGCTGCACCGGTCCGCGCCGCAGGTCGTGCCGTTCGACTGGTGGGCGTACCCGCACGCGCCGCCCGTGCGGTTGTCGCAGACCGCCGGCCCGGTGTCGCACTCGCCCGGCGGCGCGGCCCCGGAGCAGTCGGCGCCGAGGCAGGCGAGCAGGCTCGCCACCGCGGCGCGGCACACCGGGCAGTAGGCGTCGCGGGTGTAGACCTCCATGAGGCAGCTCTCGGACGACTTGAAGAAGCTCGTCCGCATGCAGCCGGGGAAGCAGCCGGTGCCGGCCACGCCGGTCCACGCCTCGCAGCCGTCCACGTCGCAGTTGGGGCCCTCGGGCTCGTCCCAGCCGACGATGTACTCGTCGCGCAGGCCGCCGAAGCTGTGGCCGAGCTCGTGGACCGTGAGGTGCGCCCCCTCGCTCTCGGTGGTGCCGCCGAGCATGATGCGCGCGTAGCTGCTCGGCCCGCCGCCGCCCACGGTGATGTCGCCGCAGCCTTGCCCCGCCCCGCCCTGGTTGAGCACCACGATCTCGTCGTAGGGCGCCGCCGCGGCCGCATCGTAGACCGCCGCGTCGTCGCACCAGACGCAGAACCCCCCGGAGCACTGCAGGTCGGTGGTGTGGTCGAGGCGACGCACGGTGATCCGCCCCGCGTTGATCGCGTAGGGCTCGACCGTGAGGAGGAAGGACGTATGCGCCGCGACCGTCGCGGCGAAGGCGGGGAGGTCGGCGACGCCGTAGTCCCCGGCGATGAAGAGGATCTCGAGGCACCCGGCCGGGTCGCCGGAGCACCCGTCATACACGATCTCCGGCAGCGGCGGATCGGGGCGCGGGACCGGGGGCGGCGGCGGGACGGGCGCCACCGCGAGGGCTTGCCCGGGGGCTCCCTGATCCTCGAGGGCCACGTGGTGCGCCGCCGGGAGCCACGGCGCCTGCAGGGCGAAGTCCCAGACGTCCGCCGGGAGCGGGCGGCTGGCCCCGTGAGGAGGCGGCGGATCCGGCAGGCGCGCGCGCGGGACGCTGAACGGCACCCGGAACAGCTCCTCGCCCTGCGCGTCGCGCAGCACCAGCGCGAACGGCGCCGCGCCCCGCGCCGGCTTGCTCGGGTGGCCGCGCCGCACGTCCACGCCGCGCAGCTCGAGCTTGCCCGCCTCGGCGTGCACCCGCGCGAAGATGATCGGCTGCGCCCTGGCCGCGCCTCGCAGCGGCCTGGTCGTCGTGGCGGTCTCGCCCGCCGGGGCGGCCGGGGCGCAGCCGGCCACGCCCAGCGCGGCCAGGGCGAGCCCGGCGAAGCCATACCTGAGACAGATCACGCGCACCTCCCCTGACGGTCCGCCGCGTCTGTCGCGTGCGGCCATCGCGGCGTTCGCGCGCCGCTGCAGCGCGCCCCGCTGCAGCGCGCGCCCGACTGTGATAGCCTCCCGGCCGCGGCGTGCGTCGTGCCACGTCCGACGGAGACTCCGATGACCATGGTCCTGCTGATCGTCTGCGCGGTGCTGTTCCTCGGCTGGGTGCTGCTGAACCGCAGGACCTCGCGGCCCGACGGCACCTTCATCCACAAGCTGCATCCGTTCCGCCGCATGATGCCGTACATCATGCAGGGGCGAAACGAGTCGATCGTCTTCTACGACACCTTCGCGCGGGCCGAGCGCCTCCTCGAGTACCTCGAGCAGGTGCGCACGCGGTTCCCGGTCGACGTCACGCACTGCCTGGTGGCCGGGGTCGCGCGCGGGCTGGCTCTCGTGCCCAAGATGAACGTCTTCTGCGTCGGGCGGCGGCTCTATCGCCGGCACGAGCGCGAGATCACGTTCAGCATGAAGCGCAAGCAGCTCGACCGCGAGGCCAAGCTCTCCGCGGTCAAGCTCGTCATGCCGGCGGGCGAGACCTTCGTCGAGCTGTGCGGGCGCATCAACGCCCAGATCACCCGCGAGCGCTCGGGCGAGAAGACCTACAGCGACAACGAGCTCTCGTTCCTCACCAAGCTGCCCCGCCCGGTGCTGAACCTCGGCGTGCGCCTGCTGCGCTGGCTCGACTACCACGGCATCCTGCCGGGCGCCTTCATCAAGGGCGACGCCATGTACACCAGCGTCTTCGTCGCGAACCTGGGCAGCGTCGGCATGGACGCGGGCTTCCACCACCTCTACGAGTGGGGCACCTGCCCGCTCTTCCTGATGGTCGGCAAGGTCGAGGAGCGGGCGCTGGTCGAGGACGGCAAGGTCGTCGTTCGCAAGGTGATGCCGCTACGCTTCAGCTACGACGAGCGCATCGAGGACGGCTTCAACGCGAAGTTCGGCATCGACGCCGTGCGGGAGACGCTCGAGAACCCGTTCGAGCTGCTCGGCGGCGTGGCCGCGGACGGCTCCGACGTCCGGGCGCTCGACGCGCCGCCGGCGCCGGACGAGACGAAGGCGGCCGCGGGGGCGGCGTAAGCGCGCGGTAACCTCCGCCCGCGCCGGTCGGGTAGGTCGCCGTCCTCGTCGCGGCCGCCAGCTCGGTGGTCGTGGCGGAGCCGGTCCACGGTGGGGCGGTGGTCTGCAACGGGCTCGACCGCATCACCATCGCGAACCGCGTCATCCGCACCCCCGGCCACGGCGTCATCGCCAACGGCATGTGCCAGATCGACATCATCAGCTGGCGGTAGTCACCGCCGCGGGCGCGCCGGGGCGCGCAACGGCCGCGAAGGGGCACCGTGCCGCCAACTTGAATATGGCGATAGGTGCGCCAGGCGAAGCCTGGGAGAGGAGGATCAAGGCCAGAGAAACCTCTCGTAGGACCCAGCGGGTACTCACCCCCGCCCGGCAAAGGTTGGCCACCAGCCGGAACCGAGTGTTGCGTGGCGCGAGGGTAACCTCGCCTGCGAAGCGTACACAGGGAGTGTGCGAGCCGCGTGATAGAGCCCCGAAAGGTTTCCAGTCGCGGGGGCCGAGACTGTTTATGCCGTCGAAGGCAGCACCGTGGGCGTCGTCCCATTGAGTTGGGGGCGAGACGCCGCGGCCCCGCCGGGGTCAAAGAGCGCGGCGCGTGTACATCGGGGTCCTCCAGGAACCTGGGAGGTCCTGTCATCTCCGTCGTCCCAGACAGCCGGGTGGGCCCCCGGTGACCAAGCCCAGGCCCGCGTCGGCAAGCGCTCCGCCGGCACGGGAGCGAAGCGAGCGAGCGCACGGCGGTATCGCCAAGCGAAGGCAACGAAGCGCGGCGAGACGGATGGCAGGACGTCGGAGCCCCTCATAGTACCGGCGAAGCAGGGGAACTCGCCCCCGGAGGACCCTGTGGAGGGAAGGAGGCGGCCGGGTCAACGGAACCGTAGGAGGGACAGATGTCGGGGACCCAGAGCCCCAGCGGCGTCTCCACGAAACTGCTACGGATAGTGGAGCTGGCGAGGCGGCGGCAGGAGCCGCTCACGACCCTCGCTCACCACATCGACCTCGAGTGGCTCCGCGAGGCGTACCGCGTGACGCGGAAAGACGGGGCGCCCGGTGTGGACGGCCAGACGGCGGCGGACTATGCCGCGCACCTGGAAGAGAACCTCCAGTCGCTGCTGGACCGCTTCAAGTCCGGGACCTACTACGCACCGCCCGTCCGACGCGTGCACATCCCGAAGGGCGACGGTCGCAAGACGCGGCCCATCGGGATCCCGACCTTTGAGGACAAGGTCCTACAGAGGGCGGTGGCGCTGGTGCTGGAGGCCATCTACGAGCAGGAGTTTCGGCCGTGCTCGTACGGCTTCCGGCCTGGCCGCTCGGCACACCTGGCGCTGCAAGCGCTGTGGGAGCAACTGACGAAGATGGGGGGAGGGTGGGTGCTGGAGGTGGATATCCAGGGCTTCTTCGACACCCTGGACCATGGGCACCTGCGACGCTTCCTCGACCAGCGGGTACGCGACGGCGTGCTCCGACGCGTGATCGACAAATGGTTGCAAGCCGGGGTGCTCGAAGGCGGGGAAGTGCGATACCCCGACGAGGGCACCCCACAAGGCGGCGTGATCTCGCCGCTGCTGGCGAACATCTACCTGCATGAGGTCCTGGATGAGTGGTTTGTGCACGAGGTGCAACCGCGGCTGCGTGGCTCGGCGCACCTCGTGCGGTATGCCGACGACTTCGTCCTGGTCTTCGCGCGCGAGGAAGATGCGCGCCGCGTGTACGAAGTGCTGCCGCGTCGTTTCGGCAAGTACGGACTCACGCTTCACCCGGAGAAGACCCGACTGATCGAATTCCGGCGCCCGCCGACGGGGGCGTCCCCGCGGCCACGACGGCGTCCGGGCACTTTCGACCTGCTGGGCTTCACGCATCACTGGGGGCTGTCCCACCGTGGGCGCTGGGTGATCCGGCGGCGGACGATGTCGCGTCGTCTCAGTCGCGCACTCCAGGCCGTAGCACAGTGGTGCCGGCGATACCGGCACCAGTCGGTCCGCGAACAGCACCGCAGGCTCTCGCGCAAGCTCCAGGGGCATTACGCGTATTACGGCATCACCGGCAACATACGCGCCCTGCAACGCTTCGCGTGTGCCGTGGCGGCGATCTGGCGGAAATGGCTGGATCGCCGTAGCCAGCGAGCACGCATGTACTGGGCCCGGTTCAAGGCGCTCCTGCAGCGTTACCCGCTGCCGCCGCCGCGGATCGTGCACAGCGTCTACGCGCGCAACGAAGCCGTGACCTGAAGAGCCGGATGCGGGAAATCCGCACGTCCGGATCCGTGGGAGCCCCGGGGGGTAACCCCCGGGGCGACCCGAC